>NZ_CP176530.1:0-308386 GCF_046267985.1 Pseudobdellovibrio sp. HCB154 | reverse complement strand
TTGAACAGACTTCATGTTTGGGTTGTTCGTGCCTGGGTTAGTTGGAAGAGTCGGATTTGTTGGATACTGTCCGTTTGGATAAACACACATACCGTTTTGCATAACTAAACCAACTCCGCAACCGCCATTATTACCGACATTACCATTAATTACCGCTTGGCAATTATTCTCGTTATACATCTGCTGGCGAGTCATCATCGCAATGTTATTGTTCGTATATTCATCTGAAATGCTACGGCAGAACGTGATCGCGCTATCATAGCGGATTACATTTGTAGTACGGCCCATCTCTGTACAAGAATAAGTATTATCACCATTCACCGTACAACTTTGATTTCCATTATTATAACTTCTAGCTATAACACCCGGAACACCAACAACTTGTGTGTTGTTATTTCCGCCGCCACCTTTATCGCAGGCAGAGAAAGCTAATAATGATAAGGCAAGAACAGCTTTAACGTTTAAATTTTTCATAAAGTATACCTCAATTTGTTTTAAATAAACTTCAACAGAAAAAGACAAAGCATGTCTTAAGCCAAAAACATGTCTCATTATAAGAGGGTTTGAGGACCTAAAGCCTGTCAAACTTATCGTCACTGTACAAAAATTGTTTCAAAATGAAGAGCCTAACTTGTTAAAGAATCTTGATTAAATATTCACGGCAAAGGCACCGATGAATTGAGTGTGGAAGGCATTTTATCACTCCTAGGATTAATCATTAAAATCACGATCATGGGCTTCGGAACCTTTATCGTTTTACATGTTTTACGAAGCATGAAAAGACGCACATTACGTGATGATATTTCAAAAGTAGAAGCCAAAATGGCTGCCTACCGAATTAATTTAAAAAATCGCGTGAAGAAAAAAGCGAAGCATTTTAAAGCTTCGTACCCTGCGAGCATCACATCAGGTGAACCTATTGATGTGAGCTTGTCGCAACTTTCTGATCTGACATTTGAAAAGAACTCAGACTTTCAGGATTACATCGAACTTTGCAGAAAAATTAATAACTTTATTGAATTAGCCAAAGTCGACAAAGGCGCTGAAGCTGCACCAGCGCACGATCCTGCTCAAACTGATTTTATGGGCTCAGACTTTAAAAATGAAATCAATATCGTACGCTTAATCAATGATATGGTGATGGTCAGCAAAACCCTGAACAAACAAGTAAATCGTTACAACCATTTCGACCGCCGTGCGAAGATGATTGCGCCAGAGCCAATCAACTTTACCTCTTTATTTGAATTACAAAAAGTTTTTAAAAACCAAAACGCCAGCGATGAACTTATTGAGCGACTTCCCGAAGACGCGAAGTCTGCGGCCTAAAAAAAATAAAGGAATATATTATGAAAAAAACCGTAAAACCCTCACACTTATTATTAGCGACTGTAACTTTCGCCGTATTTGGCTTAACAGCCTGTGAAAAAGAAAGCGAAATGGATACAATCAAAGATGCACAAATGTGTTTAAACTCGGCCGCCCCTGCTGGCGCTCAAGCTTGTGTAAGCAAATTAGCTTCAAATACTTCGCCGCAAGCAAACCAATTAAAATGTGCCGCTTATTTTATTCAGGAAAATCTTGGATCACCGACGGGTTTAATTGAGGCAATTGATGCTTCGAATACGGACACTTCATGTGCAAGCTGCTCTGGTTCAATGGCGATTATTTCTCAATTGAAGTTTTCAAGCTCTGGTGTACCTGCAACAGATATAGCCAATGCTGATGCTGCATTTAGTGTTTGTAGCGCATCAGGTGTAGGCATCTATACACAATTAGCTTCAATGGTGAACATTGCAACTGTTACCGGAGCTGCACTTGGGGCTAATGCGGATGCAAACGACTATGCGACAGCGATTGCCGCTGTTGATGCAAGTACGTTAGGAAACATTGTGATTGAAACTTACGAAAGCAGTTGTGATTCAAATAGCTCATCAGATTCAGATGAAAGTGAATTACAAAAATATTGTACAGAGTTAAGCGGAGCGGTGGCTGAAGCGACTCCAGCTGATGTTGGAGCCTGCATTAAGTATAAATTAACAGGCCAGAATTATCCTGGCCTTCCTTGTCCAGCTAACTAGAAATTCATTCCGAATTTAGCAGCGTACACGCGGTTTTCAACTTTATTAGAAGAAGTACCTACTTCTTCACCGTAAGTCGCTGCTTCGATATTGAAAACACCTAACAGTAATGTTGTACCTGCCGTGTAATAACCTTGGTTCATACCACCGCGGAATTGGGCTTTAAACCAACCGCTTGGTGAATAATCAAATTCAAGACCGGCGTGGGTTGTTTTCATCAATGTCGAAGCTTGATCGTGATTTAAATTTTTGAAATCAAGCATTGCACGTAAAGTTAAACTTCCAAATGTGGCAAATTCGTACTGCGAACCGATATCAAATACGCGCTGCAATTTTTCCGGAGCCATCGTTGCATCTTTGTTAATTAATTTTTGCTTCGTAAAGCTGGAAGCTAAAACGTTTCGCGCCACAAATGAAAAAGTTAACGGGTAAGTTTCTTCTTGAACTTCAACAATCTTAGATTCTTGTTTTTCTTCTTTTTTAGGCTCTTCAGCTTTAACTTCAGCTGTACCTGAAGCCGTTTCAACTGTTCCCGAAGCGGCAGCCACTTTAGCCGTTTCTGAACTGCCAGACTCGACTGTTAAACTTAAAGCGTCAGCTGGAGCTTCTTCTTTTTTAGGTGTTATTTCTGTAGCACGGGCTTTTTTAACTTTTGCCGTTGCAGAGGCTTGCGCAGGAATACGTTTCGTCACTGTTTTACTGAACCACGATGGTGAATAAAGTAAACCAATGTCACCATCAACAGCAAAACCTTCTGAAGCACGGTCAGCGTCTACCAGATCTGGCTCAGTTGCTAATTGCACAGCGATTAATTTTTCTGAAACTTGCAAACGGTGTATACCTTTAATAGTTACACCCCAAGATAATTCTTTATTCACTTCAGCACCGCCACCGATAGCTAAAGTCGAATCTTTAATAACGTTTAGATCGACTGTAGGGCCAAGCTGTTTATCAACCGTGACATCTAAAGATAAATCAACAGGCACTAAACCAAAACCCCAGTGTTTTCTGATCCAGAACATTTCAGCCGCCTGCACGCGGCCACCCATAGTTTTACCGGCATATTTATCAAGAACGGCTGAAATCGCATTGGCTTTATCAGTGTCATCACCTTGCGTGTCTGAAGCATCTTGTACATCTTTAGCAAAAGGCATCGTGTCTTTCGCAGTACCAGCGCCTACAATTGAAAATTGGATTTCATTATTTTTCTTTTTAGCAAAACCCGCTGGGTTATAAAAAAGCAAAGTGTAATCATCAGCTACTGCGGTATAAGCATTACCCATACCCATAGCTCTCAATGAGACATATTGATTGTGAATTTTTGTACTTAAAGAATTTCCGGCAAATGCAACTTGAGTAGCCGAAAGTAACGCCAACGTCAGTAATGATTTCATTTCAGATTCTCCGCTATAATAAATCTTTTTTAAATCTATAGTGAGTAGGAATGACTATCAAAATGATATTCTGAAACTGAATTGATCTAGCTATTTAGCGTAAGACCTTGGTCGAAGAAATTGGTTTTTTGTCGAGGAAAATTGAAGCTAGAATCGACGTCGTTAAAATCAAAACAATGATTAATAACGATAACCAGATCGGGAAATGCCCTTTATACAAATCGTTCAAAAACGTCATTTTTAGCCCAACAAACATAAGCACGCCAGCAAGGCCGAACTTGATATATTTAAATTTATCAATGGCTCCAGAAAGAAAAAAATACATTGAACGTAAACCTAAAATAGCAAACACATTGCTGGTAAAAACAATCAAAGGCTCATTCGTGATCGCAAAAATCGCCGGCACTGAATCAATGGCAAAAAGAATGTCTGAAAGCTCAATAAAAATAAGCGCCACAAAAAGCGGCGTCAGATAAATTTTTTTGTCTTTTGTTATAAAAAAATGATCGCCTTTAATTTCATGTTCAATACGAAATAAACGATTCATCTGCCGCAAGAAAAAATTTTGGCTTAAATCTGGTTCTTTTTCACGGGTGATGATAATGCGAATGCCCGTAGCAAAAAGTAGAATACCAAAGAAAATGACCGCCGCTTGAATTTTCATAAGCTCGGCACCAATGGCTATAAATATGCCGCGAAAAATCAAAGCGCCAAAAATTCCCCAGAATAAAACTCGGTGTTGATACAGCCGCGGAATTCCAAAATACGAAAATACCACTGCAAAAATAAAAATGTTATCTATCGCTAAGGCTTTTTCGATCAAAAAGCCTGTCGTAAATTCCATCGCCAGATTTTTTGCGGTCAGTTCAGGATCAAATCCTGGAAGCTGCATCAGCGAGGCACGCTCTGATAAGACATAGACTGCGTAATAGTAAAATAGCACGTTAAAAACAAGTGCGCAGCTCACCCATATGCTGGTCCAAATGGCGGCTTCACCGACTGAAACCACGTGCGCTTGTTTATGAAAAACTCCCAGATCTAGAGAAAGAACGAAGGCGACAAAGGCCACAAAGCCTAAATAAAACCACCAATAATCGTAGATCGTAAAATAAACCATCAGGCTTTTATTCCTTCTGGTTTATCTCTGCAATTATTCAGCCTCTAAGCTTCCGCAGCATTTTTTGTACTTACGGCCACTGCCGCAAGTGCATGGGTCATTTCGCCCGATTTTTGCAGCTTCACGCACAACTTGTTGTGGTTTGTGGTGGTGATGAGGGTCTTCACCTTCACGGTGAGTGTGGGCATCGCCATCGATAAAAAACCACTCGCCAGATTCAGATTTACGAAATTGCGAAACTTCATGGTGATCTAAACCTTCACCATCTTGTTCGTAAGTTGCGATAAATTCGACAGTTCCTTTATTATCGTTTTCAGTGCCTTTACTTGTTGAAACGATTTTTAAACCTTTCCATTTTGCACTTTGAGCCCATTTTTTTGTAGTCGCGGTATCAAAGTCATGGCGTGATTCTGGAGCTAAAGTTTTTTTCAAGTAATCGATATTTGCTGTCGCGTACGCTGAATAGCGCGAACGCATTAGTTTTTCTGCCGTTGGTGCTTGTTTTTGACCTGTTAAAAAAGGTTCGCAGCACTGACTAAAGCTGATATTTGATTGGCAGTAACAATTCATAAGTTCTCCGTTGCTAAATTGGTGTTTTAATCTTAGAAAGAAACACAGAATGATTCAAATTATTTCTCAGGCGCAAGCCAAAGATCTATTGATAGATGCCCAACGTCTTAACGTGGCAAATCCTTTTGGCCAAGGTACACAAGCCGTGGTGAAAGCTATTTCTCATTTAGGATATGTACAAATCGATACCATTAATGTGATCGAACGTTGCCATCACCACATTCTCTACACACGTATCCCAAAATATAAACTAACCGATCTTCACAAAGCGCAGACGACAGATAAATCAGTTTTTGAATACTGGACTCATGCTTTGGCGTATGTTCCGACAGCCGATTATCGTTTTTTTATGCACGACATGAAACGTCGTGAAAATGATCCCGGAACCTGGTTTTACCCTGTTGACCCCAAAGACATGAAAAAAGTTTTTGCAACGATTAAACGCGAAGGCGCTATTTCAATTCGCGATATCAATGACGATGAGCTGGTTGAAAAAGATCATGCCTGGGCCAGTAAAAAACCATCAAAACGCGCCCTGCAATTAGGTTTTCACACCGGAAAACTAACGATCAGCGAACGTGTCGGCATGTTAAAAAAATATGAGTTAACTGAAAGACACTTTGACTGGAAAGAAAAACCCAAAGCCGCCACACCTGAAGAAGTTTGCAATTACATGATTGATCGCGCCCTGCGCTCACAGGCTCTAGTGAATGTTGAAAGTATTTGCCATTTAGAAAAAGCACAAAGAAAAACTATGGTGAAAAAACTTTTATCTGAGCGTTTAAAAAATAACGAACTTGTCGAAGTGGCTCTTAAAGATCAGAAAAAGAATGTGTTTTATACTCGCTCCGAAGCGTTGGAGCAAAAGATAAAACCCTCAGAACTAGTTCACATTCTTTCGCCTTTTGATCCCCTAGCTATTCAGCGCAAGCGTTTAGAATTTTTCTTTAATTATAATCATCGTTTTGAAGCTTATGTTCCTAAGAACAAACGGGTTTTTGGCTACTTCGCCCTACCTGTGCTAGTCGATAACGAAATCAAAGCGGTTATCGATTTAAAAACCGACCGCGAAAAACAAGAATTGTTGATCCAACAATGGACTTGGGTCGGTAAACATAAAAGTGTAGCGACAAAACAACGTATTGAAGACGAGCTTAATCGTTTTGAGAAGTTTCAACTAGCTTCAGTAAAATAATTTAAGCTAAACTTTAAATTATGAAAAAAGCAGCCAAAATTACCGGTATCGGTGGTTATGTTCCTACGCGAGTTATTAAAAATACTGATCTAGAAAAAATGTTGGATACAACTGATGAATGGATCCAACAACGCACAGGAATCGTTGAGCGTCACTGGGCTACAGATGACCAAGGCACTTCTGATTTGGCCGTTGAAGCTGCGAAAATTGCCATTCAAAATGCAAAAATTGATGTTAAACAAATTGATCTTATTGTTGTAGCCACTTCAAGCCCCGATATGGATCTTCCAGGCTGTGCCTCTTTTGTTCAGGCAAAATTAGGATTACCGGGAGTACCCTACTTCGATATTCGCCAAGCTTGTTCTGGATTTATCTACGGCGTTTCTTTAGCCAATCAATATTTATCAAGTGGTGTTTATAAATGTGCGCTTGTAGTTGGCGCTGAAATTCAATCAAAAGCTTTAGATAAAACACCTAATGGCAAAGGCACTTCAATTATTTTTGCAGATGGGGCTGGGGCTGTTATTTTACAAGCCACAGATGTTAAAGATGAAACGAAAGATCCCCATATTTTAACTACTAAACTTCATGCTGATGGCGCAGGGGCTGCTGAATTATGTATACAGGCGCCGGGATGTGGCTTGGGCGCAGAACGCATCACTCACGAAATGATTGATGCCGGAAAAATCTATCCGCAGATGAACGGACGTTTAGTTTTCACTCATGCAGTCACAAAAATGCCTGAAGTTTTAGGTGAAGCCCTCACAGAAGCTAAACTGACTTTAAGCGAAGTGGATATGCACTTCTTCCACCAGGCTAATGTGCGAATTAATCAAAAAATTTGCGAAGATATGGGTATCCCGCTTGAGCGTGCCCACACAACAATTCAAAAATTCGGCAATACCACAGCAGCAACAATTCCTTTAGGAATGTATGACGCCTATCAAGCCGGAAAATTGAAAAACGGAATGACCATTTCTATGGTGGCTTTCGGTGCCGGTTTTACTTGGGCTTCAGCTTTAGTACGCTACTAAAAATTAACACTGATATTAAAAATTAAACCAGATCTGCCTTTAAAACGATTGTCTTTGGCAAAATTAAAAAAAGGCTGCAATTGAAAATCTAAGATATTGCGGTAAATATTCTGATGCCACGTCACCGAGACCACGTGCTCGTGCAGGTGGTATTTTTCGCGGTTATGAGAATTAAAAATCCAGCTGTAAATAAATGTCGTTTTTTCTGCATACCCCTGCCCCAGGGCTAAACCATTTGTCACAAATAGTTTATGAATCTTTTCCTGGTATTCACCTTCGTTAATGAGCGTAATATCCCACACCGGAGTAAATTCGTAATTAAAGTTTAACGCTTGGAATGTGCCTGTGCCTTTATCGGCATCGGCGAAAAGTTCGAACTTAGGATTCATTTGAAAATCTTTAACTTCGGCCACGCTTTCAAACGCCAATGACTGCGAAACTTTTAACGGGTCTTGTAACTCAATGCGCGGCTGAAAAGTTGTACGCACGTTTCCTAATTTACGAAAAAATCCTAACGTGGCTCCGTAATTTTTACGGCGTTGGGTTTTACGTAAATAACCGCTTTCAACCCCGCGGCCGTCTTCTTTTTCATCGTACGAAGTGAATTTTAACTGCATGAATTCTTCTAAATTTTGCAGACGTGGACGGATTGAAATACTTGAAGTGTTATTAAAATTTTCGCTTTCAGTAATGGTCGTTGTATTATCAATGCGAAAACTGGATTTATTTCTTTCTTTTGAAACACGCTTTCCGGTTAAGAATAAATCAATACCTTCGGTGACCCCGTCAAACCATGCCGAAATATCGCGATTACTTTGAATAAATTTTTTCTCCCAATCAGGATCTTTTTCAACCACAGGTTTTTTCTGGGCGTAAACCGGCCACCCGATCATGATGCAGCTGAATAGACAAAATAATTTACGCAAAAAATTTTCTCCGCAAGTTTTTTGGTTGTACTTTTATTATCATCAACCGTAATCTTGCCTTATGACAAACGTAAAAGTTTCTTTTCTGCTGTTTTTTTGCTTAAGCTTGAAAGTTTTTGCTTATGAACCAAAAGAGGGAAATGTCACAGCCACTCTAGGCCCGTTTGTTTCACGCACCGATTATCCCGGATCTGACAGCGGCGCCAAAGCGCCTTGGTTTGGAGGCGTCGGGCTTATCGTACAAGGTGATCTTAACCAATATGGCGCTTTAGAGATTGCAATGTTTCACATGCAGAAAGCTTACTTTCGTAAAGACAGTGCTACTGTTGTCGCCGAGAAAACAGAACTTATGCATGTAACCATGGGTTATCGCTATTTTATCAGCCCGTTATGGTCAGCGTCTTTAGCTTTTTCGTCGTCTTATCCTATGGGGCAACCGCGCATTATTCACAATGACTTTGCGCCTGGTGCAACGATAAATACATCAGCCTCAGATACTGTGGATTATGGTTTTGATTTTTCGATAGCGACTGAATTATGGAACAATGATCGCTTCTCAGTTGTCAGTGATATTCGGTATGGCTTATCAATCACCGATAAAAAGGACGAAAAAGGCAGTCATTACGGCATCCTGCTTGGATTAAAATATTTAATCCAAGAAAAATACCCAGATCTAACTAAAGAAAAAAATTAGTTCAAAGTTTTGCGGCTGGATACAACAAGCAAATCCGCTAGTTCATTCGCGTGCTCTTCTTCATCAGCCAGAATTTTTTCTAACAGACGGCGAGTTGTTGGATCATTATGACCGAACCAAGCAATCATCTGACGGTAAACTTCAATCACGGTACGTTCAGCCACCAAATCTTCACGAATCATATCCGTTAAATCAGTCGCAGCACCATATTCGGTAGCGGTTCTGGTTTTAATGGTATCCGGGTTAAAATCTGGATTTCCACCCAACTGATCAATACGCACAGCTAAAGCCCAAACGTGTTCATCTTCATTGGCGGCATGTTCTTTAAATTCTTCAGCCACATAAGGCGCATTAATACCTTTAGCAATGACCGCGTGATGACGGTAACGAAGCACACACAGAATTTCTGTGGCCAAAGCTTCATTTAACAATTGGCAGGCTTTCTCTACATCTAGCGGGTAATCACCGGTGACAGCGCCTCGATTCATTGAGGTCATGGCATGACGTCTGATTTCTTCTAAATTAAATAATGCTTCTGCTTCTGTTGGTTTTTTTTCCATAAATCCCCCTATAAATTTGGATCGACAATAAGATTGTTGACCACTTGTTTTACGCCAGGAACTTTGTTCGCTGTTTTAATAATGTCGTTAACTTCGGCCTGGGTTTTTACCCGTCCTTCAATGGTGACTCGGCCGGTTTGGGTATAAATCGTAAAACTATCAGTGCTGTAATTGCGAACGTTGGTTTTTAAACGGTCATGCACCCGCACAGTGGTTTTTAAATCTTCAAGTCCCTGATATGGAACTGTGATTTTACCATCACGATCATTGATCGCTGCCGCTGCAGGCAACACAGGTACTACAAACAAACTCAGAATTAGATATTTAAAAATCATAAACTCCCCGTTATGCATTCTGTTATTACCATCACCAATCAGACTGCAATTTGTTCACCACTTAACACTAGGGCAAAGCTCCTCAGACTAACGCGGGTCTTAAGTTTGCAATAAAGATAATGCTTACAGCAAAAAGCCAAGGAGGGTTTATGGACAACAAACAAAACATTCACCCACAGATGAAACCGGATGAAAGATATATAAAACCGGACAATCCTGATTCGCTTTTTTCACGATTCTTACAGCGCCAATCGCACAAACCCACAGAATTACAGTTAGAAAAATGGGAAGACGAAGGCGGAGTTGTTCCGGAATACAATGCTGAGTACGGTTGGTACGAAAACGACCCGTTCACTAAAAAAGTAAAATTATTTTTTAAACGAATGCTGGAGAAATTTAGCCAAAACGTAGCTCCCAAAAACCTACAAACAAAAGCTTCTCAGCATCACTACTAGTTTTTAAGACAGAATGCGCGAAGGCTTAAGCGACGCTTTGTAGTGAGAAGCTACAGCTTCAAATTGGCGTGTAAACTCGCGCCCCAGAAGCTGTAGGTTTTCTGGCGGAATTAAATCTTGAACCAGCTTAAGATAACTTTCTTCTTCAACCAGCACATGACGGTCAATCACGTCAGCTAAAGCCTTCGCTTTTTGTTCGATATTTTTATTCCAGGTCAGGCGAAAATTTAAACCTTCAAGCTCTTCAATCATAATTTGCATAATGGCGTGCTCTTCAATAGCCTCGTCGAGCTGGTGCTGCACTTCTTTAGAAAAAATAATTTCGTCATATAAAGCATTTTCTTCAGCTTGTGCGTGGGGCACCCACAAACCCACTAAATCAAATAAAGCTTTTTGCTTTGCTGCTTCATTTGATTTTGAATCTTTAAGAGTTTTTGTGAATTCATACAACATACGATGCTGTTCAAGAATCAGCGAAACGATTGATTCCTGTTGTTTCGTATCAATCATCACCAAAGGGTGATATGGCAAATCGCCCGATTCATCCTGAGGACGGTACGTTAAATTTTTATCTCGGTCGAAATCGCGACCCAGCGTCGGTTTATTTGTCATATAAAAAGCTTAAAGCAAGAAGCTTTCCAAGCTTTGGCGTGGCTTTCATTTTGCAATTTACAAAATTTTTTAAGCAAGGAGGGAATTATGACTAAAACTCAAAAAAGACATCACCGCCAAGGGCCACGCAGCGAACGAAAACACGCCACTGAACGTAGCGTTACTCCTTCAACTATTACGCGTATTAAAGACTATTCTAAAGAACTCTCTAAAAGATTGATTCATAATTACGTTTTACCGATGACACGTGTTATTGAGCACCGCTTACAGCGACTGGAACAGTCTTTGTAGTTTCTTCGCAAATTTCTTTGATTTTAATCATCAAATAGTTGTCAAAGCCCCCTAAACAGGGTGTGTTTTTTGGCACTTTGTTGATATTTGCCCCGTTAAGAAAAAAATAAAAACTTTTTTTTGATCCCCCTTTAACCGTATGTAAAAACAGTCCGACCTTATGGGGAAATCATTTTTAAAAAACACATTTTCAGTATTCTTCGACAAAGAGATTTTTACAGCTATTATCGCTGGACTGACGATCATTGGTTTTATCTCGTGGGCTCACGTTCATAAATCGATTCAAAAAGACGTTAATCACCGCCTTGAGTACGAAGCCGAAACGGTGACTTCGGCCTTGGCGAACAGTTTAAATAATTATGGGTCGTCGCTGGCCTATAGCCGCCTTTATCTTGACGCCCATGCTGGCCATCAACCGGATAAAAAACGCTTTCGTGCTTTTGCCGAAAATTTACAGGCACAATCAACGACCTACAATTTATTAGGCTTAAATTTTTCGACCCGCGCTGAACTGCAAAAACTGGTGTCTCGCCTGCCGAATTCGCACAAAAACGATATTCTTGAATCACTGACCACGGCTTCAATCACCTTAACTTACCCGCTGACTCCAAAAGCAAAGCTTAATACTGAAGATTTTTCTCTCGTATTAGCTATGCCGTTCTTTGGCCAAAAACAAACACCAGCAACAGTGCAGGAGCGCGCCGCTAAAGCCCAGGGTCTTATCTATATTCCCGTCTCTTTTAAGGATTTATTTACCCATGTTTTAGGTGAAGCGAACAACGTCAAAGAGCATGTGAATTTTTCTTTAATCTTTATTGATCCAGAAACAAATAAAGAAACTGTAGCTTACACCCGTTTTCCGGGGCGCGAAGGTGATTCATCATTACAGAAAGTTCATGAAGTTGAAATGTACGGAAAGCGTTGGAAAATTTCGGTTATCGCTTTGCCAGATTTTCTATCGCTGAGTGACCGTTATTTAGGTCACGTGGTGGCGCTTGCTACCGCTTTAGTAGTCGGGCTTCTTTTAAGCTTTTTTAAACAATTTGAAAATGCGATTCTTCACGAAACAAAAGAAAAAGCGTTACTTGAAGAATCACATCGCATGAAATCAGCTTTCTTAGCGAATATGAGCCACGAAATCAGAACGCCGCTCAATGCTATTACCGGCTATTCTGAAATTTTAAGCCGTACAGATAATCCGCTTGAACGCCAGACGCTGATTGAAAATATTCAGAAAAACAGTTCACATTTAACAGGTATCATTGACAACATTTTAGATATTTCAAATATCGAGTTCGGTAAAATTTTTATCAGCACCCACCGTATTTCAGTTCGTTCGCTGTTTGAAGATGTTTTACTGACCATGAGTAATCGCGCTGTCACTAAAGGTGTTGAATTTAAGATTAAAACTGAAGGCCTAATGCCTGAATACGTTTTAACCGCTGAATCGCGCGTAAAACAAATTATGACAAATCTTTTAGGTAATGCCGTGAAATTTACCGAAGAAGGTTCTGTCAGTTTAACTTTTTCAGCGGAAACTTCGGCTAACGGGCAAAAATTTTTAGTCGTGAGCGTGACTGATACTGGCATCGGTATTTCTAAACATGACCAGGCTGATCTCTTTCAGTCTTTTTCGCAGGCCGATGCTTCAAGCACGCGCCGTTTTGGTGGCGTTGGTTTAGGTTTAGTTGTTTCTAAACGTATGGCCCAGCAATTTGGCGGCGATGTAACGCTGATTGAAAGCCGTTTAGGCCGGGGTTCAACTTTTGAATTAAAAATTCCGTGTGGTGATATTGCCGGTGTTGAATGGGTGACTGGTTTAATGGATGACGTTATTCAACCTAAAACTTTAGCTCAATTGCAGGATTACAACCAACTGACAGGAAAGAAAATTTTAATTGTGGAAGACTCTGAGGATAACCAAGATATTTTTCAATTCTTTCTTAAGTCAGTGGGAGCCATTACTGATGTCGTTGATAACGGTGTCTCAGCTATTCGCAAAGTGCGCGAACAAGATTACGACCTGATTTTAATGGACATTCAGCTTCCACAAATGGATGGTTTAGAAGCCACTCGCCGTTTGCGTGTGGAAGGTTTTACAAATCCGATTATAGCCTTAACGGCACATTCTTCGAGTGAAGAAAAAGCCAGCAGCCTTGAATCAGGCTGTATCGGATTGATCACCAAACCGGTTAGCCAAGACACCTTAGTGCAACAGATTTTAGCTCTTATGAACGACTCAACCAAGGACATCACTACTCGAAATGTTGCTTTAAAGCCGAAGGAAAATTATGATAGAGACTATGCAAGTTCCCGTCGAAGCCCGCCAAAAATATCTTGAACGCCGTAAGCAAGATGTCGTTGCCAGTAAAGAAGCTTTATCTAAGCAAGATTACTCTTTTTTAGAACGCTTAGGACATCAGGTTAAAGGCAATGCCATAACCTTTGGTTTTGATGAATTAACGAATATTGCCGTGGCCATTGAACAGGCCGCTAAGGCGAAAAACATCACGCAGCTACAAACGCTTATTGAGCAATTTGAATCGGCCGTGAATAACGCCCACCTGTAGTTTTTGAATTAAAAATTAAACCATAAAAAAGGCCCTTAAACTTTAAGCTTAAGGGCCTTTGTATTTAACGAATGTATCAGAGCCCTACTCAGTGCTCGACCTGTTGTCTTTCGATCTCACGTAGGCGGCGGTAAAGCGTTTTACGGTCGATTTGTAAATCACGCGCTGTCTTTTCTTTAGCCCCGTTATTAAGGTCTAAAACGTGTTGCACGTATTTGTTCACCAATTGCTCAACAGTCATCACATTATTGCTGCCAAACACCGGAAAGCGAACACCTGCTTCTTCTTTTTGTTCGCCGCCTGTGCGGTTATCGGCCGTACAAACATCTTCAAAACGGATGATATTCGAATTAGATAACACGATCGCACGCTCGATGGTGTTTTCTAATTCACGCACATTGCCCGGCCAAGCGTGGTTCATTAAATAATCATGAGCCTCTTTACCGAACTGTTTTACTTTTGTGTTATTTAGAGCCGAATACTTACGTAAAAAGAACTCTGATAACGGTAAAATATCTTCTTTACGTTCGCGTAAAGGTGGAATCCAGATTGGAATCACATTTAAACGAAAGAATAAGTCTTCACGAAAATTTTTATTGGCAATTTCTTGGCGTAAGTTCTTGTGAGTTGCCGACAAGATACGAACATTCACCGCACGGTATTGGTTTTCGCCGATACGTTTGATTTTCTTTTCTTGAAGTACACGCAAAATTTTTGCTTGAAGTGGTAATGTTAAATCACCGATCTCATCTAAGAATAATGTTCCGCCTTCAGCTTCTTCAAAAAGACCCACTTTTTTGTCAGCCGCCCCTGTGAAGGCCCCTTTTGAGTGACCGAATAATTCAGACTCTAAAAGATTTTCTGGAATCGCCGAACAGTTGATCGCTACAAACGGCGCTTTTTTACGTGAACCCATGCTATGAATCGCTTTAGCGATCACTTCTTTACCTGTTCCGCTTTCTCCAGTGATAAGAATGTTGGCGTTCGATTGAGAAACACGGCGGGCTAACTCGAGCGCGTTTTTAATTCCGGCGCTTTTACCGATAATGCCTTCAATACTGTTATGACCTTCTTGAAGTTGCACCACAGTTTTAAGTGTCGAATTTTCTTCTTCAACACGCGTTAAATAAAGCGCACGTTCTACAGAAACTAACAACTGTGGAAAGTGCAGAGGTTTAACCACAAAGTCATAGGCGCCGGCGGCAATCGCTTCAACCGCAGTTTCTACTTTCTTATTTGCGGTAATTAGAATAATCGGAATCTCATTACCTAAAACTTTTAGGCGCTGGGTGAATTCAATCCCCGATAACCCTGGTAACATGAGGTCGGTGATAATCACGTCAGCTTTAACTTTGACACTGCTGATATCTTCGAGAGCCGATTGGGCGTCGTCATAGCAGACAACATCGTAGTTACGGACTCGGAAGAAACTCGAGATAAGTTCTTGAATATCCTTATCATCATCAATCATTAAGATCTTTGCTTTTTTCATTCGTACTAAATCCCCTCTTATTTACGGGGTGATCTAGCATAGGTACTTTTTTTCCCCAAGCAAAAAGTAGAGAAATTCCCCGATTATTTTTAAACATCCTATTATTTAAGCGATTTTCAGTTAAGATTTTTTGATATCTACAGATTCTGCCAGAGGCCTCTGCAAAGTTTTGCGAAATCGCAATGGCCTCGCGTTTGCTCTCTGTAAAAATGTGATTCACTCACGTATCAACTCAAGGAGAGCCTATGAAAAAAGTTGCACAAAGTCTTTTAAAACGTCGTTCGAAATCTGCGAGCAAAGCGAAAAGTAAACGCTCGACAGCTCATGCGCGCAATCCTCTCGTCGAAAATGCACGTAAACTTTTATCAGGCGACATTAACTTTTTTAATAAGCTGAAAGAACGAAATCTGCGCCGCAGATTAACGATCGCCCCAGCCTAACTTTAGAATTCACTGCAGTTTCAGAGATAGCTAAGGTTAACTTAGCTATCTCTGATTTCGCGTGATAACAAACAAGCTAACAAATAATTTACGCCCCAACACCCGGGGCGTTTTCTTTTTTCGCACCCCGCAATTTCTGATCCTGCCGATTACTTTCGATCTGAGAATGGCACCAGCTCTGCAATAGATAAATTTGTCAATGTGACATGGAGGGCGGAAATTCATTACTTCGCTTCGGCGAAAGAATGGTGTTGAAGCCTCGCAGAGACAATCATGACTAATATGACTGATACTCATAATAACCATGAAAGGGCCAAATACGAGATGTCTAGTATCTGGCCTTTTTTTATTGTACGATTTAATCGAGGCGAAGCCTCGTGGAGATACGCAATGAAAACAAAAACACTACCTTTTATCATTCTAACAAGTATCGCTTTAACTTCTGCAGGCGCTGAAAGCGTCACAGATAAAACAACTCTAGGCGAAAAAGTTACCGCAGAACTACAACCCAAAAACGGATCACAAGTCTCAGGACAAATTGATTTTTTTCAGACCGCCAAAGGCGTGAATGTAAAATACAAAATCAAAAACCTGGCCCGTAACAAAAAATTTGGTTTTCACATTCATGAAAAACCAGATTGCTCATCTGTGGATGGTAAATCAGCGGGTCCACATTACGCCAAAATGCCAGGTCACGAAGGCCATGGCACATCTTTAGATTTTCCGGATTTATATGCGGGCGATCTACCGATGGTGAGCAGCAATAAAGCAGGAACGGCTGAAGGCGAATTCACTGTGTCTCATTTATCAATTAGCGAAAGCGCTAGCGGTACTTACAGTATTATCAATCGCGCTATCATCGTGCACGGCGGGCCTGATGATAAAACTCAAAAATCTGCGCCAAGAATTGCCTGTGGGGTTATTAAAACCACAGTAAAATAAAGAGGAGCACATATGGAAATGCCAACATGTGAAAAATGTGGAAACCAATACGATAAAACTTTTACCGTTTTAATGAATGGCGAATCTCACGTGTTTGATTGTTTCGAGTGTGCGATATCTAAACTTGCTCCCCATTGCTCTCACTGCAACACCCTGATTATTGGTCATGGTGTTGAGGCCGAAGGGGATTTTTTTTGCTGTGCCCATTGCGCCAAGGCGCAAGGGCATTTCATGATTGATCGTCCGATCGACGAAAAAGTAAATCACATTTCCTAATAAGGTCTTAGTGATGTAAATTCACTTTCTCGTGATGGCCTGGTGTATAAGGCTTATCACTCACCATAGATTTAAAAAATCCAGCTACTTTAATAACTGGCGAACTTGGTGTTTCCCAATATTCAACATCTTGCAATTCTACACGAAGCAAAACTAAATCTGCTGTTTCAATGCCTTGTGGAAACCACGCTTTCATCATCGGCGTCCATAATTTAATCATGCGAGCGCGGTCAAAAACTTCGTAAGCGTTACCTGAAGCTGAAACGAATTTTTCTTTTCCTGAAGCATAAGTTAATTGCACCTGATGATTGCTGCGAATCTCTGAAACTAAATGCGAATTAGATGATGTAAAAAACCAAAGATTTCCGTTTTCATCAGCCTCTTGCGTGTACATCGGCCGGCTACAAAGCCCTCCGGCATGATTGTGGGTTGTTAACATACAAATCCCTGCACTTTCGATAATGTCGCTGATCACACGTAAGTCTTCAGTCATCGATTTTTTCATTTCATTTTTCATAAAAATCCCTTCGCTAAAATTTTTGTCCGTTCTTTATTTTGCAAAATATATTCCCAGACAAAATTCCCCACAGCTAAAAGGAACAAGTTTTGCTTATATTTGCCAACAGACGTTAACGAATAAAAAAGGAATTTTATGAATCAGTTACATCCCGGCGAAAGCCTTTCTGCATGGTTAGATACGCACGATATGCCCACTTTTGACCCGTTAAAAAATAATATCAACGTCGATGTTTGTGTGGTTGGAGGTGGTATTGCCGGATTGACCACGGCTTATTTGCTGATGAAAGAAGGAAAGTCTGTTTGCGTCTTAGAGGCTTTTGAGCTTGGCAGCGGACAAACCGGCCGTACTACAGCCCATGCGTCGGCAGTTTTAGGAACACGCTATTTCGATTTAGAAATGTATCATAGCGAAGAAGGCACGCGGCTGATTGCCCAGAGCCATACAGCGGCACTTGATCGTATCGAACAAATTGTAAATAAAGAAAAAATCGACTGCCACTTAGAAAGACTTTCTGGTTATTTATTTCAAGGCGACAACGCTGAACCTGATACATTAATGCGCGAGCACACGGCCGCTCGCCGCGCAGGACTTATCTACGCAAAAATGTTAGACAATGCGCCTCTTACCCAATTTAAAACTGGCCCCTGCTTATCGTTTCCACGCCAATTGCAACTTCACCCGCTAAAATATATCGCGGGTCTTGCAAAATGCATTGTGGATGGTGATGGAAAAATTTTTACTCATTCACCCGCTGTTGAATTTCACAACCGCGATTTTGCCGCTGTCAAAACACAAAGTGGTGCGATAGTTACCTGCTCATCGCTCGTGGTGGCGACAAATACTCCCGTCAATGATGTTTTTGCGATTCACACCAAACAAGCGCCTTACCGTACATATGCGATTGGTTTTCATATTATCAAAGACAGTGTAGCTAAAGGGCTTTATTGGGACACCGATGATCCTTATCATTACATTCGCACCGAAAGTTACAATGATAAATACGACCTACTCATTGTCGGTGGTGAAGATCATAAAACCGGACAAGAAGCTCATCCCGAAAACTGCCATCAACGTTTAGAAGACTGGGCGCGCTCACGTTTTCCGACGATTGTTGATTTGGCTTATCGCTGGTCAGGGCAAGTGATGGAACCGGTCGATGGTATCGGCTTTTTAGGCCACAACCCGCTTGATCGCGACAATGTGTTTGTAATTACCGGAGACGCCGGTAACGGCATTACTCATAGTACAATTGGTGCCATGATCGTGACCGATCAAATTGCCCAACGTGAAAACCCTTGGGAAGATTTATACAATCCTTCACGCATCAGTCTTCTATCAACGGCCAATTACGTGCGTGAAAATTTAAATGTAGCGGGCCAATATGGTAAATGGCTGTCATTTAGTCCAAAACCCGATATCGAAGATTTGCGTTTAAATGAAGGCCGCATATTTCGCGATGGCATGGCGATGGTGGCGGTTTATAAAAATCAAGCCGGCGTCGCCCATTACATGTCAGCGGCATGCCCCCATTTAGGTGGTGTTGTTTCGTGGAATAACGCTGAAAAATCTTGGGACTGCCCTTGCCATGGTTCACGTTTTGATTGTTATGGAAAAGTGTTAGAAGGGCCAGCGCTGCAAGATTTAAAACCTCTTGATAGTTCTGAATTTGTCGAACCTGATTTTATTCCTCTCGAAAAGCAGTATCCCCGTATAACTGACGTGCCCATTATCTAAAAGGAGAAACCGCCATGGCGCAAACTACACCGGTTCAAACAACTTCAGCGAAAATATCCTCAGCTCAAGCTAAAATGGCGCACAAACTTCACGATG
This sequence comes from Pseudobdellovibrio sp. HCB154, assembly GCF_046267985.1. GTDB lineage: Bacteria > Bdellovibrionota > Bdellovibrionia > Bdellovibrionales > Bdellovibrionaceae > Pseudobdellovibrio. The sequence goes on along the minus strand of NZ_CP176530.1, from coordinate 289,055 downwards.
AAGAAAGAATCCACCGTTCAATCATCATTGATAGATCTCCGGCTGAAATTTACACGTTCTTTCGTAACTTCAGCAATCTTCCATACTTTATGAAAGATCTTGTCGCATTAACAGTGCGCTCTGAAACAATCTCTCACTGGGTAGTGCAGCTTGAACATGGACCTAAAGTTGAATGGGATGCCGAAATCACTGAAGAAAAATATGCTGAAATGATTTCGTGGAAAACCGTGGGAAAAACCGAAGTACAACAAGCAGGTTCGATTTGGTTTTCAAAAGCACCTCGCAATTTAGGAACAATTGTTCGGCTTCATATGGCTTACTCTATCCCCGCCGGGCGCGTGGGAAAACTCGCTACACAACTTGTCGGTGAAGATCCGGATTCAATATTACTCACTAATTTAAGCCGCTTAAAAGCGTACTTAGAAACTGGCGAAGTACCGACCACAAAAGGTCAACCCAGTGGCCGTGATGAAGATCTCGCCCCTGAAATGAAACACTAAAAAGGATATACGTATGAAAGCGCTTTGCTGGTTTGGAAAACATGAAGTTGGAATTCGTAACGTTAAAGAACCCAGTATTATTAATCGCCACGACGCTATTATCAAAGTAACTCATGCTTCGATCAGCGGATCTGACTTACACATTTATAACGGCGCAATTCCTACTATGGAAAAAGGCGATATCTTGGGTCATGAAACCATGGGCGAAGTCATGGCGGTGGGCGCTCTTGTCACGAAAGTGAAAGTGGGCGATACCGTTGTTATTCCCTTTAACATCGCCTGCGGCAGCTGTCATTTCTGCAAAGAACAAGAGTATGCTTCTTGCGATAACACAAATCCAAATTCCGTGATGGCTGACCGGCTTTACGGCCATTCAGGGTCTGCCCTGTTCGGTTATTCACATATGTACGGCGGCTATGCCGGAGGCCAAGCTGAATTTTTACGTGTTCCATTTATTGATACGAACTCATTAGTTATTCCAAAAGATGTGCCGGACGAAAAAGTATTATTTTTAAGTGATATTCTTCCGACCGGTTACATGGCTGCAGAAAACTGCAATATTAAACCCGGCGATACTGTCGCTATATGGGGAGCTGGGTCAGTCGCGCAAATGGCGATTCGCAGCGCTTACCTACTTGGAGCCGAACGAGTGATCGCTATTGATCATTATGAAAAACGTTTAGAGATGGCTGAAAAATCTGGCGCACACACGATTAATTTTGAAAATAGTGACAATGTTTTAGACGAAATAAATTATTTAACTGGAGGACGTGGTCCTGATTCTTGCATCGACGCTGTCGGTATGGAAGCTCATGGTCACACCATTACGGCCACACTTGATCGTGCAAAAATGGCGGTGGGCTTAGCCACTGACAGACCCGATGCTTTACGCCAAGCCATTCAAGCTTGCAAAAAAGGGGGAACCGTTTCTATTCCTGCAATGTACGGTGGCTTTTTAGATAAGATGCCTTTCGGTGCGGCCTACGGAAAAGGATTAACTTTTAAAATGGGCCAAACGCATACACAAAAATATATGAAACCTTTACTGCAAAAAGTTTTGGAAGATCAGCTTGATCCTTCGTTTGTAATTACCCAGCGCATAGATTTGGATAAAGCCCCACAGGCTTACCAACTCTTTAACGATCAAAAAAATGAGTGCATCAAAGTTGTGATCAACATGCACTAATAAATTTAAGGAGAATTTATGGCACAAAAAAATCCTATTAACTCGATTTCAGATTCTCGCCCCCTAGCTGTTATTACTGGTGCAGCCAGTGGATTTGGATATGAACTGGCTCAAGCCTTTGCTAAGAATAACTTTGATTTAATTGTCACCGATTATAATCCGGCTATCGTTGAAGCCGCTGAAGCATTTCGCGCTTTCGGTGGAATCGTTGAGCATATTCAGACTAATTTAGGCGCTTTTAAAGGCGTTGATGGGTTAATTCAAAAAATTCAAAGTATTCACCGCCCGATAGACACCGTCGTTTTTAATGCGCATGTGATTACCTCAGGTGGCTTCGGCGAAATTCCGATGGAAGAAGAATTAAATTCGATTCTGGTGAATATCACCTCAGTGGTGCATTTAGCTAAACATGTAGTGCAAGAGATGAAAAAAGAACATCATGGGCGCTTGTTATTTACGACAGGCCATCCAGAAAAAGAATACACGAATTATCACTCTGTGTATGAGGCTTCAAAAGCATTTGTAAAAACTTTTGCCGAAAATTTACAAGCAGAACTGAAAGATCAGGGTATTACTGTCGAAAGCTTTACCGAAAGTTCTGACCCTCAGGATGCAGAAGCGGCCGCTTTAAAAACTTTTAAAGCCATCATGTCTGAAAGACGTTACGTCGAAGAACATCTACTTTGATTTTAAAATGATTGGTCTTTCTTTCATTTCAAAAAGATCAATGAATTTTTGAAATGTCTGTTGGCTTAAATTCAAAGAATTTTGCAAATACTTTGCGGTGTCTGCTTTCATTTGTTCTGCTGAAACTTTGCCGCCGCTGGATTCAATATCTTGTTGGTTACGTGGATTATTAAGCCAACGTGAAATCATCGCTTCATCAACCTCTAAGTGAAATTGTAACCCATACGCTTTACGCCCATAACTAAACGCCTGGGCCGGACAAATCTTTGATTGGGCTAAGTGTTCGCAAGATTTTGGAATGTCGAAGGTATCTCCGTGCATCTGAAATACTTTTTCTGTCTTTTTAAAATGCGAAAGTAACGGCGCATGTTCTCCGGCCGTAGTCAGTTCAATATCGTACCAGCCCATTTCTTTTTCAGAAGCTTTACGAACTTCTGAACCAAGCACATGGGCTAAAATTTGCGCGCCTAAACAGATTCCTAAAACAGGCACATCTTTTTTTAAAGCTTCTTCAATCAGCTTCATTTCAGTTTTAATATGTGTGTATTGATCGGCTTCGTACACACCCATATATCCGCCAAGCACAATAAGACCGTTATATTTATCAATGGACGGAGTGGCATTTGGGTCACGCTCAAAATTCACATAGCGAATACGCAAGCCCTGTTGTTTCAATGCGGGATTTAGCGTTCCGAGAATTTCGTTAGCGACATGTTGAAAGACAAGAACTTTTCTCATGATGACTTCTATTGTAGTCGAAAAAAACGCATTGTTAAGTCTTGATTTCTTAGAATGAAACACTGGCCTGAATCAGCTTGAGAAAGCCGTGTATTTTTCCACACAAGTTCTACAGTATTTGTTAAAATTTTGTCATGCGGACGTTTAGCGGTGTATTAGTTATTTTAATGTTATCTATTTCTACATTTTTTATTTCCGGCTGTTTAGAGACAGGAAGCGGAACTGAAAGTGGAAGTACAGTTGTCTCTGATCACGATGCAAATCCTGAATTAAATAAAATTACACGTGCCGTTTGCGACCCTTTTCAAACTAATTCAACGCAATCTCGCGAAAATGGCTTAGTGGGCCAGCTTCTGTATTTAACTCCTGAACAGCCAAGGTATGAAGCGACTGAAGATTATATGAATCACGGTCAGCTAGCTAATGCGACTCTTTATTTAGACCGTCTTTTTGTACCTACACGCCCTAGTGATCGCCCATTTTACATGAATGACGGTAATCCGATCTTGAGCGTTGATGGCACTTCAATTTATAAATATTTTGGTGTGCGTATGCATTCAAACTTACAACTGGCAGCTAATGAAGAGCCTGGATATTACCAATTGGCGGTGATGTCTAATGATGGAGCCGTGTTAAAAGTTGCTGATGGCCAAGGTGGTTTTAAAACTATCGTCAATAACGATGGCCCACACCCAACTCAATTAGCGTGTGCAACTGAACCCGTTTATTTAGATCACAATACGAAACTTCCGATGGTAATGGATTATTACCAAGGCAATGGAGCCCACATCTCTTTAATTACGATGTGGCGCCCATGGCCTTCAGATCCTGATCAAGTGGCTGATCATGACTCTTACTGTGGCCGTCAAGGTAATGGTTTATTTTTTAACTTTGATGTAAATCCGGTTGAACCAAAAAAACAATTTTACGAAACGCTATTAGCCGGCTGGAAAGTTTTAGAAAATCAAAACTATCAGTTTCCTGAACAAACTGAAAATCCTTGCGCCCCTACAGAAGCCCCTCTTTCAATTCTGTCGTTCACTTTACTGAATGTACAACGTGACCGCATTACTTTAAGTTGGACAACAAATATTCCTTCAACGAGCCAAGGCTTCTGGAAAAATGTCAGTTCAAATGCGACGGGAACCACGGAAGTTAATGGCAATCTTGTAACGGCCCACTCGCTTACAATTACAGGATTATCACCGAATACTTTATACAGTATCAAAGCTATTTCTACGACACCTGGAGGACAATCAACTACTTCAGACGAAAGAGTCTTTAAAACGTTAAGATAATTATGAAGTTTTTAACCAAGCTTTTTTTATTAAGCTTTCTAGTTTCGACAGCGTTCGCTGTCAGCGGCTGTTTGACTGAAGCAGGCACCGGAACTGAAAGCGGAAGCACAGTTGTTACTGAACCTGATACAACGCCTCCGCAATCACCATCGGCAGATCCTGAACGCACAGTGTGTGATCCTTTTAAAACCAATTCACCACAAGCGCGAGATCGTGGTCTTGTCGGTAACTTATTTTATTTAACTGACGATCAACCTCGCTATAACAACCTAGCCGATTTTTTAAATAATGCTCATGTGGCTGAGGCCAATATTTATCTGGATCGTTTATTTATTCCGACGCGTCCATTTGACCGTGGGTTTTACACACAAGCGGGTTCTTTAGTCACCAACGCTTCCGGAACCACTCTCTATGAGTATTTTGGTTTGCATATGGAATCACAATTACAGTTAAGTCCCGATGAACCGGCCGGGTACTACCAGTTAGCCACATTAGCTGATGATGGTGCGGTTGTGAAAATTCCAGATGGTGCTGGCGGCTGGAAAACAATCGTTAATAATGATGGAACCCACTCTACAAAAATGGCCTGTGCCACTGAAGCTATTTACTTAGACCATAATACAAAAATTCCAGTGGTGATTGATTATTACCAAGGCCCTCGTTATCACATTTCACTCGTCAACATGTGGCGCCCATGGCCTGATGGCGTAAGTAACACTGTTGTTGATCCGTTATGTGGCCAGCAAGGTAATAGTTTATTTTTTGATTCCACAAAAGATCCGGTTGAGCCAAAAACACCGTTCTATGAACTGCTTGCACGCAACTGGAAAGTTTTAGAAAACGCGAATTATTATTTTCCAGATCAAAGTGAAAATCCGTGTGTTCCCGCAGAACAACCTTTAGCTATTTTGTCTTTTACCTTACTGAATGTGCAACGTGACAGTATCACTTTGAGTTGGACAACAAATATTGCTTCAACAAGCCAAGGTTATTGGAAAAACACAGCCACTATGGCTTCAGGTACAACCGCTGTTAACCCGGCTTTAGTCCAGACTCATACGTTAACAATTACCGGTTTATCACCTAATACGCTTTATAGCATCAAAGCTATCTCGACTACGCCAGGAGGGCAGAATGCAATCAGCGATGAAAGGGCCTTTCGAACCCTACGTTAGTCTAGTTTAGCCCGTAAAAATCACCTATTTACCTGGTTTTTCCTAAGTAAATTCATCGGCTTGGCCGATAAGAAGTGGTCTTTTACGGAGATAAAATGAAGGGCTTTTTTTCAATACGAACCAAGTTTCTGGGCGTCATGAGTGCGTTACTCATGTCCTGTCTCGTGGTGTATTTATTAATCGCCGTCTCAGTTTTTAAAACCGATAAAACAGAACTTGTGTTTGATTTAAACCGCAGCATGGTTTCCAACTTAGCAGCAGAAATTGAAACCGAGTTTAAAGGTGTTTCTGACAAATTCAGACTATTCGCCACACTATCAACAAATTCTTCTACTAAAAATTTTGCCGAACAAGTGTTCGGCGAAAATTCTCCGGTCGTATTTGCCTCGCTTTATCGCCAAGAACAAAGCTTAGCGATTAAAACTTACAGCGATAAAAAATATTCTGAAACTTATGGTCTTAATCCAGATTTTTTCAGCACAACCCTTCTTGCTGCCCGCCCGATTCCGTTTAATGAAATTTTAAAAAATGGTGAGTACTTCTGGAACGCTTCAATTGAAGGCGGCACGCCACTGATCGGTTACGGCAGAAACGTTGTGATCGAAGACAGCAAAGGTATTCCCACAGATCATTTAGCGGTTGTGGGTTATATTCAACCCGATAAAATTTTAAAAATTTTAAATGTTGTTAAAATGAGTGAAGTTTCAATTGTTGACCATTCAGGACAAATTTTACTTCATTCAAATTTTGATTGGATGAAACAGGCCAAAAATTTAAAAGACCGCGCCCTGTTTCAAAAATCCAAAGAAGCTAAAGTTAATTTAAGTGTGGCTTCTATTCAAGACCAAGGCCAAGAGTTCTTAGGAGCTTTTGCTAAAACTTACCAAGGCCAAATCATTATTCTTTCAAAAGTTTCTAAAGACCACGCCTTTTCTGCGGTGACCGAACTTGTGTCGCGCTCGGTTTCGTTTGCGCTAATCGTTATTACCTTATCTTTATTATTTGCTTTCTTATTATCACGCTCTTTAACAGAACCTATTTCTATTTTAGTGCATGGTATGGAAAAAGTTTCTACTGGCGATTTATCAACGCAAATTAAAGTTAATACGCGTGATGAAACAAGAATGTTAGCCAGTTCGTTTAATCAGATGATCTCTGATTTAAAACAATCGCGCGATGAATTACAAGAAATCAACCGCGAATTAGATCGTAAAGTTAAAGAACGCACTCTACAATTAGAGATTCAAAACCAAGCTGTTAAAGATGCCCAAGAAGCTTTACTTAAGACAACTCGTCTAGCTTCAGCCGGTGAAATCGCGGGCCGTGCCGCTCACGAAGTTTTAAATCCATTAACAGGTATTTTAGCTCGTTTAAGTGGTGTTGAAAAACGTGTGCATAACCAAATTCAACCACAGCTTGATTTAATGAAAGATATTTTCACAGCCTGGAAGAACGACCACAACAGTGGCGGCTTTCAAGCCTTAGCGGCGAACTGGCAACAGCCTTCGCAAGTCGACCAGTCATGGACCTTATGGCAAGAAGACATGCACAACTTAGATTCTGTGCAAGAAGCATTTACGCAATTAACTCATAATATTGAATCAGATACGCAGTTTTTAATTAATGAAAGCCGCCGCATCGGAAAAATCGTCGATGGTATGAGAAAACTAAGCCGCTTACATTCAGATATTAAAACGTACTCTGCCCGTCAGCTGGTTATTGATTGTAAAAACATTATGGCTGATCTTTTCATGCAGCAAGATATTGATGTGATCGAATCCTATGCCGAAGGTTATGATGAAGTCTCGATTGACCGCGATGAATTTATTCAAGCTGTCACTAATTTAATGCGTAACTCCTTACAGGCGATGTTAGGCAAAGATCAAAAACATATTTTAAAATTAGCTACTGAATTAACTGATGAAAATATCCTGATTACGATCAGCGATAACGGCAGCGGTATTTCCGAAGAGCACCAGCCAAAACTATTTGAAAAGCAATTTACGACAAAACCTGCTGATGAAGGCACTGGTCTTGGTTTAGGTATCAGCCGTCGTTTTATCCGTGCTCATGGCGGAGATATCGCTTTTGTCTCTTCGACTCCATATAAAGAGACAACTTTTAAAATTTTATTACCAATTAAATTAAAAAAACAATTAGACAATAACGAAATTAAAGAAGGTGCTGCATGAGTCAAGCTGCAAAAAAACTAAACGTCGTCGATTTACCACAAGCCAAAAAAGATTACGAATACAACTGGCGTGTGTTAATCGTTGAAGACGAGCCAGCGATTGCTGAAGGTATTAAGTCGATTATCGCTCCGGCTCCGGCAGCTGTTGTTCCGATTAATCGATCGAGTCGGTCTGCACCACCCAATAAACCCGCAGGTACGCCAGTTGAAAGTCATAAAGACCAATTTGAAGTGGTATGGGCAAAAAACCCGACTGAAGCTTTACACCATATCAAACAATCTATCTTAAATGGCAAACCATTTGCGATGGGCTTTTTCGACGTTTTATTAGGTAGTGAAATTGATGGTATCGAGTTAGTTCGCCAAATTCATTTAATGGATCCAAAAATTCATGCTGTTTTTGTGACAGCTTACCACGATAGGACTGTTGATTCGATCAATCAAATTCTAGGTGCTAATAAATCAGATCGTTGGGATTATATGAATAAGCCTTTCACTGATGGCGCTATTTTACAAAAAGCCCGCAACGCCGTTGCGATGTGGAATTTAAAAGAACAAAAAAAATTACAAGATGAACAATTATCTGAAGCTTCACAGTTATTACGTCAAAACGAACGTAACAGCACAGTGGCTGCTGTTGGCCGCAGTGTAGCTCATGAATTCGGTAACTTATTAATGCACATCGTAGGTCACGCAGAAATCGCTTTAATGAAAGGCGACCTTGCGCAAATGCGCAGTGCTTTAACGACTATTTTAAAAGCCGGTGAAACAGCTTCTAGTGTTTTATCTAAGTTTAAAAAAATGAATAACGTTGAAGTTAATCCAGAACTTGTAAAAATTAAACTCAATGCAAGTATCGATGAAGCTATTGATTTAATGGCTCATGATTTTAATAAACGTAATATCAAAGTCACTAAAATTAAATATCACCAAGTTGAAATTGAAGCGAATCACCACTCATTGGTGCAAGTGTTTATCAATTTATTCACGAATGCGGCCTATGTAATGTCGCCTTCAGGACAAATTGATATTTCAGTCGCAAAATGTGCAAACCCTGAAGGTGATAAACCAGATTCATGGGTTGAAATTAAAGTTCGCGACCACGGCCCGGGCATTCCACAAGATGTTTTACCTTACGTGATGAACCCGTTCTACACGACAAAAGGCAACAAAGGCACTGGTCTTGGCTTACCAATTTGTAAAGAAATTATTGAAGCGGAGCACTTAGGAGAATTTTCGTTAAGCAATCACCCGGCTAAGGGTGTTGAAGTAACGATTAAGGTTCCAATTAAACAAGAGGAATAAGTTAATGAGTAAACTTAACATTAGCCGCATGACAATCATGATCGTCGACGATGACGATGAAGTTCGCGGCATCATCAAAGACTACTTAACCATGTTCGGGTTTCGTAGCTTTATCGAAGCTCGTGATGGAGCTGAAGCGTATCGCTTTGTTTTAGATACGATTCAACGAATTGATTTAATTATTTCGGACTGGGAAATGCCCCGTACCGATGGTCTATCTTTGTTAAAAGCTGTTCGTTCACATAACGGACGCTATCAAACACCGTTTATCATGGTGACAAGTCAGCAATCGCAAGAGCGTATGAAAATCACAAGCGCAAAACGCCATGCAATCGACTGTTACATTGTTAAGCCTTTCCGTTCTGAAATTTTACGCGAAAAAGTATTTCAAGCGTTAAAAATCACAGAAGACGCGGCTCAGACCGGTTAACTACAATGAAATTTCTGGGCGGCCTTATCTTGTTAGTCTCTTTAAGCGCCAAGGCACGGGTATATAATGAAGACTTCACTTCGCTTAACTACAAAGACAGCTCAACTCTGATTTGGAATTTCGAATTAGGAGTGCTTCATCCTGATCTATTGATCTATGGTTACGGGCAAACGGCCACGAGCCAAACTACTTTCAGTGTCAGCGATGGAAGCCATGGAGCTTTTGAACCAGCAACCTATTCACAATTCGGAACTGTCGTTGGTAATCATATTACAATTGATGCAAATCAATTTCCGATTCTAAAAGTTACACGTTTTCACTTAGATTCTTCACATACACTTTCTAGTATTAACGGCCCGCTTATTATTCATAGCTTATCGACCGTGCTCATTGATGGAGTTATTACGTGTAATGGTAATAACGGCGGCAATGCGGCAGGTGGTGTTGGTGGAGCTGGCGGCGCTGGTCGCTGCGATGGTTTTTCAGGCGGCGCTGGCGGAAACTCATCGACTTCTGGTTCTGATGGATTACCAACAGCTGGTGCAACCACTGGCGGCGGCGGCGGTTTAGCGGCCTCAGCTCTTAATGGTGCTGGTGGTGGTGGTGGTGGCTCTTATTATAATACCACGATCAATGGTGATGCTGGATTCAATGGCCCACCCGACAATTTGGGCGGAGCTTTCGGGGTCGGTTCTTCTGATCATGAATTTACAAATTTAAATGGCAGTGCCGGTGGCGGTGGCGGTTCTGGATCTACGACCGAAGGTGGTAGTGGTGGCGGTGCCGGTGGCGGCACAGTTGTGATTCACGCTGTAAGTGGTATTGTTATTTCAAACGGTGGAGCTATCTTAGCAACAGGCGGAAATGGTGGTACTACTTTTTCTAATGGCGGCGGCGGTGGCGGTGGTGGTGGCGGTAATATCAAAATTTTTACCCCGGCCACTCTGGATGTAAAAGTTAGTGGCTTGATTACGGCCGCTCCGGGCACGGGCGCTCCGAGTTCAAGTCAAACTGCACCTGATGGTAGCGGTGGTATCGGTGGCGCTGGCCGTACTTGGATAGGTGTAGGCAATTTAATCCTTTCTGGCTCAATCAACAGTAACATTTTATATTCTGAAGGCATTGCTGGTTTTGTTTCGGGAACTGTACAAACAGCGACCAGCAAAAGTTTTGATACCGGTTCAAAACGCGTAACTTATGAGTCGTTTGTCGCTGATCCTGTAAGTTCTGATATTACTCTTCAAGTGGCTGGAAGTGATGACAACTTTGCCAGTGATGATTCAGGTTGGATTAATGCCGCAGCAATTTCAGGAATCTCTTCAAAACGCTATATGAAGTTTCGCGTAAGTTTAAATAATTCAGACTCCGCAAATCCAACATTTGTAAACAGCGTTACTTTAACTTACAACCCAGGGCAAATTGATGATTTCGCTTTTAAAAGTGGTGGTTGCGGTTTAGTTAAAAATACGCCGTCCAATTCATCACACTGGTTGATGTCGTTATTGCTATTAATACCGTTGATTTTAGCTTGGCGTTTAAGAAGACCTAAAACTGTTCGAGTCCGAGTAAGAAAATAAGATCAGCCTGTGTTCCACCGCCATCTTTATGCGTTTGGCGAACCACATTAGCCCCTACTCCCAACATCCAACGAAATTTATCTTCTGGCTTTGCAAAGTACATTTTGCTTTGAACATCAAACATCACTTCATGCGTTTTACCTGAAGTCAGCGCTGATAAGCCTAAAGTATTTTGCCATACATCGCTTACGTCAAATAAACGCGAGGCTCTTAAACCAAAAGCTATCTGCGATTTAACTTTCAATGAATCTTCGCTTTCACGTTCAGGAATAAAATTTTCATGAGCAATTAAACCCCAGCGCATTTTTTCATTCAATGTGCCGCGGTCAAAAGTCATAATAGATTCACGAATTTTTAAATTATCTTGAAGTGGATATTCATCTTGTGGCTGCGGCTTCCATGTTTGCATACTTGTCCACAGGTTAAAATGATAGTTGTGTTTATTAACCCAACCTGATTTATAACTTAATTGCAGACCAAATAAGACAGGCCCTTGCAGATCAACATTTGTTTCTTCGGCCCCTGAAGTTTTTGAATATTTATAACTTGGCGCCAGCGCAATACCTAATCCCGAAGGAATTTCAGGAAGTACAATTTCTGTTTCGACTACAGGTTCTGTAGGCTTTGCTACTTCCTCCGAAGGTTTTGGTTCTTCTGTTTTTTCTTCTTCAGCAGACTTCTCTGCCACTGGTTCTGGGGCAGATTGCGGTATCGCCTCGACAACTTTAATTTCTTCAAGCTGTAATTCCATCGGTTCAGAAAATAACCCCATGCGGCCTTTGGCATTACCCGAAGCTACACGCCAATAGTATTTTTTATATTTTACTTTCTTCCACAGATAAGATGTTGAAGATAAGGTCTTAATTAATTCAGGTTTTCTAAAATCTGGTGTTGATGACACTTCTAGAACGTACTGATCAGCACCTGATACCGGCTCCCATTCAAAATTAACTTCATAATTTTCTTCTTTAGCCTGAGCCTCTGTCAAAACAGCCTGAATTAGCCATTGCCACTTAAAATTTAATTTAGCTCCCGCGGGAGCGGTTTCTTTTTTTACACCTGGAGTTTTTAACTTCGGTGCCTGCAGAGGTTCATCACGCAGATAAATTTCATTATTGTATAAAGGCGGTATAGCAAAACCTTCTTCATCTTCACCTTGCACTTGCCACTGTAAATCTTGCTCTTCTTGAAAGTTCAATGATTTAAAGTTTTGCTCTGCATTTTCTTGGCGAAGCGGAACCCCTTTAGAAAAAAACTGTACGCGGTAAGTTTTTACGCCATTTTCAGTCGTCCAAACAAACTCGTGTGGCTCGTTTGTTTTTAAACGATCACGCGGCAATGGCTTTTTTAAGTAAATATGCGGAGCCCGCCAAACTTCTACCGTTTTAGCCTCTGAAATACCACTTTCATTTTTGAGACGAATTTTATAACTGCCGTGATCTAACTTAACTGAAGCTGTATTACGGCTTTCTTTAACTTCTTGGCCTTGTTCTGCAGCGCCAGATTTATTAATCACCAGAGTGGTCGCATCACCTTTCCACTCTAAAGGAATATCTGCTTTATCATCTAAAGTGTAAATGCGAACTGGCTTTTTTTCTTTCCATTGCAGATTTTCACTTTTAACAAGAGTTTCAATTTTTTGATTATCATTCAGTGTTAACACTTTATCTTGTGTTAAGTTTTGTTCTCCGGTTTCGGTTTTTAAAGTCGCCGATCCAGAAACCACTTCAAATTCATACGACCCCTGGTCTTTACGAAGAACAATATCAGAACCTTTATCTAAGTTAATCACCCAGTCATCGCCAATAACAGAAGTTTTAAACGATGGATTTCTGGCACGCATATCACCACGCGAAAAACGCAGACGAATTTCTGATTTACTTTTGTCTTCAGGTTCCTCGAGCGTCACTAATGTGTTTTCTGAAAGCTCAAGATCAGTTTGATCTTTCAAGTATAATTTCGCTGAACTTTGCGATAATGTTAAAACTGAATCGTGATAAAAAAGAATATCTTTCGGCTGCGTGTCTTCCCAGATGAGACTATTTGCCCCGCGACGTTTTAAATCTTTTTTGCTGCTGATAATGTATCCGGCTTCTTTTGTATTTTGTGTTGCAGATTTTTTAGAAAAGTAAGGGATATGAATAACTTGCAGATCCATTAATAGCCATAAAACTTCTGCGATTAGCAAAAGCACAATAAGGCCTATCCATTTACGGTCTGCGTTGGTGTTTCTCACAGTGCATTGATCGGCATTTTCAGAGTGAAAATGTACCGTTTTGTCACTTTATGTGACGGAGCCCAATTCTACATATGTATTTTTCTTTGCTTTAGCTCATGCTAGAAGTAATTCATGGACGATATCCAGGACCAAAGCCTTAAAATTTTGATCGTCGAAGATAACCAGCTCGACCAATTGCTGGTCCAGCGTGCTTTGAGTAAATCTGATTTAAATTACACTTCTATTGCAATCGATAATCGTGCGGCTTTTTTAGATGCACTAGAAAATTTTAAGCCCACAATTATTTTATGCGATTATTCGATTCCGCAATTTGGAGCACTCGCTGCATTAGATATTCTGAGCCAAAAAAAATTAACTATCCCGCTAATTATCGTCACCGGCACATTATCTGACGAAATGGCTGTTGAGTGTTTAAAAAAAGGCGCCGTTGATTATGTGATTAAAGATAAAATCGTGCGCCTTCCATCAGCTATTAAAATTGCGCTCGATTTAAAAAAATCACAACAAGACAGATCTTTCGCCGAAGAACGTTTGCGTCAGAATGAAAAACAGCTTCAGGTAATTACTGATATTCTTCCGGCCACGGTAGTTTATATCACACCCGATTTAAAATTTACTTTTTCCAATAAAGTCAGCTCTGAATGGTTTCATAAGCCTCTGGTCGGAGAAACTGTTGAAACTATTTTCGGAAGCGAAATCGCCCATCAAATAAAAAAAAGTATCGCAGCTCTCGATCGCGGTGAACAAGTCAGTTTCGAGAGCACTCTTTACGGAATAACTAATAAACGTTACGTCAATCTCACTTTGGCTCCAGAAATTGAGAATAATGTTTTACGTGGTTATGTTTGTCTGATGACTGATATCACCGAAGCCAAAACATACGAAGTTGAGCTCGAAAATGCCAAGCGTGATGCCGAATCTGCCAACAATGCAAAATCGCAATTTTTAGCAAACATGAGCCACGAAATCAGAACTCCATTAAATGCGATTATGGGTTTGTCAGAATTATTACAAAGCAATTACAAAGACGAACAAGAGCGTATTTTGTGGCTTAAAAAAATCACCCGCAATAGCGAACATTTAAAAAAAGTAATTGATGAAATCTTAGATCTTTCTAAAATTGAAGCCGGTAAATTACAGCTTAAGATTTCAGATTTTTCAGTACCACAAGTCATTGCGCAGGTGAAATCTATTCTTTCACCGCTGGCGAACGAAAAAAAATTAGATTTGCGCTTTAAAACCGATGGGGCTATTCCTTCGACAATCAATTCGGATTCAACTAAAATTCAACATATCTTGCTTAACCTATTAGGCAACGCGATTAAGTTTAGTAATCAAGGTTCAATCACCTTGAGTGTGAAACAGATTAATGAACATTCTGAACCGACTATGCAATTTAGTGTAATTGATACCGGTATTGGAATGTCAGAAGACGAAGTTAAACATCTTTTTGAACCCTTTACGCAAGTCGATAGTTCAATGACCCGTCGATTTGGCGGAACAGGTCTTGGGCTAACATTAGCTAAACAGCTCGCTAAAGCCTTAGGTGGTGATGTTTATCTAGCAGAAAGTGCGCCTGGCAAAGGAAGTACTTTTGTCGCCACCATTAAAACCGGCGATGTCTCTAAGGCAGCGACCATTACAAGTTTTGAAAATTTATTAAGCGAACCCGTAGACTCAAGCGATGCAGTTGAAGAAGCGCAATCACCAAAACAAAATATTTCTGACTTCAAAGTTCTGCTTATCGAAGATTCTTTAGATAATCAGTTGTTAGTGCAAAACTTTTTAGAAATGGAAGGCGTTACTGTTGATCTGGCCTCAGATGGAGAAGAGGGCATGAGAAAAGCAGAAAATGGTGATCATGATTTAGTGATTATGGATATTCAAATGCCGGTGATGGATGGTTACTCTGCGACGGCAGCATTACGCCAGCACGGTTACAAAAAACCTATTGTCGCTTTCACCGCTCATGCCTTTGAAGATGAAAGAGAACGCTGTCTAAGTATCGGCTTTACTGATTTTCTGTCTAAGCCCATTAAAAAACGCGCTTTAGTTGAATGTATTGCCAAATACCGAAAACCTAAAGCCGGTCGCCCTAACCCGCCGGAAGCTGCGCCCCCAATGTAAAATAGAAAGTGGTTCCCTTATCAATTTCACTTTCTACCCAGATAGTTCCACCGTGACGATGAACAATTCTTTTCACACTGGCAAGACCAATACCTGTTCCAGAAAATTCACTTTGTGTATGTAATCTTTGAAATGGCGTGAAAAGTTTTTTGGCATAGTTCATATCAAAACCCGCCCCATTGTCTCTGACAAAGAAAACTTCCATATCGTTTTTAGTGGTTTTGCCAAATTCTATTTTTGCGACTTCTTTTTTTGAAGTGTATTTCCAAGCGTTACCTAAAAGATTTTCTAAGGTCACCTTAACTAGCACTTGGTCACCATAAGCCTCTAAATTTTCATGCACTAAAACTTCAACCCTACGCCCTGGTTCTAAATTTCTTAGTTCTGAGATAATATTCTTAGCCATATCAGTTAAATCTAATTCGGTAATAGTCATTGCCGCACGAGTTAAGCGCGATAAATTCAAAACAGCATCAATCAATTGACCCATTTTTTGTACACCGGCGCGAATACGCTCAAGATGAACTTTAGCTTCACCTTGCAGTTGATCGCCGACATCTTCAACTAGAGCCTGGCTAAACCCATCAATAATACGCAGTGGAGCTCTTAAATCATGAGAAACGGAATAACTAAAAGCTTCAAGCTCTTGATTGGCTGCACTTAAAGCTAAGTTTCGTTCTTTGATTTCATTTTCTAAACGTTTACTTTCAGAAATATCTTTGATCACACACACGCGTAACTTTGACGGCATTTTAGCATTAGCGTCTAAAGACGCCACCGAAACAAGTACCGCAAATTTATGTCCTGAGCGAGTGTAAGCTTCAGTTTCAATATTTGTATTCGGACTCAGTAAACGCATATCCTCGTGTAAAATTTCATACATTGATAAACCGATTAATTCTGTTTTTGAATAACCAAATGTTTGCACTGTTAAACGGTTAACCGTAAGAATCGTGCCTTTTTCATCTAACACAAGCACACAGTTAAACATCGATTCTAAAACGCTTTCAATATAACTTCGCGATACTGTGCTTTGTTCAAGATTAGCGGCCATCATATTAAACGCGTGCGCTAATAATCCTAATTCATCTAAAGCGTAAATGGTGGCCCGCGTCCGCAGGTTTCCTTCTGCCAACTGCCGTGTGCTTTGCATTAAATTTTGAATAGGCATATTAATCTGCTTTTTTAACCGAGCGCCGATCCACAAACCAAATATCACAAAAACAAAAGCCAAAATTAAGGATACCGTTAAAGGCAAAAAACGTGATCCATAAATGCGTGCAAATATTTTATCTGAATTAGTTGATAGAACTAATTGAACCTTTCCCAGAGAATCTTGGGCCTCTAAAGTTAACTGATCAATTACAATTGGAGTTATAGTTTTATTCGGATCCGCTAATATATCTCTTGAAATCGCGCGCTCTTCTAATAATTTTTTTTGCGCATCGGTAATGAGTTCGTAAACTTCAGGGTATGTTTTACTCAGTTCAAGGCAAATCACAAACAGATCGTCTACCTGACTTTCGGCTTTATCTAAAATAGATGCTTCTTCGTTGCTTAAAACATTGTCTTTAGCAAAGTCTTTAAAAAACTGGGTGCGTGTAGCAATGACTTGACGTAAATTTCTGACTTCGTTAATCACCTGGATCGTGCGATGCATGTCTGTTAACCCGGCCAAAGTATCACGACTGGCTAAAAAAATTCCTATAACTTCAAAGAATAGCAAAAATGAAATAGCCACAACGGTTATTGTTAAGTTACGTGCAATAGATTTAGTTTGCTTTAACGTATTAATACTCATTCGCTGACATTCTCAACTTTTATAATTTTAACATTCTTACGCAGCACCGTTACTTCAGACACATAGCCGATAGCTCCTTTTAGAGAGCCCACAAAATTCATTGTCGTAATATCTGAACTTTCTTTAAGCGGCGCACTGTCGCCTGAATAAAGCTTTTGCCCAATCCAAAAAAGTTCAACATCGGAATTCGATTTACCGATATATTTCTTTAAGAAAGCATCACGCAGTGGCCCCGCAGTGCGATCCATAAAACGTACAGTTTCGCCATTAGACCAGCGTCGTTTACGTTTAAAATAATAATCACGCAATTCAGCTACCGTGATTTTTTCTGTGTGATTCTCTGTATTAACGATAAAAACAATGTTCGATGACTGAGCTAGGGCTAATTGCAAAGCCAGCATAATCGCAATAATGATTAAACCATTTCGCCAAGTCATGTTCGTCCTTAATAGGCTATCGCCGCTGAAAATTCGACAGCATCGTAATCTTTTTCAGGAGCTCCGATGTTATCTGGTTCATGCAAATAAATATGTTTTAAATACCCCAGACGCAGTTTTGCATTAGAAATGGGAAGCCAGTTAACACCACCGCCAAAAAATTTTTTTTCAAAAGGATCAAGCAAACGAGTGACCGCATCACGCCGACCAGGCTCATGCAGGTATTCTGCACTTAAATAAACGAGCCATTTATTTTCATTAAATTTATAATACGGCTCAATATAATAAGCTTCTAAATCACCAGCATTACCAGAGCTATTAACTAACCCGTATTCACTGATGAACCCAAAATTTTTGTACTTAATATCGATATCAAATCCCTGAGATAAAAAGCTTCCGGCTTCTCTGTCACCGTATTGCACGGATATTCCCGTGGTCACAAATTCATTGGGTGCCCACCACAACCTTCCGCCGATACCTAAGGTTTTGACGTTACTTCCAGGAGTAAAGCTATACAGATTATACCCAGCCGTACTTTTGCTTAACGGTAACAAACCAGAAACGTGAAGCCCCATCCACAAAGCCACAATAGGTGCAATGTCATAACCATCCGGATTTATAAATTGCGGGCCACCGCGAGCGTGAAATAAAAAAGGCTCGCGTTGCTGGTGAGCTATTCCAAACGGCGCATAGCCAATACCCGATTGAATCTTAAAAAAATCAGAAGCACTAAACTCCACATAGCCCTGCGCAACTAACGATCCATAAACTAAACCTAAATATTCACGTCTATTCGGAGTCAGTTGAGGATTGTTATGTGGATTCTGAAAAGGAATATTAACGATTGTTAAAGTTTGTGTAACAAAACGAACTTGCTCGGAAAATTCGGCACTAAGATTAATCCCTAAATCATGACTGTACGCTGAAAGCTGATTTTCTGTATCTTTGCCGTAAATATTGATAATCCCGGTTTCAAAATAACCACCTAGCGAAATTTTATGACCTAAAAACGGCACCAGACGCGATTTTCCTAAGACATAAAAATTATTGTACCAGTCATCAAATTCGTTTTGTTTTTTTTCTAACTCATAAATTCTTTGCTGCAGTTCTTCAATTTTTTTCACACGTGCAGATGTTGGAGCAGAAAAGCTTTTTTCTGCTAAAAGTTGTATTATCATAATAACTGCGAACACAACAACCCTCATCGCTACACCTAAAAGGCAATCGCCGTTGAAAAATCAATAACTCGGTAATCTCGTTCAGGCCCGGTTACCGTATCAAGTTCATCGATATAATCATGGTTCAAGTAAGTTAAACGAAGTCTAACGTTAGTCAGTGGTAGCCAGTTAAAGCCAATCGCGTACTGCCATTTCTTTACCGGATCAGGAATATGAGTGAGTATTTCTGCTCTAGCCAGATTATTGATATATTCCGCATTTAAAAAAACTAACCACTCATCTTTGGCAAATGTGTAATAAGGCTCAAAGTAATAAAATTCGGTGTCTAAGGTTTCACCTGAATTCGTGGTACGCCCGTACTCAGAAACAAAACCAAAATTTTTGTATTTTAAATTCAGGTCAAATCCGTGCGCGAAAAAATTTCCATCATTTTGTTCACCACTCTGTACAGAAATACCAAAAGTAGCGTATTCGCTTATTTTTTTCCAAAGCTTTGCACCGACTCCTAAAGTTGAAACAGTATTTTTAGGAGTCATCGAATAAAGATTGTAACCAACACTTGGACTGAATGGTAAAAAACCATAAAGATGTAACCCCATCCACAAAGGCGACGCAATGCCCACAGTATCGCCATCTTCAGAAGTTAAAATTTGCGAGCCTCCGCGCAGGCGAAATAGCTCTGGCTCACGTTGCTGATAGATAATTCCGTACGGCGCATAGCCAATTCCCGTTTGAACATTAAAATATTCATTAGAACGATATTCAAAATACCCTTGAGCCACCGTCGAATTAATTGAAGCTCCCCTGAATTGTCTTTCAGCGGGAGTTAAATTAGGATTGTTATGTATGTTTCTTAAAGGAATAGAGAGCATTGTGAGAACCTGCGTAGCAAAACGCATTTGCTCATTGAATTGAGCGGTTAAATTAACTCCTAAGATATGAGTATTTCCAGAAGTTTGTGTTTCAGTATCTGGACCATAAATATGAGTTACCGCAGACTCGAAAAAACCACCTAGTGAAATACGTTCGTTCAAATAAGGCGTCACCCGCCCTTTGCCGAGAAGGTAAAAATCATTGTACCAGTCACTCATTACTTTTTGACGTTGTTCTAAATCAATAACCCGCGCTTCCAAGTCTTCAATAACGGTATCAGTTTTTTTATCGGGTTCAGCAGCTATAGCTGACAAAGCCAAAAAAGAAGCTAGGAAAAAAAATTTCACAAAAGTTTTCTCCTGCTTTAGTGATGAGTGACAGTGTTCGGCTGACCTAACGGAGCACGATTAATCTGAGACAGTTGATCGGCCTGAGGGCCTTTCGGAACTTCGTTTAAAATAAGCCAATATAAACCTAACTGACGAATCGCTTCGCTAAAATCATTGAAATCCACAGGTTTTCGCACGTAGCTGTTAGCGCCTAAGCTGTAGCCTTCAATAATGTCTTGGTCCTCTTTTGAAGAGGTTAAAATGACGACGGGAATAAGCTTGGTGCGTTCGTCGCTGCGCAGTTTTTTTAAAACGTTTAGGCCATCAATTTTCGGAAGATTTAGATCCAGCAACATCACTTGTGGCTGTACTGTTATATCGCGGTCGGCATATTTTCCTTTGGCAAAAAGAAAATCCAGAGCTTCTACGCCATCGCGTGCCACGACAACCTGATTGCTAATATTATTTTTCCTTAAAGCACGCAATGTCAGAGCTTCATCGTCAGCATTATCTTCAACTAAAAAAATAAAATGTCGATCTGTTTTCATGGCCACCCCAAAACCAAAAAAATGTGCAAAAAAGTCGCCAAGCACAGAGGAAAAATAGGCCAACGCGATCAAGCTCATCGGCCCATTAATCCACTGAAGAGGCGAAATGCCCTAGGGTGAAGTGACTACTTAAAAAACTACAACCAAGATGCTTTATAATCTTGAGCGTAAGCCGCTAACGTGTGCGGTGCTTTTCCTGTAATCATTTTTACGTTGTCAGTTGTGCGGGCGCTATAACCTTCACGTAAAAAGCCCATAATTAATAATAAGAAATCTGTATAATCTTTTGGTAAACCAGCCGCTAATAACCCTGCTTTTAATTCTTCTGGTTTGATTTCTTGGTAAGTGATTGTTTTACCTGTCGCTTGACTGATCGCTGCGGCCACCTGCGCGTGATCGACCGAGTCTGAACCTGTTAAATCAAAATCTTTATTATTAAATTCATCACTTGTTAAAAGTTTTGCAGCAACGGCAGAGATATCACGTGCGTCGATGAAACTTACCTTAGCATTACCTGCTGGTAGAAGAATTTTTCCTTGTTCACGAATACCTTGGATCCAGAACGTATTGAAGTTTTGTAAAAACCAATTTGGGCGAATTATGTTATAAGCTAAACCTGATTTTTCTAATTCAATTTCTACACGGCGAAATGGTGTATCTTCACTAGCGTTGGCACCCATCGCTGTCATTAAAACAACTTTTTTAAGTCCACGGCGTTTAGCTTCTTGAACTAAAGGCGATAACATCGCGTACTGATCGGCATAGCCCGGAGGCGATAAAAAGAAAGCTTTATCAACACCTTCAAAAGCTTTTGTGATTCCTTCACCAGTTGCTAAGTCTACATGAACCAGTGATGAAGAATCTTCTTTCACCGGTTTACTTGTTGTTGCACGAACACTGTATCCTTGTTCTTTCAGTAAACGTGAAAGTTCTGATCCCACCATTCCTGAAGCACCAACCACTAATACTAAATCTTTTTTCATAACTAACTCCTTTATTCCTGCGTGCTTTCAGCACGACTTCTTACCTATGCAAACATTATCGCGCTTTTTTGGATTGTTGATTAGACGGTCTAATTGAATTATATTGTTTCTATATGGAAACAATAGGAATTGAACTGACTCGCATTTTTATCAAAGTTGTGCAGCAAGGAAGCTTCTCTAAGGCTGCGGAATTATTGAAAATTCCTAAATCTACAGTCAGTAAAGCCATTGCCCGCTTAGAACGCGAAACCGGAACCAAACTTCTCTTACGCACCACGCGAAGCCAAACCCTGACCGCTTCAGGTCGTGCTTTTTATGAGACCTGTTTAGAACCACTTCAGATCTTAGAAGACGCCCAAAAATCCCTATTTGGCCAAGACGCCATTGTTGCCGGAAAAATTAAAATCACTGCGCCTGAAGATTTAGGAACACATGTTGTAGCCCCGATCATCGGTGAATTAAGCCAAACCCACGAAAAACTTTCGTTTGAACTTCAGTACACGAACCAATTAATTGATTTAGTTAAAGAGGGATTTGATTTCGCGATTCGCATCGGCACGTTAAAACAAAGTGGTCTTAAAGCAAAACGTATTGGCGAAGTCACCCTTATTCCTGTCGCAGCACCCAGCTATTTAGAAAAACGCGCTAAAATTTCTACCCCGCAAGATTTACTAAAACATGACTGCTTAAGTATTTCGGCCGGAAACCTTATGCAACGTTGGGATTTAAAAAATAAATCACAAACAGCTAAGATTATGGTGAACGTCAAAGTTGAAAGTAATCAAATGACAAGCTTACTTCAGGTGGCCATTGCTGGCGGTGGTGTCGCTTTAGTTCCAAGTTATTTATGTAAGAATGAATTACAGCAAAAAAAATTAGTACGCCTTTTACCAAGCTGGCACAGTGTGGGAATGGCGGTAAGCCTTGTGTCGCCAGTCTCAATGGCCTCATCGGCCAGACTTAAATTAGTCAGCGATAAAATTTTTACCGCGACTCAAAAAACTTTAAGCGAAATTCTTTAAACTGTTTCTTTCACCCAAGCTAAAAAATTTTGATCTGAGTGAAATTGCTTGTGAGCTAACGAACACGCATCGTGTTCCCAGTGTGGGTGCCAGCTGGCGCGCACTGAAAAAGCACCTGCTGTAGTTCCGGCTTCCATATCGCATTCGTGGTCACCGATCATCACCATCTCATCGGCTTTACAGTTATAAAGCTGTTGTAACTTGTGTAAACCTTCAGGGCTTGGTTTTTTTACAGAAACACAATCCCCTGAAATTAAATGATCGATATATTTTTTTAGCCCTGTGATCTCTACAGTGTATTTAGCAGAATTTAAATCACGGCTGGTAAAAATAGAAATATGGCAGTCTTTACTTTTTAGATACGCCAGCAACTCTTCAACCGCCGAAAATTTTTGCGTGTCCCAAGAATCTTGAACATTAATTTTTCTAAGCTCAAGTAAAGCTTCTTTGGCTTTTTCTTCGCCTAAGTGATGTTTAAACAAATCAGAGGCATGCAGGCTTACACAGTGTTTACGTTCTTCTGTGCTCATTGTTTTATTCATGATTTTTTCGACAACGTTAAAATAAAAGCCAAAAGAATCTACTAAGGTACCGTCTAAATCAAAAATCCAATATTTCATAACTCTCTACCCGATTAATGCGTCTCAATTTTTAAGATAGCATGAGTGGTAGATGTATCACCTAATGATGTGTCTTTCCACTGTTTATGTGTGTACATCACACCTAAAGTAATGAAAGTATCGCGTCCGAAAGCCACGCCAAATCCTAAATTGTGTAATGGCGCTTTAATATCACTGCTGTAATTTCCACCAGGGTCGCCATTGGCTGCATCTTGCTCGATTTCAAACTTGGCGCGGGTTTCTCCGCCACCGGCATTGGCAATTAATAGGACATTTTCAGAAGCGCGATAACCAATGGCAACACCTAAAGCGGCTAAGGTTGAACTGGCTTTCGCATTCCAGTTATAACCGCCAGGTCCAAATTCTCCGTTTTGATCTCCCGATTTTGTACTGACATCATAGTTAACAAATAACGTGGCCGCTGACGACCATGTTGACTTTTCATCGCCACTAAAACGAAAACGCGAAGTTAGATTAAGTCCCGCACTACTCGTCACACCAGCGCCGATATCGAATCGATCGTTTACACCATAAGCTAAATTTAAACGGGCATCGTTACTCCGACTATACATAAAAGAAATATCCGGCGGCCGAGCACTGGCATCATCGGTAAATTTAATGCGATCTGAAGAACCAAGCTCTCCGTGAAAAGCCGTGTTTCCAGCTTTAGTTGTAATCGGGCTTTGTAGCGAAGGATTTGATGAGTCTGTACGAATCGACGCACAACCTGAAACTAACACTAATCCTGCTAAAATAAATACGAAATGTTTCATCTATTTACTCCCGATAGAAAATATTTTCTTTTTGCTTTTTTGCCCACCGACCAAGGCAATCAATGACTTGGGTAGTCTGAAATGTTCTGATAACAACTCGATAACACGCTCATTCGCACGGCCTTCAACTGGCGGCACATTAACGCGAACCACATACGACCCATCTGGTTGTTGTTCGACCAATTCCTTTTTGCTGTTGGGCTTCACGGCCACGGTGATTTTCATTTTCTTAGCTTGGCATTTCGGGCTAAGATGATCAATCTTTAACAAGGAGAAATCTCATGGCAGGTCTTGAAGCTTATTTACTTTTCAACGGTAACTGCGAAGAAGCGGTAAAGTTTTACTGCGAGACTTTTAATGGCGAAGTGCTTTTTACTTCTCGCTACGGTGATGCCCCTGTTGATGTGGCTGTCGAATCTAAAAATAAAATCATTCACACTGTTTTTAAAATTCGTGGCACTGAAGTGATGGCGTCAGATTCACACTCTGGAAACGACGTAAATTTCGGAAACAATATTCAGTTATCAGTAGCCTTTGATAAAAACACTGATCCCACTGAAACTTTTAATAAGCTAGCCCAAGGCGGAAAAGTCACAATGCCATTACAACAAACGTTCTGGGCGATTAAATTTGGAATGTTAACAGACAAGTTTGGTGTGAACTGGATGTTCAACCAAGCCGCGGAAAAACAATAAATGATTACAGCTTCTTCTTTGGTTAAGAAATTCGGCGACTTTGCCGCCGTTGATGGCCTTAATTTACAAATTAATAAAGGCGAATGTTTTGGTTTGCTCGGCCCAAATGGCGCTGGCAAATCGACATTCATAGGAATGACTTATGGTACCGTTCAACGTACCGGCGGCGATTTAAAAGTATTTGGCTATGATCCAAAAACTCATAACCGCGAAATCAAACGCCGTATGGGTGTGGTGACCCAAGAAAACGCTTTAGATGAATCGTTAACGGTTTTTGAAAACATGATGATCTACTGCGCGTTTATCGGAGTACCGAAAGACGAACGTAAAAAACGTGTCGAAGAATTATTAGAGTACATGAATCTGATGCACAAAAAAGATATGCCGATCATCGCCTTATCAGGTGGAATGAAGCGCCGTTTAGTATTTGTGCGTGCGCTTTTAGGAAAGCCCGAATTACTTATTTTAGATGAACCAACAACGGGATTAGATCCAGCCGTCAGACATTTACTTTGGGGTAAAGTGAAAGAGCTTCACTCGCAAGGCACAACGATTGTTCTTACAACTCACTACATGCACGAAGCCGAAGTTTTATGTGACCGCTTAGTGATTATGAATAAAGGTATCGTCGCTGGTCACGGAAGCCCGAAAGAATTAATTCACCAACATACGCCAGGCTATGTCGGTATTTTTTCATTAGATCACCGTAAGCAAATTCATCAAATTGTTGAGACGAATAAAACATACAGTTTAACTGAAGACACTTCAGGTATTTACATTCGCGCAAACTCTTTGGATGAATTAACTGCCCTTCACACGAAAAACAATTTAACCCCGTTACAAATTCGCCCTTCTAACTTAGAAGACGTCTTCTTAAAACTAACCGGACAGGAGCTATCAGCCGATGCGTGAGTCTATTGCTTTATTTTTTCACATCACGCTTCGTAACTGGACCGTGTATAAAAAAGATTTTATCGCCAACATTTCACCAACGATTGCCGATCCGGCATTAATTCTAGTCTCACTAGGATTAGGTCTTGGCTCGTACCTTACAAATGTTGAAGGTATGTCTTATATGCAGTTCTTAGCTCCAGGTTTAACTGTAGCTACTGCCCTTTTTACTTCGTTCTTTGAATCAAGTTACGGCTTTTATGTGCGCATGAGTTTTGAAAATGTTTTTAAAGCTATGCTCACAACTCCGATCGGAGTTAAAGAAGTTGTCTTCGGTGAACTAATTTGGGTAGGCCTTAAAGGTGCTGTTATGGCCGTGGGCGTAGCTATGGTGCTTGCGCTGTTTGGTTTAATGGTGAACCCGTGGTTAATTCCGGCTCTTTCTATTGTCGGTCTATTGGTCGCTATTCCGTGCGGAGCAATGGGTTTACTGGCAACGGCTTGGGTTAGAAATATCAATCAATTCCAAACGGTGTATTCGTTTTTAATTGCGCCACTCTATTTCTTATCCGGAATTTTCTTTCCGATCGAACAAATGCACCCCGTAGTGCGTGGATTAGCGAACTTCTTTCCATTAATTCACGGTGTGCGTATCGCACAAAGCATGTTTTGGCAAAAAGGTATTCTTGAAGCCCTAACGATTAACGGCGGAATTTTAGTAATTCAAAGTGTAATCTTAAGCGCTCTGGCTTACTCACAGATTAAAAAGAAATTAGTAAATTAAGATTTTATCCTAGAAACCTGATCAACTTAAAATCAAAGTTGATCAGGTTTTTTATACGGCGTCTTCAATACGACGATCTGGAATTAACCACATTAACGCTACAAACACATATAACGCCGAAGAAATCCAAGGCGACACATGCGATAGCGCAATTCCTGAAACGTAACAAAGCATCGAAATTTTTCCTTTACGATCTGATCCGATAGCTTTTGCTAAAACTGATTCATTGCCATGATGTTTGATCAAACGGTTTTGTAAAATAATGTACGCCACAGCACACATGAATAAAACAACCCCGTAAACCGCCACTGGCCCGTCTGCAAAATGGTTTTCACCCATCCAGGCTGTACTAAACGGAATTAACGATAGCCAAAACAACAAATGCAAATTGGCCCATAAAATTCCGCCACTGATTTTAGTGGTGGCTTGAAGCATGTGATGATGATTGTTCCAGTAAATACCGACGTAGATAAAACTTAAAATATAGCTGATAAAAATAGGCCATAGATTTAACAGCGCCGATAAACTCGGTTCATGTGGCACTTTAAATTCTAAAACCATGATCGTAATAATGATGGCGATCACGCCATCACTAAACGCTTCTAGTCTTCCTTTGTGCATGACCACGCTAGTCAACCGCTACTAAAAGTTCAAAACCACCCATTAACATTCTTTTTTCGTCCATCATGAAGGCGATCTCTTTCATTTTAGGATCTTTCATCATTTTAGCGAAAACCTGCTCGCGGTGTTTTCTCGATTTAAATTCTGCTACAGCGTAAATAACAACTTCACCTTTTTTAAGTTTCACAGCTTTACCAAATGGGGCTGCCAGAGAAGTTGCATTTTTATCTTCGCCTACATAATCACGGCTAGCTAAAGCTCCGTGTTTTACTAAAATTTGGCCGATCACTTTGGTCGTTTTGCGGTATTCCGCTAAAAGTTTTTTTGGAATCGGTTGAATACAAATATCAATATATTTTGAAGCTTTAGCCATTGTTAACCTCTAGCAAGATTTGTTGCCAAAAATTTTACCGTCTAAGGCAAATTTTCCTGGGCCAGTGATGATGAACATAATTGCTAACACTAAGTAAAGAGCTGCTAATTCGTAACCACCAACAAACGGGTCGCCTTTGATCACAGCGTGCATGTGAACTGCAACGGCCATTGTAAAGAATAAACCTAACATCGCTAATGATGTTAATAATCCAAGAAGAAGTGCAATTCCTCCGCCAAATTCAGAAAGCGCTGCTAAGAATTGTAAGATACCTGGAACTGGCGCGTCCGGTCCCATCCAGCTAAATGGCGTTTGGATTTTTCCCCAGCCGTGCATGATCAGCGCCACACCCATTAAGATGCGAACTAATAAAAGGGCTACAGAAACACCTTTGGGTAAAGAGTATGGTTGAAAAAAACATTTTAATTTAGACATGATGAGGTCTCCTTGTTGTGTAGAAATATCATATTAAGCAAGTTGCCCCAGCGACAAGCACTTTAAAAAGTCTATAGAAAAACTCTATCGCTTTGATTTCTGATGGCTCGGGCTTTGCAATCTTTCGTGTGAAACTCAAATTAAAAATTTACGGAAGGATTTCTCTATGCATTTAAATAGTTCTGCTTTCGATGACTATGGCAAAATACCACAGCGTTTTACCGCTGACGGAGAAAATGTATCACCTGCGTTAGAATGGTCTGATGTACCCAGCGGCTGCAAAAGTTTAGCGTTATTATGTGAAGACTTAGACGCTCCGAAAAAATCGCCGCAAGACCCCACGTTTACACACTGGGTAGTTTATAATATCAGCCCTTCGATTTCGGCTTTACATGAAGGTTTAGAAAAAAAAGAAGAATTACATGATCCTCTTCGCATTGATCAGGGTATGAATTCTTTTGGCCGCGTTGGTTACGACGGGCCCAAACCTCCATCAGGAGATTTAGCTCATCGTTATATTTTTACTTTGTTTGCCTTAGACATCGAAAACTTAGGCCCGGCTCGCGCTGAGCTTAAAACCATTCACGATACGATGAATAACCATATTTTAAAAACAGCGCAAATTACCGGAAGGTATGAACGCCAAAGACCAGCACAACAACAAAGTGAAGAGCACCGCCCTTCACCGTAAGTTTCAAAGATTATAATTCGATACAGCGAAAATTATTCGCGTCGTCGTCGTACTCAAGCAAGTGGCCTGATTCAAGATCAAAGTAAATTCCCATTAATGACAGGCCACGTTCTTCAATTGCCGTTTTCACAAATGGAAAAGTTCTTAAATTATTTAACGAAGTTACGATCGCTTCTAATTCACCATGACGGCAAAGACTTTCTTCATCTTCACCTTGATGAGCCGCAAGTACGCGCTCTTTCGCATCAGCGGCGATACTCACCCAACGGTTTACGAAACTTTCGCCAGGATTAGAAACATCGTTTGTCATTAAAGCACGGATACCACCGCATTGACGGTGACCAAGCACAATCACGTTTTCAACTTTTAAATTCACCACCGCAAATTCAATCGCCGAACTTACCCCGTGAAATTTTCCGCCTTTTTCATAAGGTGGAACTAAGTTTGCCACGTTGCGCACGATAAATAACTCCCCCGGTGAAGCTGAAGTAATCAAAGCCGGGTCAACACGTGAATCGCTGCAGCCGATAATTAAAGTTTTCGGCGACTGGCCTGGACCAGTAAAAGAATTTAAACGTTCGTAAAGAGGATGTTCGCCGGCGAAATATTTATCGCGGAACTTTTTGAAGCCGGCCATTAATCTGAGAATTTCGATTTTTCCCATAGGTGATTCATACCCCAGATTGCCCCAGTTGGGAATGCCTAATTTTCATCTTACGGCACCCACTTTGCTTATTAATTCTGCGATCGTACATGGATGTCATTTTACCACAAAAAAGGAGTATTTTATGGAACTTACAGCCGATGCCTTAAACTCGTTCTCAAACGTTCTGCCGACAGGATTTTTTAACAAAATCAGCGAAACGTTAGGTATCCCCGTAGAAAAAACCAAATCGACAATGTTAACAGCGATTCCTGCTGTATTTACAGAACTACAGAAAAAAATTCGTGGTCCCGAGGGAATTCAAAATGTCGCAAGCGCTATTCATGACAGTGGTTTTGATAACCCCACTAGTATGACCAGCGATACTTCAAACGTGACTTCACAAATTAATAAAGGCCAAGATCTTTTAAGCCGCATTCTACCCGGCCAAACAGATTCTCTACTTGGAAAAGTGACAACCGCTGCGGGTGTTAGTTCTTCGCAAGGTTCAAAACTTTTAGGTGCCGCCAGTGCCGCTGTTTTTGCTTTTATCGGATCAAAAATGAAAGGTGGAACTTTAGCACCATCAGCTTTTGCAAATATTCTTGGACAAGGTAGCGGTTTTATTCCTGACATCTCGGCCGCTAACCAATTTGCTTCGCGCTCAGTTCCTTTAACGGGAACAGGAGTACAAACAGATATCAAACAGTCCGCTCTTAGAAAATATTGGCCATGGATACTTCTTGCAATCGCGATCGGAATTATCTGGTGGAGCCAAGGGAGGAACTCAGCTCCCGTCTTATCCAACCCACAGGTCAATTCGGAAGCCGTTCCGGCTGCCACGGGTTCCACAGCTTATGCAGCCACAGACCAAACAGTTATGGGTGAGTTATCGCAATTTTTAGCAAACCCTGCAGCTGTTGCTCCACGCGCCTTTTCACTGCGTGAATTAAATTTTCCGACTGGCGCAGCCCAACTGAGCGCTGAAGGAACCGCGACTGCGACGGCGCTAGCCGCTTTATTAAATCAATATGCAACTGCACGCATTCGTATTGTCGGTCACACCGATAATGTGGGAGTGGAAAGTGCGAACCAAAAACTTTCTATGGATCGTGCTGAAGCCTTAAAGCAATCTCTTATCGGTCAAGGCATAGCCCCTGATCGTATCGAGACTGCCGGAATGGGTTCAGTACAACCGGTGGCTGATAATGCCAGCGAGAGTGGTCGTAGCGAAAATCGTCGTATAGATATCGAAGTTATCCGCAGATAGTTTTAGATTTAGACAGGCGGTCGAAGTTTTTAGAAAGGATAGAGGTTACAGTCTATCCTTTCTTTTTTATTTAGGCCGATTGTCCAATAGATTGAACAATGAGTTTAAATTATACCGTCTATTCAAGATACCCCATTATGACGTAATATAAGTCATAAACAAAGGGAGTTTATATGAAAAAAATCTTACACGTCCAACGAAGCGACACTCCCCACTGGGTGGGAGATGGTTTTCCAGTTCGCACGATCTTTCATTACCAGGATTTAGCAAAATATATGTCTCCGTTTTTATTAATGGATTACGCAGGACCAGCTGAATTTAAACCAACTGAAGAGCGCCGTGGTGTTGGTGAACATCCGCACCGTGGTTTTGAAACAGTCACCGTTGTGTATTCAGGCGAAGTTGAACACCGCGATTCAGCGGGCGGCGGTGGCGTGATTAAACCCGGCGATGTGCAATGGATGACAGCGGCTTCAGGCTTAGTGCATGAAGAAAGACATGGCGCTGATTTCGCAAAAAATGGTGGTTTATTTGAAATGGTTCAATTGTGGGTGAACTTACCTGCTAAAGATAAAATGAATAAACCACGTTACCAAGGTATCAGAGATGCGCAAATTCCTGTGGTTGAACTTCAAGGTGGAAAAATCCGTGTGATCGCTGGCGATTACTCAAACGCTCACGGCCCGGCTCTTACGCATTCACCCATTAATATGTGGGATATGCGTTTACAAAAAGGCAGCACGCATACTTTTACTGTTTCTGAAGGACACACAGCTTCGGTGTTTGTGTTAAGTGGCAGTATTAAGTTAAACGATGACAAAGTGATCGGCTCTGCTGAATTAGCTTTAATGGATACAACAGATACGACTTTTAAAATCGAAGTGCTTGAAGATACAAAAATGTTATTCTTAGGTGGCGCACCGTTAAACGAACCGATTGTAGGTTATGGTCCGTTCGTGATGAACACCCAACAAGAAATTCGTCAGGCGTTCGACGATTTTAACAGTGGTAAAATGGGTCACTTAACTAACCCGATTGCTTAAGGCAGCGGGTCTTCCGGTAACGGAATAAAATCAGACTCTTCGGCGACCTGGCCGAAGAGTTGTTTTTTCCACTGTTCGGCCGCTTCTCTGATTCTTTCTTTTCTTGAAGAAACAAAATTCCACCAAATATATCTAGGTTCTGAAAATTCTTTTCCCCCGATAAAAATTAAACGCGTGTCTTTCGTCGCCTGAATTTTTATTTCTTTGGGATTAGCAATTAACAATAAATCGTCGGTTGAAAGTTCTTGGTTATTTACTGTGGCTTTGCCATTTAATAAAAACACACCGATTTCTTCTTCAGGAATATTAATCACGCTATCAACATCGTTTTCCACAGTGATATCGGCAAAAAATGTTTGTGAATAACATTTAACAGGTGAAGTAATATTTTTATAGCTTCCGATAAGTAACTTACCTGAAAAATTATCGGCCAGTTGAAACTGGGGTAATGTTTCTTTCGGGTAATGGGTAAAATTAGGATCACACTCTTCTTGTTCAACTGGCAGCGCTACCCAGATCTGAATACCGTGCATGGTTTTTTTCGGGTGTGCTGATAAATCCTCAACCGGAGTTCTTTCTGAATGCACAATCCCGCGACCAGCGGTCATCCAGTTTAGATCGCCTGGTGAAATCACTTGTTTTGATCCTAAGCTATCACGGTGTAAGCCGCGCCCTGAAAATAAATACGTGACCGTCGATAAACCGATATGTGGATGCGGGCGCACACTCATTAAATGTTCATGATCAACTTGCAAGGGGCCCATATGATCTAGAAAAACAAAAGGTCCTACATGGCGGCGTTTGATATTCGGCAAAGTTCGGCTGACAAAAAATCCGCCTAAGTCTTTTTTCTTTCCACTGATCAGAATATCATGCTCTAACATTTTAGCTTCTTTCTTTGTCTTAAGCTTCTTTTAATATCGTTGTGATCTGCGCGCCACGCGAAATAAATTTATGAATTGGGCATTTTTCAGCAATCGCAATTAAGCTGTCTTTTTGTTCTAGAGTTAGGTTACCGATTAACTGCACACCACGAGAAATCGCATTCACTTCACCTTCGGCGGTAATATGAATACTTACGTTAATATCATCTAGTGGAATACCTTTTCTTTTGGCGTACATCATAACCGTGATCGCCGTGCAACTGGCTAAAGCGATTTCTAAATACTGATGCGGATCTGGAGCGCTGTCGTCACCCCCCAGTTTTTCGACCACATCGCTATTAACAGTAAACTTGCGGGAATGAACTTCAAAGGCCAGTTTATTTAATAAGTGAGTAGATTCAACAGACATTATTGCACCGTAATATTGTTAGATAAGATTGTGATATAAACATGAGTCATTTTATTAGACTTCGGAATTTTAATTGTTTCAAACCATACACTGCTGACCGGGCTCTGAGTACAATCACCGGCGCGCGCGTAAATATGTAAAGTGTGAACTTCACCACCAGAAACTTTTTGATCGGTCTTAAATTGCTCAATCCATAATTCGTTTTTAGCCGCGGGATTGCATTTAATGGCTTGAATAATAAAAGAATCTTCGCGATTAGCTAAAAATTCGCGATAAATAAAGCGGGCCTTCTCAGTTGCTTGCGCTGGAATTGGCGAAGAGTGCTTTACTGCAGAATCAGTTGGTTTGGCTGCAGGTAAATGTTTCGGTGAAAGAGTTGTTTGTGCAAAAACGCAAGAAGCGATTAAGCTTATCAATAAAAAATATTTCATAAGCTTAATCGTGATCTCAGATTTTATTTTTGTACAGATTTATCTGCTCGATGTGCGGGATACCAAATCAATCAAGGCAATTTCATAAGTGTCTGTCACTGGTTTATAATCAACCGAATAATTTTTCGGATACATTCCTGAAACAGAAATATTTTGCGACCATCTTACTGGAAAAACTGCATGTGGTTTTGTTTTAAGATAAGCTAAAGTAACCATCGGCTCAATAAATGCCGTTGAACCATCATAAAATCCATAGATAAGTGTTCTTGTAAAAGTTTGGCCGTTTAATTCTGGTGATTTTAAATCAAGCCAATGCCAGCCCATCATAGGAACACCCGCAGGTGTAGGGCCGTAATCAGCTGGAATATAAGATGATGCAACAGCTTTTGTGCATTTCAAAGCATCAGCTCCGGCACACGTTATGTTATGTCGTACGTTTTGTGGAATCATATAAAAGTGAACATCAAAATGCGGAAGATCATAAATACCTGGAGGTTCGTGCCCCATCGGATTCCAATCAAATCCGATATGAGTGTACGGTTCTACTTTATGCATAGATTTCGGAACAAGCTCTAACATTTGCATTTCGTCGGGCAACGTTTTTAACGCTGAACCCGCAATCGCAACCCCAATGGCTGTCGGTACTTTATTTCTCGTGTACTCAACAAACGAATACACCGACCCTTTACCCAGCGGAATACGATCAGTGATAACGCGATAAGCGAATGTGCTTTGCGCCGCAAAGAACACCAAAATGCCCAAAAGATTTTTCCATTTTACCCCGATTTGCATAACGATCCTTTCGTTTAATGTAATTCACGAAGGATTTGCAAATTTGTGGCTAAAGAATTTCTGATTTTAAAAATTCCAAATACTGTTTCATATACTGCACACGCGAAACACCTTCGATCTGCCCTGATCTGGTCTTTAACGTTTCTGCCGTTTTAAAAAGTTTTTGATAAAAATGATCTATTGTATAATTTTGATCATCTGGATTTCTATGTTCGCAAAACGGATCTTCAGCTTGATAGAAAGAACGTTTTAACATTCCTGCTACAGCAAAACAGCGCGCAATACCTATCGCACCTAATCCATCTAAACGATCAGCATCTTGCACGATCTTGGCTTCAAGTGTTTGAACATCAATATTGGCACTAAAGCTATGCCCTTCAATCGCATGCGCAATGTCATGATGAAATTCTTGCGGGTAATTTATTTCGCGTAAAAACTCTAACGCTTTTTCTGCTGACAACCTTGAAGCCTTACTTCTTAGCGGTGAATTTTTAGGAACAATCACCAAATCATGTAACCAAGCCGCTGGAACAACTACTTCTAGTTTAGCCCCTTCTTGCACACATAATTTTTTGGCCATGGTTACAACACGTTTAAAATGATTTAAATCGTGAGCGGGATCATCGCTTGAAGCGACCGTTTTTATTTTGTCTTCAAATAATTTTTCCCATTCTGGAACCATACCCATCCTCTTGCTGATAAAAATTCTAAACGCTAAGAATGCTGCTGGCAAATACCGCGCAAAGTGTTGTAATCTGCGCGAATGTCTGAACAGCTAAGCACTAAAAAACAAAACGCTCTGTTAATCCTGATTTTAGGGTCACTTGAAGCTTTAACTCCTTTTTCAATCGACATGTATTTGCCGGCGTTCACTCAGATCGCCAGTGATTTACAAACAACGACAGCTAAAGTTTCTTTTTCTATTTCAACGTACTTTATCGGTTTTGCTTTAGGGCAAATCGTTTACGGCCCCTTATTAGATCATTTCGGTCGTAAAAAACCTTTATACACAGGCCTTATTATTTACATCTTATCTTCAATTGCTTTGATGAATTGTCATTCGATTGAATGGTTTTTAGCTTTACGATTTGTGCAAGCCCTGGGTGGTTGTGTGGCTTCAGTGGGTGCTATTGCAATGGTGCGCGATTTTTTTCCCGTCGAAGACAGCGCCAAAGTTTTTTCTTTGTTGATGCTTGTGTTAAGCGTGTCACCACTCCTGGCTCCAACGATTGGCGGCTTTGTTGTTGAATCGTTCGGCTGGCGCGTGATTTTTGGGGCTTTAGTGGCTCTTGGTTTATTAAATCTGGCTTTAGCCTATTTCGTTTTACCGCAAAAATACGAACCAGATCCCACAGCTAAACTAAATTTAAAATCGGTCCTTCTGGGTTATAAAGATATTTTAAAAGTACGCCAGTTTTCGATCTACACTTTTGCCGGTTCTTTTTCATTTGCTGGATTATTTGTGTATATCGCGGGCTCTCCGGCCATGTTTATGGAAGGCTTCAAAGTCAGCGCCCAAGTTTATGGAATTATCTTTGCGATCTTAGCCGTAGGCATGATCGGCGGTGGCCAGTTAAATTTATTATTAACTAAAAAATATAAAAGCCCGCAGATTTTTAAAGTGTCGTTATTCTTTCAAGTGGTTATGGGTGTGATTTTCTTTGCCGGTGTATTTAACAACTGGCTAACGCTTATTCCAACTGTGATTATTTTATTTTTACTTTTATTATGCGCAGGTATCACTTACCCGAACGCCGCCGCACTAGCCCTTGAGCCTTTCGAGAAAAATGCGGGAGCAGCTTCAGCTTTACTTGGTTTTTTACAATTAGGTGTTGGATCATTTGCCAGCGCCGGAGTTGGAATGCTTAACGTGAGCGGCAGTCTTCCGACAGCCGCGGTCATGTGTATTTCGTCTTTAATCGGATTAATTATTGTTTTAAGTAAACGCGAAAAAAGTTTAGTTTAAAGTTTCTAGATACTCTGCAAGAGTATCTAGTGATCCGCCCCAACCCATTTTCATACCTTCATGAGCTTCATTGAAAGTTTTAATTTCTTCAGGTGAAGCATTCAATGGCATCCATTCAATAGTTACTCTTGTTTGATCACCCAAAGTTAACAGCGTAATTGTTGTTAACATCTCAAGCGGCCAAGTGGCACTCATCGGATGTCTTGTCATGTTGCCTTGAGCATCTGAAAAGCTTGTAATGTAGATATAACGATCTGGTTTCATGATTTCACGAAACACTTGTTTTCCCCACATCTCGGTGCCATCCGGAGAAATCATGCAGTAGTGATTTGTAGCACCCGCTTTTAATTCAAAGTTAGATTGTTTTATTTTTGTACCTTTAGGACCAGACCATTTTTCTAAAAGATCTTTTTCAGTCCACAGTCTCCACATGGTTTCTTGGTTCACATCAAATTCACGGCTTAGTCTGAAAGGTTTAATTTCAGCCGTCGTTGGAATCATAATTTCAGTCACTAACTCTTCTTCTTTGCGTGCATTCGGACTATTAATATAGTTTTCAATAAACCAACCATCACGCACTGGTGTTTTTTCTCTTTCAACATGAGCAAATACAGCACCAGAAGCGTCTGGCAGATTCTGGTATCCACCAATTAACGTGAAACGCTTGTAAAGACCACCTTCAAACTTTTCGTATTTAAAACCTTCTGGCAAATGCTCTGGTTTTTTATCAACAGCCACACCCGCACGGTAAACCATTTGCGGTTGCACTTTGTATTGTGAAAAGAAAGCTGAAATCTGGTGTTTACCGTTAATCGCCGCTAAATTTTGATGTAACTGTTGCCAAGCTAGCATGGCTGTTTCTTGAAACGGCCCGATTTTTTCGATAAACACATAATGAGTTTCTGGAAACTGAGTTAAATCTGGAGTAGTGATTAGTTTCATATCTTTATTCCTTACTTAAATTATTGTTTTTCGATAACGACTTTTAGATTTTGAAAGCTTTTTTCAAACTCATCAGTGATCATTTTTTCGCAATCAATAAAGATATTGATTAACTTACCGATAAAACCCGCATCACCTGACATCGCCCAAGTAAAACGTGTGCTACCAGTCGGCTCTGCAGTTAATTTATAGATAATTAGATTTTCTGCATGCATAGGTTTTGTCATAACTAATTTCATTTGCGCTTCAGCGTTCGGTACAAGGCTTAACATTTCTAAATAACCTGCTCCGGCCTCTTGATTACCTTCAAATTCCATTTTTGCGCCGACTTCACCATCGTTGCCGATAAAATTACGTTTAACGTTAGGATCTTTTTGATCAAATGAATTCCAAGCTGAACCATTTTTAAAGTTACTAATATAAGGATAGATTTTTTCAGCCGGAGCATTAATCACCGTACTTCTTTCATAGTGAAATTTGCTCTCTCTAGTTGAAACAAACCCTAAGAACAAAACAATGGCGATAACTAGTCCTAAAAAAATCTTTTTGATCATAAATTCCTCTTTCTTCCGACTTCGATCTGATTAAAATTTAACATACTAATTAGTATGTTGTCAATAACCTCTCTTTTTGCTAGACTTTAAAACGTATGAAAAGCAAGAAACCGGCCACCAAGGCCCCTAAAAAGCAGACCCGTGACCTAGAGAAGTCTCGAAAAGAGATTCTAGATGTGGCATTTATGGAGGTTTTCTCGCGCGGTTTCCAAGGGGTTAGTGTTGACGATATCGTAAAAAAGACGTCGATGACCAAAGGGGCTTTTTACCACCATTTTCCGACCAAGTTAGATCTGGGCTATGCCTTAGTTGAAGATGTGATCAGCCCCATGATCATTGACCGCTGGATTACACCTTTAGAAAAGTTTGATAACCCTTTAGATGGTATTCTTCAGCAATTGCAAAACTTAATCGGCAATTCTCCGCCAGCTCATCTTAAGCTTGGTTGTCCTTTAAATAATTTAGTGCAAGAGATGTCGCCTGTAGATAAGGGTTTTCATAAACGTTTACAAACTGCTTTAAATCTTTGGATTGATGAAACTGAAAAACACCTTAGCCGCGCCAAAGCTAACGGCTTTTTAAAAAAAGATGTAAACACTAAAAAAGTAGCACAGTTTGTAGTGATGGCGCATGAAGGTTTCTATGGCATGCTAAAAGGTTTGGATGACCCAAAAGCTTTTCATGCATTGTATGATTCTTTAGAACAATACTTTGCCGTAATTTCTACTTAGTGCATTTCTCTATTTGAAACGATCATCTTATTTTTTGCTGAATCAGAAATTGCGTTTTTAGCCATCGCTAAAGCCACTTTTTCAGCGGTGATGGGCTCGTACTTTTTCATAAAGCCTTTAAATAAGAATTTCGCGTTGTTATAAACAGCGGTCACAATTTCTTCACCTAAACGTGAAGGCTGCCCTAAGTTATCACGTGTACCGATTAATAAACTTGGTTGGTAAATACGGGTTTTCTTTAAACCAAGTGCTAACACGTCTTTTTCAGTTTCACCTTTTACACGTGAATAGAAGTTTGTAGATACCTGGCTTGCGCCCATCGCTGAAACCATATGAAAAGAATTAGCTTCACAGGTCTTGGCAATTTTAGCAAAGCTTACAACGTAATCGTGATCAACTTTGCGAAAAGCTTCTTGTGACCCCGCTTGTTTAATCGTTGTACCCAAAGCACAGAAATAATCAGCGCCTGTCGGAAACTTTTGCTGTTCTAAATTTTCAAAAGCTATAACCACGGGTTCAATTTTTTTATCATTAAATTCTACTGCTCGGCGCGCGATCACATAAATTTTATCGTAATGCTGGCTATAGCTTAAAGCTTTCACTAATTCTGTTCCAACAAGACCTGTTGCTCCGATGATCACTGCAGTTTTCATTTTTCCCTCTGAAGTTTATCTAAGAATTTACGAAACAAATTTCCTTCTGGCAAATATTGCTCGATTATTTTATCGGCCTGGACGTCAGTCATATCTCGAGCTTCATTTAAAAGATCTTCATATAAATTTTTAGTGGCACCTACAGCTAAAGACGGAAAAGCCCCATCATCCACTTCGCCAAAAGCCACGATTAAAAATTTAGAGAATAACTCTTTCATTCCCCGGTTATAAAATCGTTCGTTATCTTTACCACGCAACTCAGTAAGAGCCTTAAGTTGTTTTGTCGATAACGGTGAATCACTTTCTAAGGTATCAAGCAAGTTTTTAGCTACAGGCGAAATATGCGGTTCATCAAAGTGATGTAGAGACTTTTGCAGTAACGCCGCAAATAATTTGCGCGAAAAAAATGTTGCCCGCCCCTGATACCATTTCGAATAAACCACTTCGCGGCTATCAGAAAGCTTTTTCATTAAAGCCCAAAGCTCGCCCACACGGTCATCACCATCTGAATCCCACTCCCAGCGCATTTTAGATTTTGGATAAAACTCTGACCATAAAGACGCTGGTTCTTTTTTGTTATTAATCGGAAACACCAGAAGTGCTCCGCGGGCATTAATTTTACTGACGGCTGATTTTAGCTTCATATATACTTTCACTATGAGTCTAAAATACAAGCTACCGCCAGGCTATGAAATTAGAGAAATTCCAGACGCTGAATTTTGGGATTTATGGACGCGTCCTGCTAAAAAGATTTTTAACGATGTGTCAATGTTCTATAGAAATGCCGAAGTTTTCACAAAACAGGAACTGGCGCAACAAACCAAATTACGCAAAGAGTTTCCAAAAACTTTTAAACTTAATTTAGGCTTGTACTATAAAAATAAATTTGTCGGCTGGAGCTGGGGCTTTCAGGAACAAGCGACAGTTTATTACATGTGTAATTCGGCCATTCTTCCGACTCACCGTAAAAAAGGTCTGTACACTTGCTTGATGAAAGAAATGATCAATCAGGCTGTAAAACAAGGATTTACCACAATCTACAGCCGCCATATTATGACGAATAACGATGTTATTATTCCTAAGCTTAAATATGGATTTAAAATTACCGGTTTTGAATTAAACGAACGCTTCGGCACAATGGTGCTTTTAAGTTATTTCAAAAGCAAAACACAGAACGATATTTTAGATTTCAGATCTGGATTTAGAAAACCAAGCAAGAAAATAAAAAAGGTTTTTGATATCTAGTTCAAAAAATAAGAACGACAAAGCAGAAACTTCGTCGTTCTCTTTAAAATAAATCTTATTGGTAATATTCTTCAACGATGATTATACCTGTTCCACCAGCTCCTCCGGCAGCACCACCGCTACCTGCGGATCCTGCGCTACCGCCACCGCCAACTGCATAAGAATAAGTTGAACTCGGATTGTAAATAATTGCTTCAACATATCCGCCAGCTCCACCTCCAGCGCCAACATAAGAACTGATACCAATGCCTGCTCCGCCGCCTCCTGAGCCACTGTTTGTAGCCGCGGCTAATCCAGCAGAGATAGTTCCGCTTCCACCTGAACCACCAAAAGCAGAATTACCACCCACTCCTCCGGATGCCTGAGTCGTAGAAGTCACCATACTTCCTCCGCCTGAACCACCGCTAATTGCTAAACCAACAGGGCCACTGCCTAACGAAGCACTTCCACCTGCTCCACCAACTCCAGATGTACTACCACCAGAACCGCCATTAGCTACTAATAAAGATGTGCCAAAAGTAGTATTATAACCATTGCCACCTGCAGTTGGCCCACCAGTGCTACTGCCGCCACCTCCACCGCCACCACCAACCATTCTAACTTTAATATATAGAGGCGCTGGATTCGTCGGTAATGTATATGTAGCTGTGCCAGATGTAGTAAATTTTTGCACTGTTGGTGCTGTAGCTACTTTTCCTGAAAGAGTTAAATAAGATGATCCGTCCCAACCGTAAAAATTTGCAGTTGTTGTATCAAAAACTATATCACCAGCTGTTTTTGGACTGATAGCATCTGGATCAGATAAGGAAGGGGCAGTAAAAGACCACGCCATTGCAGATAGATTGCGTGCGTTTGCGTAAAAAGATGCAGTAATTGCTAAAAAGACAATAATTTTTTTCATTATAAAACCTCCGTGTTTTGTTGAGCTATTTATAATAAAAGTAATTTATTTTTAGTAAATAAAATTTTATTGTGGTCCAGCGTCAATATGCGCAACCCAAGTGCCGCGCACTTGAAATGGAAACGTCATCTCTGGAAACTGCTTGGCCATTGTGGCTTTAAGCTCTTCACGCACTAAAAAATACGCCTGGCCTTCTGGCTTTAATGAATTTTGCATAAAGCGAATCATTGTTTGCCAGTCTGAATCGACGAAAAAGCGACAACGATTTTTAAATTCATTCGGTGATAACATACCTTGGCCCACGACAAAGTACGGTGGATTAGAAACAATCAAATCATATTTTTTACTGTCATCAGCAGAAGCATAGCTATTTTGTACCCAATTCAATGACACTGGACTATTTGGAAAATGACTTTGTAATATCTCTTTATTTTTTAAGAAATGCTCTTTATAGATTTCTTGCACTTCTAAAAAATCGACTTCGCCACTAAAAGATTTTTCTTTTAATTGGTGAAATAACAAATCCAGTCCGACAATTCCACAGCCGGCACACAGATCTAGAATTTGCACATTATCTTTTGCTAACTGATTACCGCGTCTTTCAAAAATTTCACGCGCCAGAAATACTGAATCATGGCTAAAGTGATAATCACTGGGCTGTGAATAATGAAAAGTGGGATATTTATTGATTGAAGACACTTCAACCATCATAGCGTTAGACGTGGAAGAATAACATACTTCGTTAGACCAAGGCGACTCGCGTTAGCCAAGTTGCCACAGCGAAAGTGGC
The DNA here is from genome assembly GCF_046267985.1 of Pseudobdellovibrio sp. HCB154. Lineage (GTDB taxonomy): Bacteria > Bdellovibrionota > Bdellovibrionia > Bdellovibrionales > Bdellovibrionaceae > Pseudobdellovibrio. The sequence continues at coordinate 247,294 of NZ_CP176530.1, read as the reverse complement.
GTAAAAAGCGTCTGTGCGTGGAATAAAATTTGAACTTCTCAGATCTTTGCATGCAAGACGATCAATCAAAACTTCCAAAGCCTGGCGAAAATAAACTGAATTTCGGTGTCATGTTTCTCATCTTAATGGCTATGGTTATTTTTAATAACTTCTTTTTTCGTTCGCGGGCTGAAACAGTACCTTACAGCGAATTCTTGCAGATGGTAGAAAAAAACCAAATCACTAATGTGGTCATTTCAGAAAGTAATATTAGCGGTGAAATCAAATCTGACGATCCAAAGAATGTAAAATTCTTTTCAACCAATTTAGTCAACGATGAAACTTTAGTTCAAAAGCTTCACGATAAAAATATTACCTTCAGAAGCGAATTTAAAGACCCTTTTTGGCGAATCGCTTTTGCCTGGCTTATTCCGATCATATTTATATACTTTTTATTTAATCTAGCCGCCCGGGGCATGACCCGTGGAGCTGGAGGAATTCTTTCTTTAACTAAATCACGTGCTAAGATTTATATGGAAAAAACCGTAAAGACCACCTTTTCAGATGTAGCCGGCGTTGATGAAGCCAAAGATGAATTAGCCGAAGTCGTTAACTTTCTACAAGATCCACAACGCTATTCACGTTTAGGCGGGCGTGCTCCCAAAGGCGTTTTATTAGTTGGCCCGCCAGGAACTGGTAAAACACTTTTAGCTCGCGCCGTCGCCGGTGAAGCGAAAGTAACTTTCTTTTCTATTAATGGTTCTGAATTTGTTGAAATGTTCGTAGGCCTTGGGGCCGCGAGGGTGCGCGATCTTTTTGATCAAGCCCGATCACAAGCGCCGTGTTTATTATTTATCGATGAAATTGATGCGTTAGGAAAGTCGCGTGCATTTGGTGCTATCGGTAGCGGTGGTAACGATGAAAAAGAACAAACACTCAATCAATTATTAGCTGAGATGGATGGTTTTGATACTTCTGAAGGTGTTATTATGATTGCCGCCACTAACCGCCCAGAAATTTTAGATCCGGCGTTACTTCGCGCTGGGCGTTTTGACCGACAAATTTTATTAAGCCCCCCTGACCAAGTTGGGCGTTTACAAATTTTAAAAGTGCACGCAAAACGAATTATTCTAGATCCAAAATTAGATCTTAATCATATCGCCTCTTTGACTTCGGGATTTTCTGGAGCTGATTTAGCTAATCTGATCAATGAAGCCGCTATCGTAGCTACGAGAAGAAACGCTGACTTCGTAACCGAAGATGATTTCACGCAGGCTATCGAACGTTTGGTCGCAGGCTTAGAGAAAAAAAGCAAAGTCATGAGCGAAAAAGAAAAAACGCGCATCGCTTATCATGAAATGGGCCATGCAACCGTTGGCTTAGCACTAAGTACCACTGATAAAGTTCATAAGGTCAGCATTATTCCACGTGGCATGGGAGCTTTAGGTTACACCATTCAACGCCCTACTGAAGATCGCTATGTTTTAGATGAAGATGAACTGTTAGATAAAATCGCCGTTTTACTTGGTGGTAGATGTTCTGAAGAAATCTTCTGTGAAAAAATATCAACAGGTGCTAGTGATGACTTAGCTAAAGCTACAGACCTAGCGCGCGCTATGGTCACTCAGTTTGGGATGAGCCAAAAAATAGGAATGGTCACTTTAGAAAATAAACGATCCGCCTACTTACAAGGACAATTTGAGGGCAACGGAAAACTTTTAAGTGACCGCACAGCCTCAGATGTCGATGAAGAAGTTAGAAATATCTTAGATAAAAGTTTTGCACGCGCCACTGAATGTTTAACACGAAATAAAAATTTTATTTTCGAAGCTGTTAAAGTCTTACGCGAATCAGAAACTTTAAATGAACCAAAACTTATGGAACTTTGGAAACAATACGGAAAACCGAGAATCCATAATCCCCCACAACCTCTTCCTGAAAAACCACTCGATCATTAATAGCCGTGGCACTTTCTTTGCTGACTTACGCTCCTATTCACCAGCAAAGGATGCAATATGCTTAAATACTTTTTCGTTACTTTTTTCTGTGGAATTTTAACTTATGCAAACCCGTTAAAAATTTCAGCGAGGCAAATTGGCCCGACCGAAGAAGATCGCCGCCTTGTCACAGAAAAACTTTTAAATCACCCGGTGATTTTAAAAGCTCTTGATCATAAAGACTATCGCGTCATTGCCACAACGCTCGAAGATCGTCCTTTTTCGTCAGGTGTTGATTATATCGTTCATATTTTTAATTATACTGACGCCACAATGCTTAGAATCACTGGCCCAAGTGATTTTTCTATTCTTCCGAAAATTCAAATGACCATCGAAGATGTCGCAGCTTCTCCTGAAGAGTATGAAGAAGCGGTGCAAGTGCTATCAGATAACTCTGATTTTTCTCAAGGCTTAATCAGTGGTGATTTAGTAGCTTATGAACCTATGCCAAGCACACTTGCAAGCCCCGATACTTTTCGTGGCATCGGTGGGCCCCGTATTGTTGGTGTTGGTCTTCGTTCACAAACTGATCCCAACATTCATGAAATCGTTGGTGTAAATTTAAGTAACATGGAAGTTGTGCGCTTTGAAAATAAAGCACCGCCAACTTCATTGGCCACTCTAGCAGTGTGCGGATTACCTAATGCAGGACAAGCAGTCACAGGTAAAGGCCGTGCTGGATCAGCACAAATTGATATTAATGATGATACAGGACCGCTATGGAATTTTATCGTTATTCGCCCTTCGGCTTCATCAGGCAGCAAAGGCTCAGGCTTAGAAATTAGAAATGTTTATTACAAAGGTAAATTAATTTTAGCACGCGCTCACACGCCAATTCTAAATGTTCAGTATTCTGGAGGTGTGTGTGGACCGTATCGTGACTGGTCTTACGCTGAAAATTACTTTAATGCCGTAGGCTCTGATGAAGCTCCAGGAATTCGCATCGCTTCACAACCACCAACTACAATTTTTGATACGGGCAATGATCGCGGAAACTTCAGAGGCGTTGCGATTTATCAAAGTGAAGATAAAGTAACCCTTGTGACCGAATTTTCTGCCGGTTGGTACCGCTACGCTAGCCAATTTGAATTATACAATGATGGAACCATTAAACCGATCTTTCAATTTTCAGCAGTTAGAAATTCTTGCGTGTGCTACACGCACCATCACCACGTTTATTGGCGTTTTGATTTTGACTTAGATGGTAAACCTAATTCAGCCATGGTTTCAAATGGCTCTGAATTTCGCGCGGTCGATTACGAAACGATGTTTCGCAAAAATGAAGACAATAAATACTGGCGCATCACCAGTTCTGATGGAAACAGCATTTATGATGTAATTCCTGGAGACAATGACGGTGTAGCTGATTATTATGGTGTCGCTGATGCTTGGCTTTTACGTTATAAATCTAATGAAATAGATGATAACCGTATTCGCACTTCAACACGCGCAGCACTTAATAGCTTTGTCACTGGTGAAAATATCTTTAATCAAGATTTAGTGATGTGGTATTCAGGCCATTTCGTTCATTCACATGATGGTATGCAAAAAGATCACGAAGGTGAACTTGGACCAACACTTACACCGATTACCCGCTAAGAATTATTGGGCGCAGTCTTCTTCATCACGAAGAAATTTTTGATGAATCGGAGTCATGCGCTCTTCGGGTAAATTATTAAAATCAGGTTTTACCCATTTCGGATCTTCAACAGTCATCGGTGTCGCATGGGCCACAAGGCCCGTGTCACGCCAAAGCTGATTTAAAATCATCGCTGTCGTTGCGGCTGCATCAGCCATTCTGTTTTTAGCTAACTCTAATTGAATGGCAGCACCATTTTTGCTGCGACCATATTTATCATCATTTTGCAAAATTTGATCACGGTAAGAAACTGAACGTTCGATTTCTAATAAAATCGCATCCATTAAATTGCCGTTGAATTGGCTTAAAAAGTTGGGATCACGTAATAAATTTTGCGCACGTTTTTCAACATCTTCGCGGATTTTAATTTCATCTTTAATGATTGAAGCTTCAAAATAAGAATGAATACCTTTATTGCCAGTTTGTTGGCCATCGTAATTTTCGCTGACATGCAGTGGTTGAGATAAGTCACCAATATAATGAGTCATTACGCCAACATACTCGAGTGCGCTTTTCATATCGTTTTGAGTAAAACTAAAAAAAGCTAATTGATATAACTGACGAATACGCCAAGGCGCTACTCCGTTAATATCGATTGTACTTTGACTGTACTTAGTCACCGCATCTGAGTAACTGCTCGGAAATCTGATAATTTGATTATAATCTTGTGGAGCATAATAAGCATCCACTTGAAACCAGTGAGTGTTCGCTTCACCAGCTTTTGTTGCGGGAGCTTTCCAAACACGGTCAGGAACTGTTGTTAATTTGCGAAGAGGTTCAAGGTTAGCTTGCCAGAAAGCTGCACCATCCGTAGTTATATTAGCACCCACATAGGCCACAATTTGATGACCTTTCGATCCCCAGCCATAAACCAGATGACTTGAAAACAATATTAAAAAAATGCTCGTGATTTTTTTCAACATTTACATTCCTTCCTTGGAACTTAGCTGTTGATTAGACGCTAGCAAGCTTTTGCTAACAAACGAAATTAGAAAAAGTTTTGTCTGCTATAACCTAGACCTTTGGTTAGGATTGTGTTGAGATTATTTAAATTTAGCAGTAGCGACGTAACAGATCTCGCCTTGCGCTAATGATCCACCTTTATAGATCGTTGCGTCTAACACAGTGCTGTCTTGTAAGGCTTGATCACGTAAAGCTTCACATTCACTTTTTAAGTGAGCACAAATTCCTGGTTGATCTTTTGTATCACAAACCCAATTTAATTTTTTATATGTTTCAGAAACGATTTTTACATTTTCAAGTTCAGAGTGAATTTCTACTTGGCAGATAATTTCAGCTTGTCCGTTTTGATCAATTTTTTTTGACCACATGTAAGTAAAATTTCTGTAATCTAGAACCACTGGGCGATTTTGTGCGATGATATTTTTACGGCCTTCGATATTTGCTAAGAATTTTTCGCATTTATTTCCAAGCTCAGAAACTGAGCCTTGCTTTGTCCAATTTAAAACTCTTTTTGAAGGTTTACCAAAAGTACATTTTGTACCTTCGGCATTACAGCCAATACCTGTATAGTAAGGTGCTGCAGTTACAACTTGAGAAAAAGCCACTACTGAAATTAAGGCCGCTACAAATTTTTTCATGATTAAAACCTCGTTAAAACTAGAGTTAATTTTTCCAGAAGCTTTAATAGCGAATCTTAGACCAGGGGCCTTAAAGCTCTATGGCCTTTTAAGCCATTTTTAGATGTCAAATTATTAGACGGCGACCGGGTTTTGCTTAACAGCGCGGGCCGCTTTATTGCACTTTTACAGGAATTTCACTGTGGCAATATATGGGCAAAGCTATAAGTCTTTACATTCTAGTCATATGCTTTTGTGCCCTAGGGCATGCCCAAAATGACTCGTCGAATTTACCAGTAAATGTTTCATCGAAAGAAAAACTAGCGAATTTCACCATGGTCTACGCTGCGCAATGGACGTACTATCTGATCGTTCATAAAAAAGAAATCGACAAGTACGGATCTTTTGAAAATTGGATTAACTACCCTCGCGATCCGCACTATGACCGCGATAGCTTTGAGTACAATCTTTATCGTCACACTTTAGCAGGGCAATATTATTATTTATTCTATCGTTCGCGAAATTATTCTGAGCAGAATGCGTTTATCTGGTCGGCAATTTCTTCTTTCGCTTTTGAATTTACAATTGAAACAGTAACTGAACGCCCCAGTTATCAAGATCTTTATCAAACGCCTGTGTTCGGAACGGTTCTTGGTGTCGGTGTTGAAAAATTATCAAACTATCTTCATAAAACCGACATCTGGCCCGGGCATTTACTGGGTTATATTTTAAATCCCTTTACACTGCTGCCACCAACCAGTGATTTAATTGGTACCGTTCAAATTCATTCAAACCAAGTAGCTGTTCGTATCGCCTGGGAGTTTGAATGAAAAAAATAATTCTTATTTTATTTTTCATTCTTCCGCTTTCAACCAACGCCCAGCTTTTAGATACAGGTGAAGAATTTTTATCTGACGACTGGAGCGAAGGTTTACATATTTTTGTAGGAATAGGAATTAACTCCTCAACCTACCATTCAAATTCACGCCGCGACTATTTAGGCTGGGGTAGTAATTTTAAAACCGATGTCGGTTGGTACTTTAATCATGACTGGGCCATTGAATCCAGCGCCAGTGTGAAATTTAATAAGCTCAATTCAGATTTAATCTGGGATACACTTTTAACTTTAGGTTTACGTTATCGTTTAGAAGAATATTATTTTCGTGCCTTTGCCGGAGCTGGAGTATTAGTTGTGGTGATCGGCGAAGATGAACCCACCGCAAGACAAGACACTGCCCGTCTGCATATGGATGGCCCCGCATTAGGCATAGGCTTCGGCAAAACTCATCGTACTGAAAAAGGAAAAGTCTGGTTTACAGAAGTTAATAGCACAGTTCAATGGATTAAACATAGGGATACTGTTATTGTCGATGGAGAAACACCAATTGCTATTAATAGCGAATCGGTGAACGATAATTCAACGATTTACAGCATACAAGCTTCAGTGGGGATATTACTTTTTTGATATGAAAGAAAAATTACTAGAGTTTGATTACTCGATATTTCATTTGATTAATACAACCTTGGCTAACTCTTGGTTTGATAGTTTTTTACCGGTTTGGACCAACTTTCACAAACTCCAAGTTTTTTTGTATATCGTTGCTCCCTTAATTTTAATTTATGTTTTCTGGAAAGCCCGTACTAAAGGCGTCTTAATTTTTGCTGCAGCGGTGATCTTTGCGACTGCGGTGGATAAATTCGTGAATATCATTAAGCCGGTTTTTAATCGCGTCAGACCTTTTAATGCCACGGATTTACCTTTTCCGGTTATTTTTCGTGGTGATCCACAAGGTGGTTTGTCGTTTCCTTCAGGTCATGCGGCGGATGGTTTTTTTATCGCAGTCTTTCTTGGGCTTTATTTTCCAAAGCTTCGTTGGTTCTTTATTGGCTTAGCTTCAATGACTGCCTATTCGCGCATTTACTGTGGTGTGCATTATCCAAGTGATGTGTTAGCAGGAGCCACGTTAGGAACTATCTTAGCGTTCTTAGCTTTTATGCTAATTAACAAAATCAGAAGTGCAAAAATTATTACCTTAAACCGCTTTGTTTTTTTAGCTCTGGTTTTATTATCATGGAAAAGTTTTAGCTACGAAGATCCCACTCAAGGAAAACCCTTTGTTCCCTGGTTATGGGAAGACCAATTTAAACCTACGATCAAAAATGGATTTGATGACACAGGATTTACTATCTTAGGTGTTGGCGCTTTAACTACGATTGCAGCCCATCAGTATGACTATGATGTGGTTGAGCATAATGAACGTGGCCATGATCTTTTAATGGATCGCGAAACTTCTTCAGATTTTGCAAAAGTTGGCAGTGGTTTTTTAAGTGTAAGTGTGGCTATCGGGCAACTCATCTGGGATCAAGAAAATGGCCTCATGCACGCCAGAGCTTTAGCTTTAACCTCTCTGAGTCATGTGAGTCTTTCTTTTATTTTTCAGCGCCACAGACCCGATGGGCGCGGTGATTATTTACCGTTTCCATCGTCGTTTCCTTCAGGCCATGCCTCGTCTGCTTTTACCAGTGCTGGATCTTTGATGTATGCTTACGGCTGGAAAGTAGGAATCCCCGCTTATGCTGTAGCGACGGCGATTTCGATTTCGCGCATTGCTGAAAACGCGCATTGGATTAGTGATATCACTTCAGGTATTTCCCTTGGCGTATTTTGGGCGCGTGCAAGCTATTTAACTCATACTCAGCAGACAGCAAATCTAAGCTGGATGCCGATTCCAACACCTGATGGTTTAGGAATTTATTTTCAACATCAGTTCTAATTTACAAATTAATTTCACTTCATAGACTGTACCATTACTGGATCATCGATTTTTCACTTGAGCTGTTACACTAGTTCTTCATGCTCAAAATATTTTTAGCGATTTTATTTCTGACTAACATTTGCTTTGCGCAACAAGAGGCCGCCTCGGCACCGACGGCTGAAGAAGATTCTTTCTGGAGCAATGTGGGAAATGATTTTATTTCTCCGTTTGTTAACCCTACAGGGCAAAAAGTTTTACTCGGTGGTTTTGCCATCACTTCAGGCCTACTTTTAACCCGTGAATTTACTGTTGATCCCCTTCAAGAAGACACAGTTAAGAAAAAACCTATGGGAGCCTACAGCAAGTACGGCGATATTTCAGGGCAAACGCTACCGAATATTTTATATTTCGCCGGAATGGAAGCTTATTCGTTTTTCGCAGATGATCCTGAAGCGCATGAATTTGCCGTGGTGATGTTAAAATCTACTCTGTATTCAAGTGTTGTTACTGGTGTTTTAAAAGATGTCGTGCAAGAACCACGGCCGCATGATGAAAATGATAAAACTTCTTTTCCTTCGGCACATGCAACTCGCGCATTTGCTTTTGCTGCAACGGTGAATGAACTGCACGGATCTAGTTGGGGAATTCCCGCTTACGCGCTAGCCACAGCTGTAGCCTACAGTCGCATGAATGATAACCGCCATTATGTTCATGATGTTTTAGCCGGAGCTGCTATCGGTGCCAGTTACGGTATTAGTATTTCACAAAGATATAAGAATAAAAAATCTGAGACTGACTTTGCCGCAATTCCTACGGGCGATGGCTTGGCTTTGACGTTTCGCTATTCTTTTTAAATAAAACTAAAATTAATCCCACAACAATTAAGACACAGCCTAAAATCATTTGGCCGGTGATTTTTTCGTTTAAAAAGATTACACCCCACACTAACCCGAACGCTGGCATAATCATCGGAACCGTTGCCGCTTTTGCCGGCCCCACATTAGCGATCAGCCGAAAATAAAGAATGTATGCTAAACCACTGCATAGAAGCGAAAGTGCCAGCATATTTAAAATGATCGTTAAATTGATTTCGCCTTTGATCGGAGACAAAGCAATAAAAGGTAGAAGTGCAACACCTGCGGCTAACTGACTTGCACCTGCCACCGCTAATGGTTTTAAAAATGAGGCGTATTTTTTAATATAAATTCCAGCAATGCCATAGCACATCGCTGCTGTCAGACAGGCAAAAGCGGCAAACATGCCAAATTCACTAATCGTGATGGCTTCTTTAATCGCGACAAAGCCTACTCCGGTAATGCCTAAAACTAACCCTAAGATTTTGATCGGCGTTAACTTATCGTTTAACCAAATCGCGGCAAAGATTGCCGCAAATAATGGAGTACTTGAATTTAAAATAACCGAAAGTGACGCCGGAATATGAAGTGCTGCAAAGGCGTAGAATAAAAATGGCACTGATGAGTTCACTACCCCAATCAACACGTAATGTTTCCAGTGTTCTTTCCAGTTCACATCAAATTTTATAACTCGGAAATAAACACTTAAAACAACGCCCGCAATCAGTAAACGCATACTCGCTGTGACCACTGGTCCAAGCACCGGAGCTAAAACTTTCATAAAAATAAAAGATCCGCTCCAGATGGCGGCAAGGATCAAAAGGCGCATTAAATCGCTAGTTTTCATACCCTAAGCCTTATCTAAAATAGAAGATTATTCAATCATTTTAGCTACTTAGTAGGTACAGTCCGGACTGCTATTGACCATAACACATTTATGCTTTATATTTAACTAAATGGTTAATTAACCAAAAGGTTTAATATGACGAACGATCAACTTTCTCAAACATTTCACGCTTTATCTGACCCAACTCGTCGGGCGATGTTGGCGCGCCTATCGCAAGGTGAAATCAATGTGTCAGATTTAGCCAAACCTTTTTTAAAAGATATGAGTCTTCCGGCAGTAACAAAGCATTTAAAAGTTTTAGAAAATGCGGGACTTGTTACGAAATCAAAAGACGCTCAGTACCGCCCATGTAAATTAAACGGCACACCGCTCAAAGATGCCAACGACTGGATGGAAACCTACCGCCAGTACTGGGAAGACAGCTTAGACCGCTTAGGTGAATATTTAAAAACAGTTACTGCCAAAGAAAAAGAACCTAAAAAGAAAAAAAGCACGAAGGGAAAAAACCATGGCCGCAAAAAATAAACCAAATGAGTTATATCTTACACGCGTTTACGATGCCCCGTTAAAAACTGTATGGGATGCTTTTAATGATCCTGAACAAGCCAAACACTGGTGGGGCCCACGTGGGCATACCATCAAAACACACGCAAAAGATTTACGTGTCGGCGGCCACTGGACATACACTATGTTTGGACCCGAAGGCCAAGTTTGGGAAAACAAAACGGTTTATCATGAGGTCGAAAAATATTCGCGCTTAGTTTACGATCATGGCGGTAATGATGAACAAGATCGCCCACCGTTATTTCGTGTAACAGCTACTTTCACAGAGCTTGCTAAAAATAAAACTGAATTGTCGTTCGTTATGGCTTTTGAAAATGAAGCTATGGCTAAAGAAATCGCTAAGTTTATTAAACAAGCCAGCGGAAATTCAACTTGGGATCGTTTTGGTGAATACTTAGAAAAAGAACAACACAATAAAGAAATCTTTATTATCAACAGAACTTTCAACACTGACATGAACACTATGTATAAGATGTGGACTGACCCAGATCATTTTTCTAAATGGTTAGCGCCTACAGGTTTTGATATGCAGTTTATTCGTGCTGAAATTAAACCTGGTGGAAAATCATTTTACAAAATGTCTAACCCAGATTTTACGATGTACGGAACAATCCAGTATAAAGAAATCACACCGACTAAAATTGTGTACTCACAACAATTTGCCGATGAAAAAGAAAATATCTCGCGCCATCCGGGAGCTCCGACTTGGCCTGAATCTATGTTAACAACGGTGATGTTTACTGCTGAAGACACAAACCAAACTCGCGTGACAATTCAGTGGGAAGTCGAAGGCAAATGTACACCAGATGAATTACAAGCCTTCATTAAAGAACGTGGCGGCATGACTCAAGGTTGGACTGGATCATTCGATAAGTTAGAAGACTACTTAGCGAAATAATTTCCCGGGGCAACACTCCCCGCTTTATCCAAGAATAAATTTTGCATCTCTCCTAGCGTTTTAAACCTAGGAGAGAGATTTATGCATTACATTGAAGTCGGTAAAGAAAACAATGCCACTATTGATTTACACTACCAAGATTACGGTTCAGGAAAACCAGTCGTATTACTACATGGTTGGCCGTTAAGTGAAGCTTCGTGGGATGCACAAATTCCTGTGCTGCTATCAAGTGGCTATCGCGTGATTGCTTATGGCCGCCGTGGTTTTGGTGAATCCAGTAAACCCGCTGAAGGTTATAACTACGACACCTTCGCCGAAGATCTTCATAAGGTCATAACTAAATTAGATTTAAAAGATATTACCCTAGTTGGTTTTTCAATGGGCACCGGCGAAGTGGCTAGATACATTTCAACTTACGGCTCAGAAAGAATTGAAAAAGCTGTATTCATCGCAGGTATTTTACCAGCGCTACTAAAAGCAGAAAATAATCCTGACGGTATCGAGAAAAAAGTTTTCGACGAAATGATTAGAAAATGTATCGAAGATAGACCCGGGTTCATGCATAAGTTTTTAGAAGACTTCTACAGCCACGGCATCGTCGGCAGCAAAGCTGTCAGCGATGAAATGATCAGATACAGCTGGACACTGGCAATGCAAGCTTCAGGTATGGCGACAGTAAAATGTATTGATTCCTGGGGCGAAGATTTCAGAGACGATATCAGAAAAATTGATGTACCTAGTTTAGTAATTCACGGCTCAGGCGATAAGATCACACCACTAAATGTATGTGGTCGACGTTTAAAAGACATGTTACCAGGTTGCGAGTATTTAGAAATCGACGGTGGCCCACATGGGTTACTTGCGAGCCACGCTGAAGAAGTGAATGCGGCGCTGGTGAAATTCTTAAGTCTGGCACCGAAGCGCCCTTACTCACAAAGTGAAATGAGGCACTAAATTTATTATGTAACCCAAGTAAATGATAATTGAGCTTTGGTCTAGGTAAATAATTAATTCTTTATTATTGATAAGTTTGCTCCGATAGCAAGATATAGAGACTTACCTATATGATAAAAATAGATGCTATTTACGACAAAAATTTAAATTTTCTTCTAGGCTCAGGCGCTTCATTCGGATTGCTTCCAACTTTAGCTCTGCAAATATGCGATGCAAATGCCAAAAAGCAAACAATTGAAACACTTGCTACTGAATTTACAAAAGAAAACAAAGACTATCTAAAAACTTTGCTTTTTATGTATTACTACAGATCATGCATACAACCTGCTTTAGCTTTAAATGTCGATACACTCACAGGAGCAGCAGAGAAAAAAGTAATCGAAAATTATGAAGTATTTCTTAAAAAAATTTTGCATTTATTAGCAAGACGAAAAACTTCGGTCCCTAGCTGTAACATTTTCACTACGAACTATGATGGATGTGTGCCATTAACTGCTGATAGAATAATTAAAGAAGGATCTCTCACGTTTAATTTAAATGACGGCACTGAAGGCTTTGGCAGAAAGCTCTTACACGCAAAAAATTTTAGCACATTTAAGTATCAAACAGGTGTTTTTGGTGAGCATAGAGTCAACATTCCTCAGATTAATTTAATTCATATTCATGGCTCAGTTTACTGGAAAAAAAGTAATAATGACATTCAAGTCAATTACACTGGAACCCTAGGGTCAATTGAAATACCCGCAGAGTATCAAGAAGATTTAAATACATTCTCAGAACTAGTTAACAATAATGAAAAAACGACGCAAGACCTTTACAGCCTTCAATTTACTCCGAAAGATACAGCTTGGTTTTGGAACGAATTCAACAAACTTCCTATAGTAAATCCTACTAAGTGGAAATTCCATGAGACAGTGTTTGAAGAACATTATTATCAAATGCTGCGTCTATTAAGTTATGAACTAGAGAAAGAAAATTCAATATTTATAACTTTCGGTTTTTCTTTTGCTGACGAGCACATTTTAAAATTGGTTCAAAGGTCTTTATCAAATCCTAAGTTGCAAGTATTTATCTGTTGTTTTAACGAAAATGAAAAGAATCAAATGTTTGAATACTTCGGAAATTACAGAAATGTGACGCCAATTAGTATCGATGAAAATCTTGATTTTAGTAAATTCAATTCAGATGTACTAAAACACGAATCAGCAGAGGCATAATGGATATACCTATTGGTGAAGTTATTTCTGTAAAAGGCGTAAAAATTATTTTGAATATCTTTGAAGAATCCAGCAAAGAAGTACTTTTCTACAAAGGTGAAAAGTACAAGGGAATCTCAATTCGTGAATTTATTATTATCCAACGCGGTTTTGTAGACATAGTGTGCGCAGTAGAAGGCGAGTTTTTAGACGAGTCCAGCTTCATCGAAAAAAATAGTGAAAAGAAATATATAAGAAAAATTGAAGTTAAGCCTATTGGCTATTTTAAAAATGGAAAATTTAATGAAGGAATTAAATTTTTACCTATGATTAAAGATGCTGTCTTTTTAATTACTGAAGATAAAATTACCAAAATCTACAGTAAAAGGGTTGATAACAATTTTATTATAGGTGAAATGCTAAAAGAGGGTCTTCCAGTTTCTTTGCCGTGGCAAAAACTTTTTAATAGTCACATAGGAATTTTCGGTAATACAGGAAGCGGCAAATCTAATACCCTCGCGAAACTTTTCACCTTACTCTTTGATAAAAAGAAACACGCTATTCGTGGAAACAGCTTTTTTACCATTTTAGATTTCAATGGTGAGTACACACGTGATCAATTAATTTCAGCAATTGACAAAAAGGTTTATAATTTAAACACTTCAAGTGAAAATTCTGACAAGTTCCCTCTTCATGGTGATTTTTTTTGGAATACAGAAATTTTAAGTATTTTGTTCAAAGCTACAGAAGGAACTCAAAAACCTTTTATTAGCAGATTGGTTCGAGGACGTGAAAAGTTTAACGACAATCCAGACAGTCTTTTAAATTATCTCAAATCTTCATTTAAACGCGCATTTACAACTACATCTCCTAAACGAGAATCTCTTGAACTATTAAAACAAATTTCAATCTTTATAGATGCCGCAGAGTTAACACACGAGTTAAATCAACTTCAATGGTTCGGCGGAGGCCAAAATCCAACTTTTAAATACGGGAATACAAATACTTACTTCAATGGAAATGAAGAGCCGTATGACCGAATATTCAGAGATTTAGTAAACGCTCTGACTTTAAATAACATTGATCCATTTGATGAGCTATTTATTAGAATCAACTTACAACTAATTAATGATTTGCTATCAGAGTATGTACAATTCGATTTTATTCAGCCATTACTTAAGCGAGTCGAAGACTCGACTGCCAGCTTAAAGAGAGTAATCAGTTTTATTCAAGGCAATCACCAACAAAAACTTCTTACTGTTGTTTCTTTACGCAAATGCAATCAGGACATAAAAAAAATATTACCCTTGTTAATTGCCAAACAAACATATGAACTACACAAGAAAGATGTTTCGACTCCTCCAAATAAGACAGTACATCTGATTATTGATGAAGCTCATAATATTCTATCTCAGCAGTCTGTCAGAGAACAAACTAGCTGGAAAGACTATCGACTAGAACTTTTCGAAGAAATTATAAAAGAAGGCAGAAAATTTGGAATGTATCTAACAATCGCAAGCCAGCGTCCTGCGGACATTTCACCAACTGTTATGTCACAATTACACAATTTCTTTTTACATCGACTAGTTAATGACAAGGATTTACTTCTCATTGATAATTCACTTAGTACACTTGACAGATTGTCTAAAGAAATGATTCCCAGCTTACCAACGGGGTCATGTATAGTTACTGGCACATCCTTCAACATTCCCTTAGTTATTCAAGTTGAACAACTAAGTAATGCTAATAGGCCAGACAGCGAAGATGTTAATTTAGATGAACTCTGGGAAGGGTAGCTACTTCCCTCTAAAAAAGAAAAACCAAACCAGAATAACAAGACCAAGCGGCGCACCTAAGAACCACATAAGAATGGGTACTGCGACTCTTCCGTTTACATCATCGATGACTTTTTGCAGATTCATAAATTGCTCCTCCGTGTGTCATCAACAGTGGAGCAATTTGTTTGCTAGGGCAAATTACCTCAAAACAAGGCGAAGCATTGATACTTCGTTTGGCTGAGCATCGAGTCGATCCGAAATTACCACAAAACCCGCTTTCGCCACTTCGGCCATAACCATATGCGGTGGATAAATACGGCGTTGCGCGCACCAAGCTTGACCGTTTAATTCAATCACGCCTTTTGCGTATGACGATTTTGTTTTATGCCAAAGAATATAATCTTCATCAAAACGTAAAGTATCGTATGTATGAGCTGGATCATGTGGTTCGTTCGGCATCACCATTGTATCTAGAATAAAAATCCCGCCTTCGCTTAAAGATTTTTTCGCACTCGTTAGAACTTTTTGGCGATCGTCTTCAAAAACAATGCAGTGAAGACAGTGGCTATCATAAATCAGATCAAATTTTTGATTTAACTTATCTAACTCAAGCACATCGCCTTTAATGAAATTAATATTTAAATTTTGCTGTTTCGAAAGATCGCGGCCCATCTCGATGGCTGTTTCAGAGATATCAACTCCTGTTACATCCATTTCCATTTGCGAAAGCATAAAAGCCGTTGTTCCGGTTCCACAACCGACATCTAAGGCCTTTTTACCTTTAACCTCTGGAAAAAAGCGGTTTACTGTATCAGTCAGATACTGCTTAGTGACGTTATCCCCTAAATCATTTAGAGTTTTGGCGTTACCCCAACCTACGTAACCATTTGATTTTATTTGCTGATAAGCTGATTCATGCGCGTGGTAATACGATTTTTCCATATATAAAAATCGTAAAGAGTATTTTTCTATTTAACAACAAATTATGTTTTGCTATTCTATAAATCTCTGGCCCTAAACCAGAGACTTATGAGAACAGCATAAATAACCCAATTTATCCCATTTAAATTTTAATTCTTTCTTAAGAGCGTATCTTAGGTCGCTCGAGGTTATATTTATGCTAGCAACCATTATCGTGAACGCGGTGTCGTTTGAATTACCAAACGGGCGCGTTTTATTTAACAATCTAAATTTTTCTCTAAACGCAAAAGTAACAGGTCTAGTTGGCCCTAATGGAGTCGGCAAAACCTGCTTAGCCAAGCTTATTGCTAATGCCATTGAACCCACCAAAGGATCAATCAAACGAAACAGCCCGGTAACTTACTTTTCACAAAGAGAAGTTCCACCGGCTATTTCTGTGCAAGATTATCTGGGGCCAGATTATGACTGGCCTGCTTTAGGCGAGTGTTTACTGACAGGAATTGATCGCGAAAATCTTTGCTCCACTTTAAGTGGTGGCCAATGGATGCGTGTACGTTTGGCGAATACATTAAACGATCAGTTTCTAATATTAGACGAACCCACCAACGACTTAGACCGCGAAGGTCGCGAAATGCTTTTACAATTCTTACGTAAACGCAGCGGCGGAATATTATTAATTTCGCACGACCGTGAAGCTTTAAGTTTATGTGATGAAATCTTAGAACTTTCAAATAAAGGCTTAAGTAAATTCGGTGGAGATTTTTCTGATTATAGCGAGGCTAAAACCACAGAACGCAATAACTTACAACGTGAACTCGAGGTGGCCGAAAGACAACGCGATCAAGCCAATGTGGATCGCCATGAACAAATCGAACGGCAAGAAAAACGCAACCGCGCAGGTGTTAAAGCCGGTGAACGCGGCGGAATGCCTAAGATCTTACTCGGTGGAAGAAAAAGACAAGCTCAAGTCTCGACCGGAAAAATTGATAAAAACACTTTGGAGCGCGCTAATGATGCGGTCAGTGCCGCACACGAAGCTTTAAGTGAATTAAAAGTTGATCCGGTGATGTACGCAGACTTAATTGGCGAAAAGATCCCGGCGCAAAAACTTGTGGCTGAAGCTTTTAACTTCAACGTGCGCTTTAATGATTGGCTCTACAAAGAAGATCTCAACTTTTCTTGGCGTGGCAATATTCGTTTAAACATTAAAGGTGGAAATGGCTCTGGTAAATCAACGCTGATTAAAGTTTTACGTGGCCAAGATTACACCACTCGTGGTGAGTTTCGCCGTGGCAACTTGAGAACACTGTATATCGACCAACGCTGTGAAACGCTCGACGAAAAAAAGACCATCTTTGAGAACATTCGTGATGTATCGCCATTAAGCGAAAGCGATATAAGGTCAGGATTAGCTAAGTTTCTTTTTATTAACGACGATGTTTTTAAAAAGGTCAGCACTTTAAGTGGTGGTGAAAGATTACGTGCGGCTTTAGCGCTTGGGTTATTACAAATAGAAAAGCCAGAGCTTTTAATTTTAGACGAACCCACAAATAACCTGGATTTAGCCAATATCGAATTTTTGGAAAATTTAGTCAGTGAATTTAAAAGCGCCTTGATTGTCATATCCCATGACGAAGTGTTTTTAGAAAATTGTAAAATCACAGAAGAGCTTACCTTATAGGTAGGTTCTTTACTCGCTATAAACTGTTTCGCTTCTGTAGTTCCAGAAAGTCGGAAAGATCCAAATACATGAAGCACAGGCAATAACACATAATACGCCACCCCAAAGAATTGAATGGTGTGTTCCGGTAATTGCCGCCATCGATCCTGCGCGCATATTTCCGATTAATGGCCCTACCATGTATGAAAGCATATTTAAACTTCCTAAACGGCCACGCACATTCGGTGGAATCACTTCATTCCAAATCGTTGAACGATAAATCGCGCTCACTGAATCAGCGGCTCCCGCCATAAATAGCGCAGCTGACATCCATAATAAATCCGGCGAAAACGCCATCAATGTGACGAATATTCCCCACACTGTGGCAGCTAAAATAACTCCGGCACCGTGGCGGTTATATTTATTTAACGGTTTAGAAAATAAAGAAACAATCCCCGCCCCGATGGGCATAGCCGCGTACAATAAACCTAAATGTTTTTTCTGATTAAATTCTTCAGCTAATTGTGGAAACAGAGCTAACGGCATCGCAAACACCATCGCGATAATATCGACTAAGTAAGTTCCAAGAATTAGTGGGTTTTTATAGGCAAAGCGAATACCTTCTTTGATTGAATTTAAATCGGCTTTGTCTAAAGCCTCAGGTGTCGGAACTGGCTTCATCAACCACAAGGCCCAAATTGAAATTAAAAAAGTTAATGCATCAATCGCGTACGTCGCTTTTACGCCAACTGCTGCAATTAATACCCCGGCCAATGCAGGACCTGCCACAGCGCCGATGGCGTAGCGCAAAGATCCTAACGCTGCCACCGCTTGTAAATCTTTTTTCTCAACCAATTGTGGAACAATCGCATCCATCGCTGGACGATGTAATCCCACCAGGGCTGATGAAACAGCCGCTAAGATCATTAAAATAACAATCGATGGATTCGGTAACATCGAATTTACTAAGAACAATAACGTCGTAATAAATAATCCCACTTCGGCGATTAACAGTAATTTACGGCGATCGACCATATCAGCTAAAGCCCCGCCGTATAAACCGGCAATTAACAACGGAACTAATTGCACTGACGAAATAAGACCGACTAAGAATGAACTTTTCGTGATTTCGTAAGTCTGGTACGGGATAGCCACGTAGCTCATCATACTACCAAAGAACGAAACTGTTTGGCCGGTGAATAATTTTCTAAATTCAGCGTTATTTTTTAACGGAGACAAATCTACAAACATGAAATTTCCAATCGATAATTAAAAATGTTTTTTTACAAACCCATCAATGCAGGTTTCTAAATAATCGATCACACGTTCAAACTCTTCGGGCCCAAAATAATATGGGTCTGGAATGTGAGTAATAACCTGGCGTGGATCATAGTGGGCCATCTTTTCTAATTTATGCAATAAATGTTCAGGGCACACAAGCGACGCATTTGCATAATTTGAATCATCCATAACAATAACATGATCGAAGACTTCGAAATCTTGTATTGAAAGTTGGCGCGCTAAATGAGTCATCTGATAACCGCGGCGCTCGGCATGTTTAATCGAGCGTAAATCAGATCTTTCACCGATGTGGTATCCGGCAGTTCCTGCTGAATCGACATGAATATTTAAATTTAGTTTTTCTGAGCGATGACGCAAGATAGCTTCAGCTGTCGGTGAACGACAGATATTACCAAGACACACCATTAATACTTTCTTACTCATATAACCTTAATTAACTCCGACAAATTCGCCGGTCATCTGGCACGCTATGCGCCCGTCAGCCAACATGATCTGGCTTGATAATTCTAACCGAGCTTTACCTTTTTTAGCGTAAGCTTCTTGAAATTTTTTAACCTGGTCTATAGCAGGCGCTTTACACACAGCTCTAAGTTTTTCTTCAACCGGGTAAATAAAATTCATTGAGGTATTTTTTAATAACACATGGCCTGTTTCATTAATGATTTCAAAAAGTTGGCAATAAGCTGCCAAAACCATTAAAGTTGCCAGTGAGCCACCAAAAGCGGTGCCCACATGATTATGATTCGGAGCAAGATCACACTCTAACTCAATTTCTTGTTGGTTAGCGCGCACGACTTTCACCTGCATGTATTTACTCATGGGTATTTCAGAATGAAGTTTATCTTGCAAAGCTTGAGCGTTCATAAACTTATTCTACGCCTATATGGCTATGAAAGCAGGGCTTTCTGCGTCTAACTGATAACTAAATGAAGTTTAGTTCAAAACTAAGGTTCCAGATTGAAACTGCCCTTAGGTAAGACCTGTAAGAAACCGTTGAAGTAAATAAAATTTTAATAATAAGATAAATAACTACATTTATTTGAAGGAGAACCTCACCATGAAACAAATGACACTTTTATTAAGCGTATTAGCTTTATCTTTTAACGTATTTGCCGCTGATGCAAAGAAAGCTGATAAAAAAGCTGCCGCAGCGACTACAGCTGAAACTTACAAAGTTGACACAGCAGCTAGCATAATCGAATGGAAAGGTAAAAAAGTAGCTTACGGCCACAACGGAACTTTAAAAGTTCAAGCTGGTGAATTCCAAGTTGAAAAAAACATGATCAAATCTGGAAACGTTGTTGCTGATATGAAATCCATCGCTAACGTTGATATCAAAGAAGAAAAAGATAACAAAAAATTAGTAGGCCACTTATCAAGCCCTGATTTTTTCAACGTAGAAAAATACCCAACTTCTGAATTCAAATTAACTTCTGTAACTGCAGGTAAAGGTAAAGACGAAGTTGTGATCAAAGGTGATTTCACTATGATCGGCCAAACTCACCCTATCGAATTTCCAGCGACTGTTAAATTCGAAAACGGAACTGCAACTGGTCAAGGTTCACTTAAAATCGACCGTACTAAATGGGGTTTAAAATACAACTCTGGCAACTTCTTCAAAGATTTAGCTGCTGATAAAATCATTAACAACGACATTGAATTAACTTTAAAAATCGTTGCTAAAAAGTAATTTAAGTATACTTTCAAGGGGTAAGTAGAGAAATCTACTTACCCCTTTTTTATTTGTGGCAAAGGAAAGTTATGAATAAACACATTATTCCGATTGATCTAAAAAAGTCTTACCGTTTAATTAATCACGGCCCAACAGTTTTAGTTTCTTCACGCCATAACGGCGTTGATAATGTGATGGCGGCGGCTTGGGCCTGCGCTCTTGATTTTGATCCACCAAAATTAACTGTGGTGATTGATAGCGAAACAAAGACCCGCGAATTTGTTGATAAAACGGGACTATTCGTCATTCAAGTTCCTACTGTGGCGCAAATTAATCTAACGAATCAAGTTGGATCACACAGTTTAGCCGATGATCCTGATAAACTTAAAAAAGCCGGTGTTAAGTTATTTAAAATTGATGGCTTTGATGTGCCATTTGTTGCAGGTTGCACAGCCTGGATGGCGTGTAAGGTTATTCCTGAACCACATAATCAAAATACTTACGATTTATTTATCGGCGAAATTATCGGAGCCTGGGCTGATTCACGCGTAGTAAATGAAAACGCTCACTGGAGTTTTGATAAAGCTGATCCAAGTTTACGAAGCATTCATCACGTTGCCGGTGGAAATTATTTTGCAACTGGTGAACATCACAAAGGTTCTTAAAATAAAAAGTCTCCGGGCATAAGCCCAGAGACCTTTTGTTCTAATTTAGTATTTAATTATCCAACATTAAAGAATTCTTCTTCAGTGTATAAAGGTGGTTCTTGTGAAGGATCTACTGGTTCCTCAAAACCTGTTTGTTCTCCACTATCTGGTGTAGTTTCTGAACCAGAGTCAGTTCCACTATCGCTAGTAGCATCTACTACCTCAGATCCAGAAGCTGAACTTCCCTCATCTACTGTTGTCGTACCCGAAGATGATTCTCCACCCGATGATGGATCTGTCACAACCTCACCGCCGCCAGAGCTTGAATCGCCGCCGCCCACGTTACTATCAGTTCCATCAGTAATTGGCGTTTCAGTCGTTTCTTCGCCAGAATTATCTTCGTCATCCTTGCTTGTAACAGTTAACATTTTTAGAACAGGTTTTAATAAACATTCGCCCGTTCCTTTAACGACAACTGATTTTTCAGCATCGAAATCCATAATCATTGAATAATCTTTACCTTCTTCAATAGTAAATGGTTCGCTTAAATGAATTTTAATACCTGACTGCTGCCCACTTGGCGTTTGCATTTCACAACGCTCATCGTTTTGCTTAATCGCGTGATTATCATCACCGTTTAAGACTAAACGAATACCCGTAACCTGCACACCTTCAGGCAAGCTAAAATCTTGCATCGGAAGCAGAACTCCATTTCGCAATGTGAGTAAGTCTACTAACCCTAATCCCTGGGCCACAACAATACGGCTGTTTTTTCCGCCGTTATTTACGAACAGCTCAGCATGCGACACGTTCACAAAAACGTTTTTCAAATCTTTCGATGGAGCATCTGTCATGCTCACTCTTAGATTATCCGTTTTTTCTTGAGGGTAACTGCTTAAGTAAGAGTTCCCTGACGTATCTACTGTTCCTTGTCTTGAGCAGGCTACTACTGCAGCTGCTGTTGAAATAACCGCCATCATCCATAAATTATTCTTTTTCATAAACCCGACCTCCTGTCGATCGCTCTTGTTGATAAAAGAATATCAACGATTAGAAAAAAAATCGAATTTTTGAAATGAAGTGATTATTCTCGAGAATGAGAAAAACTTCGTAAAATTAGTGAATAAAAAAACAGATAAATGTTAGACAGTTCTAAGTGAAATTCGCAATTTGAGATACTTTAAACTGATTAGTGTTCACCAGTAGCTTCGTGCATTTTACGTAACACGATAGCAATAGTTTTAGGATCTACGCCCGCCTTTTTCATAAGCGACTGGGCTTTACCAAAGTCGTCAGAATCAATAGCTTCCATAAAAGCGTCAACTTTATTAATTTCGGCCATTTTTTCTAGAACTAGTGTGCCTTCAAAATCTGACTCATCCATGTATTGCTCCTGCTCTTAAAAAGGTATTTGAATTACCTGCAAAGTTCAAATAATTTGAAAGCCATGAATATTCAGCCCACACTTAAAGGCGAGCTCGTCGAGGTTAGACCTCTAAAACCAGAAGATTACGATAATCTGCTGCGTGCTGCGTCTGATCCATTAATTTGGGAACAACACCCACAAGCAGATCGCTGGAAACCTGAAGTCTTCATCAAGCATTTTGAAGAATCATTAAATTCAAAAGGTTGCGTAGTTATTATTGACCGTAAAACTTCAGAAATTATCGGCTCAACTCGTTTTTATGATTATTTACCTGAAAATTCGACGGTCACAATTGGTTATACTTTCTTAGCGCGCAAATACTGGGGCGGAGCATACAATCGTGATTTAAAAAAATTAGTTGTGAACTATGCTTTACAATTTGTGAAAGCAACCCTATTTCAAGTAGGGCTTAACAACAAACGTTCGCAAAAAGCGATGGAAAGATTAGGCGCCATTAACACTGGTATTGAAGAAGTAGCTATTTCTTATGGCCCGCCTAAAAAATCTTACATCTACAAAATTGAGAAACCCTTTTAAATGTACAAACTGCGCGACTACCAACAACAGGCCGTAAATAACACGATTAAGTTTTTTCAAAAAAAACGCGTGCCTGCTGTTATCGTTTTACCAACAGGAGCCGGTAAAAGTTTAGTGATCGCAGAATTAGCCCGTATTGCCAAAGGGCGTGTTTTAGTTTTAGCGCATGTTAAAGAGCTGGTTGAACAAAACTACGAAAAATATAAAAGCTACGGCCTATCAGCCGGAATCTTTTCAGCCAGTCTTGGTAAAAAAGACTGGGATGCCAAAGCGATTTTCGGAAGTGTTCAATCCGTCGCACGTGCGCCTAAAGCGTTTTTTGAAAACTTCTCTTTAGTGGTGATCGATGAATGCCATCGCGTAGCCGAAGAAGGTTCAACACAGTACCAAGACGTCATCACTAAGCTTAAAGAAAAAAATCCTGAGATCTGTATTCTTGGTTTAACGGCAACACCTTACCGTATGGGTTTAGGCTGGATTTACGAATATTCACACCAAGGTGAATTAAAAACTGAAATGCAGCGTTTTTTTAAACAATGTGTTTACGAATTACCACTGTCATACATGATTAAGAATAAATTCTTAACAGCCCCTGTGAAAGTTGATATCCCGGTTACTTGTTATGATTTCTCTGAACTGACCGACCGCGATCGTTCTTACACGATGGCTGAAGTTGAAGAAATTCTTAAAAGCCAAAAGCGCCTAACACCTTTAATTATTAAAAATATTATCGACATTACTGAACGCTACAACCGTAAAGGTGTGATGATTTTCTCAAGCACGATTAAACACGCCGAAGAAATTATGTCGTACTTGCCTGAAGATGACTCTCGTATGGTTATCGGCGATACTGATATGAAAGAGCGCGATCAGATTGTTGAAGATTTTAAAAACAAGAAATTTAAGTACTTAGTGAATGTTTCTGTTCTAACGACAGGTTTCGATGCGCCTCATGTGGATGTGATCGCAATTATGCGTCCGACGGAATCGAATGCCTTATACCAACAAATTGTTGGCCGTGGGCTTCGTTTATCACCAGAGAAAAAAGACTGTTACATTCTAGATTATGCGGGAATGGGACACGATATCTTTACTCCTGAAATCAGCGACCGTAGACCGGCTAAAGATACGGTTCCGGTTCGCGTGCCTTGTCCGGTGTGTGAACATGTGAATGACTTCTGGGGTTATGCCGATGATGATGGCGAAGTGTACGAACATTTCGGACGCAAATGCCGTGGTGCTAAGCAAGACCCTGATACTTTTCAAATTGTTCCGTGTGGTTATCGATTTAGATCTAAGATTTGCCATTCTTGTGGTTGTGAAAACGATATTACAGCAAAAGCTTGTGAAAACTGTAAAGCCGTACTTATTGATGCCGATGCCAAATTAAAACAAGCAAGGTTATCTAAAAACGCGCATGTGATGACACCAGAAAAAATCACCTACGAAGAGCGTAAAGATAAAAACTCAAATCCCTATTTAGAAATTCGTTACTATGATCTAGATGGCCAATACATTAGCGAAGCGCATTTCTTTAATAACCCAACAGCGATTAAGAAATTTAATATTAATTTCTTACGTTCACACTTACGTAAACCCGAGCTTGCCGTTGAACTTGATCACCCCAGCCAAGCGGTGAAGTATCAGGTTTTATTTCGTAAGCCGTCTTTCGTAATTGCCAGAAAACAAGATAAATACTGGAAGATCACTGAAAAAATCTTTGCTGAAGAGTTATAACTCTTTAGTCAAACCATTGCCGTGGTATCACCCTTGCACTAACATTCAAGTTAGATGGTTGCATTACTGACGTTTTTAACGCTTTGCTGTTTTGCTTTAAACTCAATCCTAAGCCGTATTGCTTTATCAAATGGTGGTGTTGATCCGTTGCAATTTGCCCTGATCCGCGCAGTCAGTGCGGCTATTTTTCTTATTCTTTTAATTCTAATTCGCGAGCGAAAATTTTCTTTTAGCAAAACGCATATACCGAATGCCCTTGCATTATCTCTTTACCTTATCTGTTTTACTGTGGCGTACGTGAACTTAACTACTGGTGTTGGTGCACTTATTTTATTCGGATGTGTTCAACTAACGATGTTAGGCCGCAGCCTTCAAACGGGTGAAAAATTTGGATTGCAAAAAATTGTCGGCACTTTACTAGCTATTTCAGGTATCGGCTATCTGGTCTGGCCCGGAGTTGAAACCCCGAATTTATTTTACGCACTTCTCATGGCCGCTGCGGGATTTGGTTGGGGTTGTTATTCAATTTTAGGTAAAAAATCAACTTCACCGACATTAGAGACAGCAAACCACTTTGTCAAAGCGAGCATCATTTGCTTTGCAGCTGTTTTACTTCGCCAGCATTTTTTTGAAGTCACTTCACAAGGTTTAATGTTAGCGATTTTATCCGGAGCTATCGCTTCAGGGGTAGGCTATTCAATGTGGTATCATGTACTACCAAAACTTCGCACCATCACCGCTTCACTCTTACAACTCTTAGTTCCAATAATTGCAGCGACAGGTGGTGCGATTTTATTACAAGAGCCGGTCTCTGCACGTTTAGCTATTTCAGCATTACTTACTTTAGCAGGAGTCGCACTGGCTCTTTTAGCTCACTAATTAAGTTTCTTTTTTCGGTCCAAACCACAACGATCCAACAATCGAAGCACCGATTAAACCTGCGATAATTCCTAAAGACCAAGTGATCGGGAATTTTCCACCGAACACATTATTTAGCCACGTCATCTTAAGACCCACGAAAATCAGTACCGAAGCCAGGCCATACTTGATGTAACAGAACTTATCCATCACGCCTGATAACATAAAGTACATCGAACGCAGACCCATAATCGCAAAGATATTCGACGTAAATACGATTAACGGCTCTTTCGTTAAAGCAAAGATCGCAGGCACAGAATCTATCGCAAAGATAATGTCACTCATTTCAAGGAAGATTAGGGCCAAGAAGAGAGGGGTAACGTACGTAAGACCTTCTTTGTTAATGAAAAATTTCGGTCCCTCAATCTTCGGGTGGACACGAAAAATTCTCTTCAACTGGCGAATAATAAAATTATTCTCCAAATCTTGCTCATCTGTACCTGCGAAAAACATTTTAATACCAGTAATAATTAATAAACCGCCGAAGAAGTAAAGCATCCAGTGGTATTGCATAAGCACTGAACCCATCGCGATAAATAAAGCACGGAAAACTAAGGCGCCTAAAATACCCCAGAATAAAACACGATGCTGATAAAGTTTTGGAATACCGAAATACGCAAACACCACGGCAAAAACAAAAATGTTATCAATTGCTAAAGATTTTTCGATCACAAAGCCGGTTAAGAATTCTAAAGCTGAAGTTTTTGCTTGTTCGGCAGCATCAAATCCTGGAAGCGAAAGAAAGCGCTCATCGGTTGAGAAAAGATGTTTGGTGTAGAAATAAAAGCCGACATTAAATAATAAAGCTAAGCTTATCCACACGGTTGTCCACGCGGCTGATTCTTTGAAGCTTACAACATGAGATTTTTTATGAAATACGCCTAAATCTAACGCCAGCATAGCTAAAACAAACAACGTAAAACCTGCGTAAAACCACCAATACTCATTAAACGGAAATAGAATCACTGTATTCTCCTTCGTGAATCTGAAAGAATATCGTCTAAAGCTCTATATCACTCAAATAGATAAAAACCTTGTTTAGTATCGCTTTTTGCGATATCAAACTTAAATGACCCCATGGATCAACTACCACCATTTGTTTTACTTTAAGGTGATCGCTGAAGAAGGTACGGTTTCTAAAGCCGCAGAAAAACTACGCATTGGTCAGCCCACCCTTTCAGCGCAATTAAAACAGTTTGAAGATTCTTTAGGCGTTCAGCTTTTTGAACGTCAGCATAAAAAGTTAGCTTTAACCGAATACGGAAAAGTGGCTTTAGATTATTCTAAAAATATTTTTCGTCTTGGTTCAGAAATGTATGAAGTTTTGCATGACCGCTTTAAACCCCTAAAGCCAACGCTTCATCTAGGTGCCTTAGATAGCGTACCGAAACAAATCGTTCTGCAGCTGGCAAAACAAGCTTTAAAGATTTCACCCTGCCAGATCACTCTATCTGAAGGAAAATTCGACGAACTTCACCGCGAACTCACCGCCCACCGTATGGATTTAATTGTTACAAACTTTTTACCAAATGGTGTCAGCGGTAAAGGTCTTTATCCAAGATCAATTGCTAAAAAGAATGTGGCATTCTATGCAGCCCCGAAATTTAAACACCTTAAAAAAGATTTTCCGAAATCTATTTCAGGCGCTCCGATGATTCTTCCAACTTATGACAGTAAACTTAGGCAAGATTTAGATCACTGGGCCAAGCTTAACCAAATTGAAATGAATATCGTCGTAGAAACCCAAGATATCTCGGTTAAAAAATTAATGGCTACCCATGAAATCGGACTAATTCCTACAGCCACACATTCTGTGAAAGAACAGCTAATTCAAGGTGAACTTGTCGAAATCGGTCAACTTACAGGCGTGCATGAAGAGCTATTCTTAGTTACAGCCCAAAGAAAAATCGAAAATGCGATTGTTGCTAAACTTAAAGACTCGTTTGTAATTTAAACTAGGCCGCGGCGAGTGGCTTCGCGAATAAGCTCTACCCGGTTAGATACGTGCAATTTTTGATAAATAATTTTGACGTAACCAGCCACTGTTTGCGCACTTAATTTCATTTCGGCAGCCACTTCGTTCACGGTTAACCCACGCCCGATAAGTACCAAAGTTTCACGCTCGCGCGGGCTTAGATTAACATCTGGTTTATTGGGTTTATCGTCATCACGAAACTCTTGCAATAAACGTCGAGCAATTGACGGTGATAACGGTGGATTGTTGTTTTCAATCAGCTTTAAGGTATTTACTAAACTTGATTCATCATCAGCTTTGAGTAAATAACCAAAAGCTCCGGCGGCAAGCGCTTTAAATAAAAAAGCATCGTCATCATAGATTGTCGCAACGACCGAAGGTACATCTGGATTTTTTTCTTTTAATTCACGAATAACATCAATGCCTGATCCATCAGGTAATCCCAGATCAACAATACACAACCCTAATGGCGCATCTTTAAATCGCAAAGGGTCATTAATAATTGCAATCGCTGATTTTAAATCTTGAGCTAACACAGTCGCAACGTTGGGAAATGCCACCTTAACAATTTTTGTTAAGAAGCTTCCAGTTTCAAGTTGATCTTCGACGATGAGACATGTTTTTCCGGTCATAAATATAATTTCAACAAACTATATCGAAAAAGTACAGCGATGAAAATTTACCCCCGCATTTAGGGGTATTTCTTTACAAAAGTGGTAGAACAATAATCACACTGGCGTGCGGAGTGTTTTTAATTTCAAATGTTCCACCGAGATCAGTCACTCTTTTATTCAAACTCTTTAATCCGAATCCCGTATGACCTTGAAAAACTTTTTCTGAAAAACCTTGTCCGTTATCTGTAGCGGTTATGTAAATTTTTTCAGTCGTGACATTGATGTTCACTTCAAGTTTTTTCGCATTCGAATGTTTAATACAATTGCTGACAATTTCTCTAATCACTGAGCCAAGCGTTTTCTGCAAGTGGTAATCTATCGCAAATTCATAAGTATTTTTTTCTGGCAGCGACCAAACTAAATCCATGCCCACTGCTTGCAAACGTCTGTGACTTTCCGAACGTAAATCAGCCAATAAATCATTTAAAAAAACTTTTTCTGCGGCAATGCCTTTCACAATAGAACGAATATCGGTCATGGCTCCTTGAATTGCTGAGCGTAAATCAGAATTTTCACCGTGAAGGCCTGTTAATAGACGGGCACTGACATCGTCATGCAGATCTTGAGCGATACGTAAACGTTCTTCAACAACACCACGATCGTAAGCTTGGCGGCTTGATTCAGCTTCTTCAATAAATTGCACAATCTGTTTGGCAACATCGACGGTGCGTAAACTAAAAAGTGAACGGCCCGACCACGGGTAAGCAATACGTAAAGCAGGAATATCTGAGATCGCTGGAAAAGTTAAAGCCACGCCATCCGGAGCAAGAACCACTGTTTTAGAAATAGGTTCACAGTATTTCATCTCAAGAGGGTCAAAAAGTTTTTTAACTAAGCCTTCCCAACGCTGTAACCGTACAGCGGAGGATGGTGCTAAGGTCACTGATAAAGCTTCTCGCAAAAGTTCGTGCGGTAATAATTCTTTGCGATGGTTAAACGATCTCCAGAAATAATCACGCAGCGGTAAATAGGTAAAGCTCACAGCCACAAGAGCTAATCCAAGTGCAGGTACACGATTTATTCCGATAATAAAGACCAAAACAGCATCGAACGCCACGAAAATTAAAGTGCCCGAAGTATAGAATAAAAAGCGATAAGCCCAATCACCGACTTCAAATAAACGATACTGTTTTAAGCCAAAGGCGATTCCCACATAGATGATCAAAAATGATAAAAACGCGTAACCTTGCTCTAAAGGTTTTAGACCTAACAATACCGGAAGTGTATTAAACACTACGAACAATCCCGCACCGGTGATCACTGAAAGGCCAAGCCATAGTAAAATGGCCCGTGATTTTGGATCATTTTTTGTTACAACAAACTGAACTGCAATCGTCATACAAATCATAATCATCATGACAAGTATAATCACACTGACATCAGCAACCTTAAAGCCCCACCACTGGTTTGTGCAGGCCAATCCCCATGTAAAGAAAAATAAAAATTCAAAAATAATAAGTTCTTTCCAGCGGCGAATTTCACGCGGGTAAATTAAAAACAAGGCAATCATCGGCACACCAAAACCTAAAGCGCTCCAGGCATTGGTCAAACTAAGTGGCTTAAAAAATTCAATCGGTAGGGCCATCAATCGCGTCGTGTAAACCGCTGAACTCATTGCCGACAAACCCATACCAAAACCACTTAAAAAGAACAAAAGCGTCGGTAAACTTTTCGATTTTAGCGCCCAAATCCAACCAGAAATAAAAATTCCACCTAAAGCCACAATAATTTGTGTCCAAAAAAGTGCAGGTAAATCTTCAACGGTTCTTACAGAAGCTTTGTGCTCTGATACTGTTTCTTTATAAGTTACGGTGATCGTGTCGGCTTTTAGAATTTTTGCTAACTCATCTTGCCTAAAAAGAAAGTGTTCGTAATCAAACTGCTTCGGGATATCGCCGGGCTCAGGTGCCAAGTCGATTTCTTCGACGGTAAATTCTCCGTAAGAGGATTTAATTAACATTCCCGGCTGCAGAGTCACAGAAAAATTACTTTCTAAACAAGCCAGATAAATCGTTGCCAATGTAAGGATTGTTCCAACTAAAAGAACTATGGCTAAGCGCACATACGGTGTTGAAAAAAATTGAGCATTATTCTTCACTAAACTTGACCTCGGCAACTATCTAAACACTTCTAACTTTAAATTTACAGGATGACCCAACCACTGCGCACCTTGCGTATGGTCAAAATAGTCATCACCACTCTGCGGGTGCACAAGAATATTTAACAGACCACGTTCAGTCGCTAGCCAAGCAATCATTTCTGCATAAAGTGATTTAGAAAAATTAACTTCAAGCATGGGTAAGGTGTGTGGGCCAATAGACTCTGGAATAATATCACCCACAAAGATTTGATCTGTTTTAAAGTGATGGCAGATTTTTTTTCGCAGCGCTTGAACAAAAGCGAGCTGATCTAGGGAAAAATAAATATGTGCATCGTAATCATGCGGAAAATCGTCAGGCATCCATTCAGAATTGTAGCGGTAAGAACGTAGACTCATAAAGAACAGAATAAAAGAAAAAAAACGATTTGGCTATAACAGCTCGTTAGTTTTAGACTAACGAGCTTTAAATGTTTAATGCTGTTCGACCAAGTTTTGTAACTTATCAATCGAACTTGACCAACCAGCAACACAATCATCGTGCATTGATTTAGGAATACCTTCATGCACGATATGAATTTCAGATTCATTATCACCGATTTTTTTAAACTCAACCGTATAGCGCATTGTATCTGGCCAGTCTTCTCCAGGCATACCCGCCTCTTTGGGCGACATGAACTTTCCATTTTCATCTGAAAACTGATCGGTGATCACGAATTTTTTTTGTGGGATAACTTCTTCGTAAGTTCCAGAACTGTATTGTATTTTTCCATCTGGCCCTTTCATCGCAAGAATGGCTTGTCCGCCCTTACGCACATCCATTTTAGCTTCTGGACAAGAGTAATTTTCTGGCCCCCACCACTCTTTCATCATTTGTGGCGTAGTCCAGGCTTGCCACACCCGCTCAACGGGCGCGTTAAATTTACGTGTGATATCAACAAGTGGGTATTTTTCTACATTAAAGGACAAGTTTGTCCCTGATGTTTGTTGTGAAGATGTTTGTTCCATGATTAATCCTTTCGTTATTTAAGAGAAATAATATTTTGCAAAGAATATGCTCGTGACCTTGACAAAAAATCTTACGAACCCACCTTTAAATCAGAAGGGAGGACTGTTTATGAAAACTGTAAATAGCCCCGTCTGTCATAAGGTTTTTTTAGACTCTTCACCACCATAAAATTCAATTTTTGTTTTTTCGCGATCAATTAACATTACTCATGCTTATGTGTGCATGATTAGGGATATTATTTTATGGAAAACATGATGCTGAAATTTCAAGGATTTCATCCTTCAGACTTTACTCGTTCTTATTTAGAAGACAAAATGACAATCTTACAACATGAAGCTCCTTATGGAGCCCACATGGAAGCGACATTCACTCGTAACAGCAAAACTTTTAAAGCTATTGTTACGATTTTGTCCCCAGCTGGTAAATTTTTTGCTGTGGCCAGTGGTACAAAATTAAAAGAGGTCACTCACAAAATTAATCATCAATTACAAAAACAGATGGATAAATGGAAAGAAAAAATGCACAGAAAAGAACGCATTAGAGATCTTAATGACGAATTTTTTGGAATAGCTTAGCTTGTAGTTTTTTCGCTCCGCCAGAAACCATATTTTCATATGATTTCTGTGCGGAGCTTTCTTTTAATAAAATTATTAAAAATTAAATTGAACGACCGTCGTATTTCATGACTTCAAATTTGTCTAAATCAATACCATCTAAACAACGAATGTTTATCGCACGCATTTCTTGACCATTCGGAGCTGTACCAATTGCAAAAGATGCTACCCCACACGTCGAGCAAAACAGGTGATGAATTTGTTTTTTATTAAATTGATAGTCGGTTAAGGAATCTTGGCCTTTTAAAAGCTTAAATTCATTAGCTGGAACAAATGAAAGAAGTGTGCCTTTCATCTGACAAATCGAACAATTACAGGATAACGGCTTATCAATGTTCATTTCAACTTCGTATTTCACTTTACCGCAGTGGCAACCGCCCGTGTATTTCATAAGACTTCCTTTTGTTTACAATCTTAGGCTAAAGAGAAACTTATTGATCAACAAGTCCAGTAAAGAAAAAAGACTCAGGGAATTACTGGTAAAAAATTTTCAGAGTGATAGCCTAAATAAATTCCGAGGTTCTACATGCGCCGAATAGCTTTACCCTTAACGATCATCACATTTTTTATTGGTTTACTTCACTGGTTTATTTACAGCATGGCTGCACAAAGTTTTACTGTGGCACCAACTTGGCTTGCGGCTTTACTTACT
Source organism: Pseudobdellovibrio sp. HCB154 (assembly GCF_046267985.1). GTDB lineage: Bacteria > Bdellovibrionota > Bdellovibrionia > Bdellovibrionales > Bdellovibrionaceae > Pseudobdellovibrio. The sequence continues at coordinate 214,410 of NZ_CP176530.1, read as the reverse complement.
GTAGGCGTTGTGTTCATGCCTGGATCGCTGATGATCAGCATGTCTTCGTATCGGGAGCGCTTGCGGTTTTTAACTCAAGCTGGGTATATCTGGATGGGTGTTTTTACGATCGCCTTTTTCTTTGCCTTAATTCAGTTAGTGTTTTCTTTATTTTCTGTGCCCGTACACTCTTCATGGATGCTTTATGCAACGTTGATTATTTCACTTTGGGCCTTAAGAATTAATATTTTTGGTCCAAAAGTTATTACCCACAAAGTGCCAGGGCCAGAATTTTTACGCGGCTTACGAAAAATTCATATTTCTGATTTACACGTTGGTATGCCGATGCTGCGCCAACCGTGGTTACAAAAAGTTGTCGACCGCATTTTAGCGGCCAATCCGGATCTTGTTGTTGTCACCGGAGATCTGGTCGATGCACCTTATGAAGAAACCGCTGCGCTGTTAGATCCGTTAGCGCAAATTACAGTTCCGAAGTTTTACGTTACCGGAAATCACGAATACATCCGTGGCGGCGATTGGGAAAGCCGGTTACGTGATTTAGGCTTTCATGCGCTCCACAACTCACATCAGATCATTCATCGCCAAGATAAAAAAATACTTATCGCCGGTGTTCCTGACCGCAGTGTACGTGGCTTTAATAGAGATTTGCAGTCCAACCCTGATGTGGCTTTGCAAACTGCCGTGCCTGTTGATTATAAAGTTTTATTAGCTCATCAGCCCGGTAGTGTTTTTGATTTAAAAAATGAAAAATGTGACCTACTTTTATCTGGCCACACTCACGGCGGACAAATTTTTCCGTTTGGATTATTTGCCCGTTTAGCAAACCCTGTTGTTTCAGGATTTAAAACGATTAACGGTATTCGTGTTTTTGCTCACCAAGGCACAGGCTATTGGGGCCCGCCGATGCGTTGGTTTACGCGTTGTGAAATTGTGGTTTTTGAATATATCTAAAATCGCGATATTCTGTTACACTTACCCTATGGAACTGCAATGCCGTTTTTCCATTCTAACGCTTCTTAACCTTGCGCCTGAATGTGGCGTGGGGCTTAAATTTATTTCTTTCGGCGGTTAAGACTTTTTCTTTTTTCTCTCACGCCCTCTTTAACCGCCTATACACAACACCAAGCCACTTAAACACAAATTAAAAATTAACTAACGGAGTTTATATGTTAAACAACGAAAAACCTATTATTACACAAACTAACCGCGAAAAAATCGCATCTATCTTACCTATCGCTCGCGAAGATATCGCTGCCCTTTTAGAAGAAGAGCTTGAGCGCGCGACTATCGTGTCAGATGAAGATTTACCAACCGATGTTGTCTCGATGGATTCAACAGTGAAATTTTTAGATTTAGAAACTAACAAAGAATCAATCGTACAATTGGTTTTTCCGCAAGATACGAATATTGCTGAAAATAAAATTTCAATTCTTACACCCGTAGGCTCAGCTCTTATTGGCCTACGCGTCGGACAAACCATCAACTGGCCGTTTCCCAACGGAAAGATGAAGCAACTCAAAGTGACCTCAGTCACTAAATAACTTACGCGCGCTTTTTGGGAGTCACGTCATCGATCGTAGTTTTTGCCAACGAATCCATAAAAGCGCGAAGAGCACTTTTTAAAGTTACTTTAAGCTGGCAGTTTTTTAAAAACGTGCATTCGCAACGCTTTTCAGAAAAACATTCGGCCATATAAAAGCTTTCTTCTGTCTGCTTAATGATATCGGCAATAGTCTTGCGGCTTGTTCCCTCTTTAATAAGCAAGCCGCCTGTTCTTCCCTTAGTCGTTTCGATAAAACCAAATTTGGCCAACTGGTTAGAAACTTTGATCAGGTTATTTTTAGAAATATCCAATTTTTCCGCTAGCTCGTTTAAAGTAATTAAGCGTTTTTCTTGATTTAAATACATTAAAACTCGTAATGAATAATCGGTATGATCTGTTAAACGCATAAGCTTTAACTCCTTAACATGAGGGCTTTGATAGCTGACCAGGAACAAATATCTTTTTTAAATAAGAATAGCACCATGCGCCCACCGCGAAAACCCAAAAAGTCGCGGCTAAATGCAACCAGAATTTTCTAAACCAAGGATCTGTTGTAAATCCGTACCCCACTCTAGATAGCACACCTAAAACTAAAAGTCCTACGACCCACCATAAAGTTTTAGACTTCATTTCTAAATCTGTAGAATAAGAGCCATGAGCCAAAACCACCCGTGTAGCTACAGCAAATGTGATCAGAGCAAAACAACCGATAAACAATAAATGTAGCCAAGTGACATACATCGCAGGCTTCAACCAAGAAAGAAAAAAGCTTAATGGAATCATCAGTGCGACAATGCGCACCCCATACTTTAAGGCTGATGCACGCTCTGATTTACGTTGCACTTTCCAAATCGCAAATAGGTAAACAAGGCTTACAATCGTTAATCCTAAGTAAGCCCACGTAAAACCGCGCCCAGCACAGTATAACAAAAATGCCATGAGTAAGCCGCAACTGTGAAACGATACGCGCGCAGTTTGCGCTTCAGTGTTTTCAAATATCGAAGGTAATCCTGATAAAAAAGAAAAAAAGCGTGTACCTATACCCAAGACTAAAAGTAAAACAGCTCCCACGTGAAATAAGTGAATGCCCATAAACGACTGACCTTGAAAGTAAAATACACTGCCGACCAAAGCTAATAACATGCCTAAGCCAATATGTGAGAAAAAAATAGGAAAAGCTTTATTAGACTGAATCAATCTGCGCAGACCAAATCCAATCATAAAAATAACGAGCATAATGTGTGTTAAATAAAAAGGTCTTGAATCCAAGTTCCAAGAAAAAACCATGAGCAGAAACATCAATAAAAGAGAAAGGAAATATTCTAATTTGTTTGCGCTAGCAGTGGCCGTCATTTTTGGAATCGCTGTCATCAGAAAACCAACTATAAAGCACCATAAAAACCCACCGGCTATTAGCTTGGCGTGAATTAACATGGCCGGCGTTTGAAACCACCCCAGCTCTTGAACAAACCACACGCCGATGGCCAAAAAGGCATTAAATACGCCTAAGGGAAAAAATATTTGATAAGGTGCTAGTTTTTTCATGCCGCCTCCAAGAGATTGACGGTGTTTATTTAAATGTTGTATATTAAATACAATATTTAAGGATAACTTACAATGAAAGAAGACAGTACAGTTAAACCTAACGGCATTCCTTTCACGCTTAAAGACATCACGACAGTGGTTGATGATTTTTATGGCCGCATTCAACTCGATCCGGTTTTATCGGTGCCGTTTCAATCGGTGCATGACTGGCCTGAACATATTAAAAAGCTAAGTCATTTCTGGTGGATTCGCTTCGGTGGAAAACCGTATATGTTTAGCGATTACAATCCTGTACCAAAACATTACTTCGCCGGTTTTAATGCCGAACTTCTTACACGCTGGCTTCAGTTGTTTCATGCTACTTTGCAACAGCATTTAAACAACGAGCAGTATGCTTTGTGGAAAGAATTATCCGAACAAATGGGTCAAGGCTTGTCGCTACGAAACGAAATGTTTCGTAAGCACCACGAAGGCACGTCACAGTAAATAACTGACTTGCCGCGTGCTGGTACGTCTGTTGCTTCACACAAATTGTGGGATCTGCGAATAAGAAAAAACTGGCATTAGTACTTACCGGCGGCGGAGCACGAGCGGCTTATCAAGTCGGCGTGCTGCGTGCGATTTCTGAGATTACGGGTTTTGAAAAAAATCCGTTCGCAATTATTTCTGGTTTTTCTGCAGGTGCTCTCAATGGTGTTTGGTTAGCCAGTCAAAGTGAAAATTTCGATTCAGTGACTAAAAACATGGTGGACACATGGTCGTCTTTAACTGCCGATCATATTTTTAAAGTGGGCCCCGTTTCTCTGGGAAGAATTGCCTACCGCTGGATTTTCGATCGTAGCGCAGGCGGCCTTAAAAGTGGCAAAAACCAAATTACTTACTTACTTGATACAGCCCCGTTGGCTGAATTTATTAAAAATAAAATCAATTTTAATGCATTAAACGAAAATATTCAGAACGATCTTTTTCACGCCATTTCAGTGAATGCCACTGACTATCGCAGTGGACAGTCTGTCGCTTTTTACAACGGCCACACAGATATTCAAGATTGGACCAAACTCAATCGAAAAAGTTTTCGCACCGTTATTTCTGCTGAACATGTATTAGCTTCATCAGCTATACCTATTTTTTTTCCACCAGTTCGTATCGGCACATCTTATTTTGGTGACGGCGTCGTTCGTTTAAATAGCCCTTTAAGTTCGGCTATTCATTTAGGAGCAGAAAAATTACTTGTGATCGGTAATCGCAGACCAAGCTTTATCGAACAACCCCCACGCACTACAGGTGATGGCATTACGCTTGGAGAAATCGTCGGAACCATTCTTAGTGGCCTTTTTTTAGATTCTTTAGATGGCGATCTTGAACGTATTGCCAGAATTAATCGTGGCATTGCGGCCATGACCGCAGAAGCTAAGGCCACCCAGCCTGATGGGTTAAGAGAAGTTCCTATTTTAAGTCTAGCCCCGCAGAATGAACTCGCACGCGCACCAGCTGGAGAACTTGCACGCATGCCTACAACATTTTCATATCTGCTTCGAGGGATCGGCGTATCAGAAAGCAAAGGTTCTGATCTTTTAAGTTATTTGGCTTTTGAGCCAAAGTATTTAGGCACACTGATTCAAAGCGGCTACGAAGACACTCTCGAGCGTAAATCAGAAATCTTAGAATTTTTTGAAATCTAATCGAGCATTCCTTTGCCTTGAAGAATTTTCGGAACGAATTTTTCAATACGGCTTACGCGCGTTGCCGATTGTTTTGCCGCAGTAAAGAAAAATAGATAAGCGCGCTGACGCCCCGGAGTTAAAGCACTGAAGGCTTTTTTTAACTTTGGATTAGCTGCAAATATTTTTTTAAGTTCTGCAGGAACCGGAATAGCTTTCTGTTCAATTTCAGTTTTTTCACCTGAGGCTTCAACCTTAATAGCTTCTTTAACGTAAGCTTTGATAGTTGGCGCTAATTTTTTGATTTCAGCAACCGAGTTAAATTCAATTCTTTTCGTGTACTGAGAATTGGGGCCATTGCTGATTAAAACTTTTTTGGCATCTTTAAGTAGCGTGCCTTTAAAAAACATTAATCCTAAATAAGCTTTAAACGGCTGAATAATAACAATATTGCTTCCGTTATGCGTATAACACGGAAGATTCCACTTCATGTCTTCTTCAAGCTTTGTCGTAAGTAAGATTTTACGAAGTTCAGTGACCTCGTCAGGCCAATTTTTAGATTTTTTAATAAATTGTGTTACTTTTGCATTCATGCTCTTTATTATGCTCAAATTCAAATACCGTTTCAAATTAATACAACATCTACTGCTGGAAATTTAGCACAGCTTAAAAACCAGCAGCGATGATGCAAGGAATTTCAAATACTTAGCTCTGGCACCATGCCTGCAATACTACTTCTTCGTAACTCAAATTTATGAGCCAAGGAGAACTAGGTTATGGAAAACAATCAAAATACTTCAGTTAGAGTTCAGAGCATGGAAGCAGAATTAAAGTTTTTATGGCAAGAAGCTCAAGCCGAGCAAGTTGAGGTTATGAAAGACCGCAAATTAAAACAGTACTGGGACATGTACGAGCTTTATAAAAAACATAAAGCTTTTATCACAGCTGCTTTTTCTCAACACCAATAATCAATTCTTGTTATGAACAAAATCCAATCCAGCTTTAATCGCCGCAATCTGGGCTTCGATGCAAATTTGATCGTTAGCCTTCGGACTATCGGGATAAACTTCAGTCGTCGTGCAATACTGCGGATTGAACGCGCCAGCACATAAAAATAATTTTTTAACTGGATAGTTAATCACACCTTCTTGTTCGACCTTATCACCTAGTAATAACCCTCTTTCATCAGGCAAAGCGATATGAGTCACTTTGCGAACAGCATCAATCATCGCCTTTTGAAATTCAGGTTGTGGATTGTCAGCGTCTCCCACTAAATAAAACCCATCCGGAATCGGAGAAAATGGAATAGTGATGCCATCACGCTGTTCAAGCGCCGGGCGAAAAATCGAGTTATCTGTGTCTGTCGTTTCATGTAAATCAATATGCACGAGTGGATTTAATCCAGCCGTAGCTTTTAAAAAAAGTTCGCACTCTTCAGCGGGGCTATTTTCGCGAAATGAACGATTCGGGTCGACCGCTTTCGGGTTCCAGCGATTGATTGTCTCGTAGGCCCATGGGCTAATACAAGGTGCACACACAAAATTGAAAATATTTTCGTAAGATTTAGCTGCTGTTTTTAAAAAGTCTAAAGCCCCGTGCACACCACTGGTTTCATAGCCATGCACTCCGCCTGTAATTACCACCGTTTTTTTAGATGAATCAAAATTTTTCGAGCGCACAAGAAAAAGCGGATAGCGCTCTGGGTTTAAGGAAAGGGCCCCGTACTGAATAACTTCAAAGTCTGACTTTAAGTCTTGAATTTTACGCACAACTTCGTCTTGGTAAGAGCGTTTGATATCTTGTTGCTTATACCAGTTTTCTTTTTCCGCTTGTTGCCATGCCATAGCCGACTCCCCACTCAACCTTACGTGTTAAACAAAATAAAAAATCAATATCGAAAAAAATATTTATTTTTGTCTATAAAACGACATTACTTTTCAACAACTTAGCAAGTCTCAAGCTGAGAATAAACCGAAATCTCAATTTGGCCAGTTAAGCTCTATAAAATTCCACCGATAAATTTAGTACTTGCCGCCGGGAGCTTCAGTGAAATGAAGGTCGGTGCTAAGAGGTTCGAAACTCTTGCAATTAATACTAATGGAGGGACGTATGAAAATTATCCGAAGCCATAACGTTAGATTAGAATTAATGAATCTTCCCGGGACTGCACCCCCTCAATAGAAGGTTCTCGATACTTCGGAATATGTATTTATAAATGCTCGGTCTATACCGGGCATTTTTTATTTCTTGGCACTAAAGCTTAAGTCGTTTACGCTTACTTATCTATGAGCTTTGAATATCTTATGAGCCTTGAATTTTGGGAACTCTCAAGCTACGTGGTCACTGTTGTGGCTCTGCCTTTTGGTATTATCGTTTACGTTCTTGAGCAGCGCAAAGAACGTCAAAACGAAGATGAAGAGTTATACCAACGCCTTTCTGATGAATATGCCGACTTTCAACAGCTATTGCTTAAAAATGCCGATCTTCAGCTGATCTCTGGCCATGCCCTTGATTCTGCAATGACCGATGAACAGCGCGAAAGAAAAATGATCATCTTTGATCTGCTTGTCTCATTATTCGAGCGCGCCTACATCTTAGTTTATGAAGAAGACATGTCGAAACAAAATCAACGTCTATGGGCTACCTGGGAAGACTACATTCGCTTTTGGACCAAACGAAATGATTTTCGCAAGTCTTTACATGATCTTCTAGACGGCGAAGACCCTGAGTTTTCAGCTTATATGAAAAAGATTGCCAGCGAAGCCGGATCTTAGCGGTACTTATTTTTTAGACGAAGGTTCGTCAGAGCTACGATCCATCATACCACGTTTCTTCTGATCCATCATATGTCCCATTCCCATCATAGGGCAGCTGTCTTTACCCATACCTTGGCAACTGTCCATCATCTCTTTTTTGCAATCACCCAATGGTTTATCTGAGTTCAAACACTGCGCCATCTTCGTGTGCACATCGGCCATTTTCTGACGCTCTTCTTTGGTAAACTTTGTATCGGCTTTGTTTGCCGCAAATGACGAACTGAAGGCCAGCACGATTGTTGTAAATGTAATAGCTACTGATTTTTTCATAATAATTCCTTTCTTGAGACTCATCGCATACAAATTCACTCAAGATATCTGCAAGCGAAATACCTTAAGTTGAAAGGACTATTTGCCTCAAAAAAAAATGACTATGCTTCTTTACGAGTCCAGATAAACAAACTGACGCCAAGTAAAAGTAACGTCACACCAATTTGTAACCAAAGATGTGGGCCTTTAAGCCATAGTATAGTTAAAGAAAAAACGATCATCACAGTGGCCGTGATTTTTGTTGAACGCGCAATAGAGCGATGCTTTTGCCAACGTTTTAATGGTGGTCCTAAAATACGATGATCATGAATCCACCGATGAGCTTTTTCAGAGCTATTTAAAAAACACCACGCCGCCAAAAGTACAAAAGGTGTTGTTGGTAACACCGGCGTAAACACACCGATAAAACCAACAGCGACCGAAATGATTCCGCCAATAAAAAGAAGACCTCTTAAAAATCTATTTTTAACTACAGACATTTACACAACAGCGACAGAAAATGAGCTTAATGCTTCACGATCACTAGCAGATAAATTAAGCCCGAACTTATTTGTTAAAGCCTCAATTAATTCATTGTTGTTCTTAAGCGATATTTTTTCAGAATCACCATTGCGCGAACGAACAGTTAAATCGTAATTATGTAAATTTAGTCTTTTGCCGTTACCTAACGCTAAAGACACCATGATATTACCCTTAAAATGCGACTGCGGATGAGCGCTCGTGTACCAGTTAGCAATTTCACGATCAATCAAAGGCATTTCTTCTAAAGTGAATTCACAAGCATCTTGCCAAACATCACCGTAGCGAACTTGATGATACCAAATATGGCCTTCTTTAACGATGCGTCTAACCTCATGCGGAGTTTCTTGCTCAAGATCAGGAACTAACTTCAAAGCCCCAGTTAAAGAGGCTGAACCCATTCCCACATCAGTGATAAAAGATTCGCCACCAATCTCTACGCGCACAAATACATGCGTTCTTGGGGCGATTGGTTCACGCGTGGTAAAACGCAGACGAACTCTGGCGCTAAGTGGTTTTGCCACAAAGCCTAAATGAGTGAGCGCTTGAAGTAATAAAGCATTTTGTTCAAAGCAATAACCGCCACGTTTTTTTGTGACAAGCTTATCAAAAATAGCTTCATCAGTAAGATAGATACGTTTATTTAAAATCACATCCACATTTTCAAAAGCAATGGCTTGCGCATGCGCTTGCGTGATTGCATTTAATGTTTGAAGTGAAGGAGATGTGTCTCCGTTGTAATTGATTCTTTGTAAGTAGGATTTTAAATCAAAAGATGTCATAGCTATGTAAAATATTATCCGCGTCTGGCAGCATCGATAGCCGCTACATCGATTTTTTTCATTGTCATCATAGCTTTAAAAGCGCGCTTAGCTTCATCTCCGCCCTTAACCATTGCTTCTGTTAGCGTGCGCGGCGTGATTTGCCAAGATAGGCCCCATTTATCTTTACACCAACCGCACTGACTTTCTTGGCCACCATTTTTCACAATAGCATCCCAGTACTTGTCAGTCTCTTGTTGATCGTCAGTGGCAATTTGAAATGAAAAAGCTTCGCTATGTTTGAAGTACGAACCACCGTTAACGCCCACACAAGGAATACCTAAAACAGTGAATTCAACAGTGAGCACATCGCCCGCTTTACCCATGGGATAATCATCAGGCGCAAGATGAACAGCGCCTACCGAACTATCGGGAAAAGTTTTCGTGTAAAAGCGAGCGGCCTCTTCAGCACCTTTATCGAACATTAAGCAGATCGTATTTTTTGGTGTTTTCATAAAATCTCCACTGCTCAATCATTCACACAAAAGGTGAAATTGTCTTCACTTATCAGTTTGCAACACGAAAGAAATTCACCGCAATTCCGTGATCTGGTGCAGAATTATAGACTTTTACGTTTAATTTATAGCCACGAGTTTTTGATTGTGGTGCCCAAGGCGCATTAATCGGCGTATGAACCAATTGTGATTTTCCAGCAAACACAACTTCATGATATGTATAAGCATCATCTACAACGTGAGCGATCATCGTCGGCTCATCAGCATAAAGGCCGCGATCTTGCCAGGCACAAGTTCCAGGATCAACCCCTTGAGTAGCTGGTTTTGTCGCACGTTTAAAACTAAAAGCCACCACAAGTTTTCTTGGCGCTGTTAAGCTTTGAGTAATACTCACACTTTGTGAACCATCAAACACGCAAGTCATTGGATAACTTGTTTGCGCAAAAGCCGAAGTTACATAAAGAAGTGAAAGACCGATAATCGTTGATAGCATTTTCATTTTGATTCCCCTTTTTTGAATTAGAGAAATGGCTATCAGATTGGACTGTGAGACGCAAGAAATGTGAAATGATTCGGATAACCTGAGGAAATTGTCCCCGATAAAAAATTGGTGGAGGTGCCGGGAATTGAACCCGGGTCCGCAAGAGATCCACAGAAAGGCGCTACATACTTAGTTCGTATTTTATTAAATCTTAAGAACCTCTACGAACAAAGTTTCAAAAGAAAATCCCCTGGGTAACTATTAAGACTTCACTCCAGAGAAACCAGTGAAGTCCGAGACGGCATTATCGTCGGCTTAGGCATCGACACCGTCGATCAACACATAAACCGTAACAGAACTAAGCTGCTAATTGATAGTCGTTGTTTGCAACTAATAAATGCACGTTTTTAAAGAGGTCCACATGCGCCCCTGTATGCTCCCTTTGCTTCAGCACCCACGTCGAAGCCAGTACACCCCCACTAAAAGATGTGTACTAAAACAGTCTATACTAAACATTTGAAAATTACCACGTAGCTATTTTCGTATGTTTATTAAGTAAAGTTTGGTTACCGAAATAGGCCTGATCAACCACAAATTATGATAAAAAATAGGGCACCATTTAACTAGAGTTTTCACCCTAAATCTGTCATGTAATTTCATTTTTTATCTGAAATTTGTTAGAAACTGTCGTGGTGTCGAACAGTCACTTTCTGGTTACACGTCGCGTAATTTTCTCTGCGCGTAAACAAATCTTTAGTTGTATATTCGTTTTTGAGAGTGAGTTATCAACTAAATCCACAGAGTTTTCCACAAAACACAGGTTTTTCCAGCGTCAATATGACCCTGAAAAAAGGATTTCAGAAAATTTCAGTTTTTAGTGGTCGAGCTCGTTTAATAAGCAATATAACAGTTTCAGGCTAACCAGGTTTGTAGATATTTACATAAAAATTCGGATTGAAAAATGTTAAGATGTGGTTATGTTACGAGCCGTTAAAAAACCATCGGAAGATACAAACCCATGTCAGTCAGACGCAAAAAATTTGTGTGAAAACTGCATGTACCGTTTATCGAATATTATCTGCTCAACATCACCTGAAGTGTGGCGCCTGGTTGAGACAACAAAGCAAAAGACGACCTTTAAACCACAACAGACCATCTTCTATCAGGGTAACGAACCTTTAGGTTTATTCACGATTTCTACGGGCTTAGTAAAACTAGAAATGACCAGCGAACACGGCCAAACACACACGCTTCGCTATTTAGGCCCCGGATCTGCCTTAGGCTATCGCTCTTTATTCTCGAACGAACAATATCAAGCCACAGCTGTTGCGGTTGAAACATCAGAGATTTGCTTTATTCCTAAAAATGTTGTGATGGATATTTTTAAAAACTATCCCGAAGTAACTATTAAAATTCTTGAAGCTCTTTCAAAAGACTTACGAATTGCTGAAGAAAAATGGACATCACAAATGGATAAAGATGCTTCAGAACGTATCGCTGAAGCTTTAATTTTCTTACAAGAACACTTCACGCATCAAAATTGGACACGCAAAGAAATCGCTGAATGGGCGGGAACAACCCCTGAAACAGTGATCCGTACGTTGGCTCAATTTGAAAAAGAAGGCTACATCGATCAATCCCAAGGTCGCGTGATTAAGCTTATTAACAAACAAAAGTTAATAGAAAAACTGCACGGCACTTATTAATTAGTTTTCAAAACATGACGTGGATCATGATCGTTTGACCACATTCAAGGTTATTCTTTTCTTATAAAGGAAAAGAATAAATGCCTCTCGACCTGGTCAGAACTAAAAATCCATGCAAATACTGCGGGACTTTGTCTTTAAGTATGTACTGCTGCCACGCTTGCGAAATGCTTGATGGCGGATTTTCTGAGCTCGTAAGCAAAGCTTCACAAAGTGAATCGCGCTACGCCTATTTAGACTTACCTGAAAACCAAAAACTTTATCAATTAAAAGACAATCACCGCAAATTTAAATTTTTTGTTCACGGCATTCAATGTTCTAGCTGCGTACATCTGTTAGAACAAATTGCCGAGATGAATTCTCACTGTAAAGAATCACGTTTAAATATCAGTAATTCAGAATTATTGATCGAACTAGATTCACAAGGAAAACTCTCTGATATCGCTTCGTTAATTAAAGCCATGGGCTATGACTTTTCTGTCATTAAAGCTTCTGAAAACAGTGATGACAAATTACACCGTGAAACTCGCCAAGAATTAAAACGTATTGCTCTTGCGGGCGCTTTAGCTGGCAATATCATGCTTTTTTCAATCGCGATTTATACTGGTGCTACTGGCACATTACTGACAGTTTTTAAATGGCTTAATTTAATTCTGTTTTTGCCAATTTTATTTTACGTCGCCCTTCCCTTTTATCGCGGTGCCTGGGGTAGCTTAAAAATGCAAAAGGTGCATATCGATTTACCAATCGTGATCGCCTTAGTCACTAGTTCAAGCTTATCTATATATAGTCTAATGACTGGTGGCGACCAGTTCTACTTTGATTCAACAGCTAGTTTTATCTTTTTAATTTTAGTCGCGCGCTTTTTTGTTAAAAAAGCTCAGCACCGTTTTTTATCACCTCAAAATATTCACTCACAAATTCGCACTGAAACTTACGCTTTGGCTGATAACTCATCAACAGTGATTACTGAAAATATTAAACAAGGCCAAACTTTTACCGTAAGCCAAGATCAGGCCATTCCTGTAGATGGTGTTTTACTATCTGACATGGCCTTAGTTGATACATCTTTTATGTCTGGTGAAAATATTCCGTACACATTCACAAAAGGCATGCATCTTTTTGCGGGCTATAAACTTTTATCAGCTTCTATTTCAATGGTTTGCGAAAAACCGATTAATCAAACTCGTATCGCCGACCTTTTAAATAAAAGCCAAGAAAATCTATTATCTAAAAATAGCTATTTAACTTTAGCTGATCGTCTATCTGAAAAGCTGATTCTTTATGTTTTTATTTTAGCAGCTTTTGTATTTGTGGGCTTAGGCTTAGCCATTAACTTCACTGAATCATTTCACCGTGCCCTGGCGTTAATTGTCGTGGCCTGCCCGTGCGCTTTAGCCTTTGGAAGCCCGCTGACAATGGCTATGGCATTTCGTAAATCACAGAAAAAAGGTATTTCGGTTCGTAACGCTAATGTATTTGAAAAAATGAGCGAGATTCAAAATATCTTTTTTGATAAAACTGGCACATTAACTTACGGCCAATTACAAGTCTGCGAAACTTGGCCAGAAAATTTAAATGCCGAGACTATTGATCTGCTGATCAGCTTAGAAAAAATTTCTTATCACCCTGTGGCTTTTGCTTTACGTGCGCATTTTAAAAACTGGAAAAATGAAATTCACTTTACTGAACACAGTGAAATCTTTGGCAGTGGTGTAAGAGGCTATTTCAATAACGATCTTTACGAACTAAAAACCTTAGCTTCAAACCTTTATGACGAAAGCATCGATATCGCGATTGCTCTTTATAAAAACAAAGAAGTGATCTGTCGTATTTATTTACAAGATCAAATTCGTGAAGAAGCCAGTGAAATTATTGCCAGCCTTCAAGCGGAAGGAAAAAATTGTTACCTGATTTCAGGTGATAAAAAGCGTAAAGCTTTAGCGATCGGTGAAAAATGCGGCCTTAAGCGCGATCGCATCTATTCAGAATTATACCCTGAAGATAAAAAAGAAATCATTACTAAATATCCACATAGCTTAATGATTGGCGATGGTGTGAATGACACTCTGGCTATGAGCAGCAGCCAAATCAGTATCGCCATCAAAGGCAGCGCTGAAATCGCTTTAGCAAGTTCAGATATTTTCTTTTTACGATCAGGATTAAACCCGTTAGTCGAACTTTTTAAAGTGAATAAGCGCATTCACCAAACTTTAAAAAAAAATTTGGCTTTATCGTTAGCTTATAACGCCATCGCTGGAACTTTAGCGGTGTTTGGTTTTATCAATCCACTGTGGGCAGCGGTGTTAATGCCGGTAAGTTCACTTATTATTTTATTTTCAACTTTATGGGGATTTAGAGAATGAACATCTTATTTTTAATGATACCCATGGCTTTAATGTTAGGAATCGTGTTCGTCGGTATTTTTTTCTGGGCCGCAGGCAGTGGCCAATTAGACGATCTCGAAACCCCAGCGCATCGCATTTTAAATGATAATCAAAGACAACCAAAACAATGAAAGGCTCTCTTATGACCGCACATGCTGATCATAATTCTCAAACTGAAAATATAGTCTACGACGACCAGATCGTTAAGTACTTTACTTTGGCCACATTTGGCTGGGGTATCGCTGCTTTACTATTTGGTTTACTTGCGGCTTTGCAACTTGCTTACTGGCCGATGAACATGAACATGGAATGGGTCACCTTTGGTCGTTTACGTCCATTACATACCAACGCTGCGATCTTTGCTTTTGCAGGTAACGCGATCTTTGCCGGCATGTACTACTCAACCCAACGTTTGTTAAAAGCACGTTTGTTTTCAGATTTTTTATCTAAGGTTCACTTCTGGGGTTGGCAATTTGTAATTCTTTGCGCAGCCGTGACGTTGCCGTTAGGTTATTCACAATCTAAAGAATACGCTGAGTTAGAATGGCCGATCGATATCTTAATTGCTCTTGTGTGGGTCATTTTTGCGATTAACTTTTTCATGACGATCAAAAACCGCCGCGAAAAACATCTTTACGTTGGTATTTGGTTTTATATCGCCACAATTATTACAGTAGCGATGTTACACATTGTGAATTCTATCGAAATTCCGATTACTCCACTAAAATCTTTACCTGTATGGGGTGGAATTCAAGACGCTTTAGTGCAATGGTGGTACGGTCATAATGCAGTAGCGTTTTTCTTAACAACTCCGTTTTTAGGTTTGATGTATTACTTCGTACCAAAAGCCGCGAATCGTCCGGTTTATTCTTATAGACTTTCAATCATTCACTTTTGGGCTTTAGTTTTTATTTATATCTGGGCTGGGCCGCATCACTTACTTTACACATCACTTCCAGACTGGGCGCAATCATTAGGAATGGTTTTTTCACTGATGTTATGGGCTCCATCTTGGGGCGGAATGATTAACGGTTTAATGACTCTTAAAGGAGCTTTTAAAGAATTAATTCAAAATCCGGTGATTAAATTTTTCGTAGCCGCTTTAACTTTCTACGGTATGGCGACTTTCGAAGGACCGTTGTTATCTATTAAATCCGTATCAGCTTTAGGTCACTACACTGACTGGATCGTTGGTCACGTTCACTCTGGCGCACTTGGTTGGAACGGAATGCTGATCATGGGGATGATGTTATGGATGGTTCCGCGTCTTTGGAAAACTGAACTGTATTCAACAAAGCTTGCTGAAAATTCATTCTGGATTTCTTTAACTGGTGTTTTATTTTACTACGTTTCAATGACTGTAGCCGGAATCACTCAAGGCTTAATGTTAAATGGCATCAACGGTGAAGGTAAATTAATGTACCCTGACTTCGTTGAAACAGTGACTAAAATCGTTCCACTTTACTGGGTGCGTGCGATTGGTGGAGCCTTATTCGTTACTGGATATTTAATTTTTATCTACAATATGTACAAAACAATTAAGTTAGCCCCTAAAGAGGCTGATGAACCTGTTGTTGTAAAAGTAACTCGCACTGGTTGGAATGAAAAATCACATGAACCACACCGTCAACTTGAGGGTATGGGTTTAGCATTTTCAGTTTTAACTTTTATTGCGGTACTTGTCGGTTCGGTGATTGAAATTTACCCAACACTGTCTTTACATAAATATGTAAACCCAGCACAAACAACGACTCCGTTTTCAGCTTTAGAAATTGCCGGTCGTGGTGTTTACGTTGCTGAAGGTTGCTATGTTTGCCATTCTCAGCAAATCAGACCGATTGCTGCCGAAGTGCTGCGTTACGGACCAGCTTCAACAATTGAAGAATCAATGTGGGATCGTCCGCATCAATGGGGATCAAAACGCACTGGTCCTGACTTAGCCCGCGTTGGTAAAAAGTATCCTGATATGTGGCACTTTCAACATATGATCAACCCGCGTGCGATCACACCGAATTCGATCATGCCGAACTATCCGTGGTTATTAGAGAAAAATACTGATTTTCTTTCTCTACGTCGCGAGTTTTCAGTGATGAAAGACCTAGGTGTTCCGTATGACCAAGACACAATTGCCAATGCTGATATCGTAGCGCAAAAACAAGCCAAGGTGATTGCTGAAGAGCTTGAAAAACAAGGCGCTCCAAAAGGTTTAGAGAAAAAACAAATCGTAGCGTTAATTGCGTATTTACAAGCCCTGGGACAAAAAGCAGTAACTACTGAAACTGCAGAAAATAAATAACGAGGAAAAAATTTATGAAACAAGAAGGCTTAAAATTTTTTACAGACACTTACTTAACAGTTATCGGGTTTTTAATTTTCTTTTCGTATTTCATTTACATAACAGTCAACGCTTTGCGAGCGCCGAAAAAACAAATCAACGAATTTGCCCATATTCCATTTTCTAACGGAGAAGACCATGGAAAATAATGAACAACAAAACCCAGCCGATGTAACTCATACTTACGATGGTATTGATGAACACAATAACCCCATGCCTACTTGGTGGGTGTGGTCATTTATCTTAGCGATTATTTTCGCGTTTCACTATTACCTGCACTATGAGCTAACAAAACAAGGTCCGACATTAACTGAAGAATTAGCTGTTTCGATGAAGGAACTTAAAGAATTACAAACAGCGGCTGCGAATAAGTTTCCGACTCTGTCTGAAGAAGAACTTGAAGCAAAGCTTAAAGATCCAAATCTAGTAAAAGTGGGCGCAAGTATATTTCAGGGTAAATGTGCTATGTGCCATGGTGATAATCTAGAAGGTAAAATTGGACCTAACTTAATAGACAAAGTATGGCTGCACGGTGGAAAAAGTTCTGAGGTTGTACAAACAGTCAGACAAGGTGTTTCTGCTAAAGGAATGCCGGCCTGGGAAGGTTTACTAAATGCTGAAGAAATCTTCGGCGTAGTTGCGTTGATCAAAGCAAAAGGTATGTAATGAAACCAAAACTATCCAGCGAACATATTACAAGTATTGACGAGTACGGAAATCGCATTGGATTGCACCCCGCTGAAGTCAGCGGGTATTTTCGCACTCGTAGAACTTGGGTACAAAATATTTTGATCGTGTTTTTTTTAGCTTTACCGTGGATTAATATCGGCGGCTATCAAAGTATTTTATTGGATATACCAGCCCGTGAATTTTATTTTTTCGGGCTGATGTTTAAAGCGCATAATGCTCCGCTGTTATTATTTCTGATTTTAGGCGGCGCTTTAAGTTTAGCTTTCGTGACCGCGGTCTGGGGCCGCGTATGGTGTGGCTGGGCCTGCCCGCAAACTGTTTTTATCGACGGTGTGTTTCGTAGAATTGAATATTTTATTGAAGGCAATTACATCGCCCGTCGTCGCCAGGCGATTGAGCCCATGACGGCAAATCTTTTTATACGTAAATCTATTAAATGGGTTTTATATTATTTTGCTTCGGCTTTTATCGCCCACAGTGCCTTAGCTTACTTTGTCGGTTCGTATTCTTTTATTCAGATCATGAAAAATGGGCCTGAAAGCCATTTTAACTTATTTATTTTCTCACAAATTTTTACAGCAGCCTTATTATTTGATTTCGGTTGGTTTCGTGAACAGTTCTGCACCATCATGTGCCCGTACGGTCGTATTCAAGGTTTACTGCTAGATAACAATTCAATGAATGTTGTCTACGATGAAAAACGCAATGACTGTGTCAACTGCAACCGTTGTGTTAACGCCTGCCCGATTGGTATTGATATCAGAAACGGTTTACAGATGGAATGTATCGCCTGCACAGCCTGTATTGATGCTTGCGATGAAATCATGGAGAAAGTGCATAAACCCAAAGGTTTAGTTAAATACGGCAATATCAGCGATACTAAGATTAAATGGTTAACTCCTCGTTCAAGTATTTACATGGTCGGCATCGGCATTTGTGTGATCGGTTTACTGTACGGCCTTTTATCGTTTCAGCATTCCGAAGCTTTTATTTTACGATCTCTGACAACTCCTTACACTTTACGTGAAGAGAACGGTGTTAATTTTGTAATGAATCAATTTCGCCTGCATGTAACTAATCAAAGTCGTGAACAAAAAAAATATAAAGTTGAAATCTTAAATAATCCTGATGCTAAAATTACTTCGCAGTTCGATGTATTAACCTTAGAAAGTAAAGCCAGCTTTGATTGGCATTTCTTTGTGACCCTGCCACAAAGTAAAGTAAACTCATCAAATACCTTACAAGTTAAAATTAGCGATGCCACTGAGCCTGAGCAGTTTCAAAAACAATTTAGCATTCAGTTTTTAGGACCTAATTTATGAATGGTGATTTTCAGCTGATCTCATTGTTAACTGGTTTTTTTGTCGCCGGCTTTATCGGAAGCTGGCACTGTGCTGTGATGTGCGGGCCAATGACGTGTTTGCTGGCTTCAAAAAAACAATTAATCAGTTATCAACTAGGCCGACTGATTTCCTATGTCAGTGCCGGAGTCTTTGCTGGAACTATTTCTTCGTTATTAATCGAATCTTACGACTGGTTAAAGATCGTCTCGGTCGTAGTTATTTCAATTTTACTGATCATCACTTTTTTTACAAAAACAGAAAAAATCCAAATGCCAGGATTTATAAAAAACATCTATTGGCAAAAACGTAATAATCCCTTCTTACTGGGAGCTTTAAGTTTGGCTCTTCCGTGCGGCTGGCTTTATAGTTTTATTCTTTCTGCTTTAGCCGCAAGATCACCCTTAGCCGGAGGCCTTGTGATGTTGATGTTTTGGTTATCATCATTACCGGCTTTATCTATCGCACAGGTGTTTTTAAAAAAATTAATCGATATCAACGATTTAAAACGACAGAAGATAGCTTCTCTCGTTTTATTAAGCGCAAGCCTATTTAGCTTATGGGGATTTTTACTTCATTAGACGTTTTTAAGCGTCTAATTTTTTAGAAGCATTAGAAACCGGGAAAAGCTGAAGATTTAATTGGTAAACTCTTTCGCCTTTTCCTTGTGTGCGCGCAATGCTGTTATCTTTATGAAGAGATTTACGCATTTGACGTAATTTAAATTTTAATTCTTCAAACTCAGCTTGGGTTAACGATAAAGTTAACGAACCAAATTCACGTTCAGTCGGTGCATCTTGATATAAAGACTCAAGACCTAAATACATTAACTGCATTTGTAACTGACGGATTAATGCTGAAGGAATTTCTTCAGGAGCTTCAGAAGGTTTACCTTTTGAAATCACACCCGTTGTTGGGTCTTTTTGTAATTCACCGCTCATTAATAAGTTTTTAAGAGCTTGATCAATTTCAGATTCAGAAGCTTTACCGCGTAAAAGTTCTTTTAATTTCGAAGTTTCAAACGTTACGCCTTCTTGATCTACTAAAGCGTAGATAATCCAGCCGATCCAGTTCGGAACTTTTTCAAACACTTTACGGTCGAATTCACCATGTTTAAGTTTTTGCTGAACACGGTATTCAGATAATTGTTTTAAAGCATAGTTACGATCAGCCGGGTCTTCAGCTTGGTTGAACGTCACTAATAATTTGAATTCATCAGATTGGGCCTTATTTAAACCGCAAGCTTTCGCAAACTTAGCAACCATGTCCATCGATAGATTTCTTTTACCTTCGATGATCATTTTTAAATAATTAGGAGATTTAATATCCGCTGCTGCAGAGAAAATCGCGTAGTTGTACGGACGTAAAGAACGCTTAGTCGATTCTTTTTTAAACTGGTAAAAATCAGCTAAAAACAAACGAAAATCCATGTAATCTGATAAGATCGGCGCTAAAACCGAAGTAGTTGATATTGCAGGATTTTGACTTAACTGAGTTGCTTGATTTTCCATATTTCTCCCAAGAAAAAGGCCCCATGAAAATTCATCTCATGTGGCCCTTTAGTTGACAATAATTTTTAGCTAAAAACTAGTATCGGCTTAAAACTAACGTCACACGTTGAACATTCATGTTACCGCGAGTGTAAAGAACTAGGCTGCTCGCTTGAACACCGATCTCAGGGCGTTGGTGTAAGTATAAAGATTGTGACCCAGAGTAACGGTCAAATTGTAAAGTACCTTGGTTGAAACCGTTAATTAATAGATCTGCTAACGCTACATTGTTTTGCGCTTGAGCGTGTACGATCACTTGTTCAATACGGTAGCCACGGTATTGGTGCATGTTGAAGTACATACCTAAATCGATGCGATCGTTGCCGTAAGTTGAACGGTTGATCCAAAGATCTAAGTTTTGTTGGCCATAACCTGGATTACCTGGGTATGGGTTACCTGGTTGACCTGGGTATGGAGGTGGTTCGTGGGGTTGACCTGGATAGTCAGGGTATTGCGGAGGTTGTGGATGGCTGCCAGAAGATTGGCGAAGCTCGATCACGATCTCGTCAACAAAAGTTGAACCGTTGATGTACATTTCAAGTTCACGAGTTGAACCTAAAACAATACGTTGCGAAGGTTGTAAGTTAATACGTTTACCTGGATTAACTTGCGTTGCTACGTTACGACCGTCAGCTAATAACTGAACAGTTGTTGTGTACGGAGAGTTTGGACGAGTTTTACCACGAACAGAAACAACTTCCCATCCACGGTATTGAGTACCTAAACCTGCTAAACGGCGTAAATCTAAAACTTCGTTATTAACTGAACGACCTAAATAGATCGAACGCGTGTCTGATTGGCTATCATCATAACCTGGTAAGTTTGGATGATCTGGAATATCGGGCTGTCCGGGGTAACCGGGTTGGCAGTTTGGATCATATGGGTTATCGCACATTGAGTGCTGGTCACCATCAAAACCATCGCCTGGTTGAATACCGAATTGGTCTGCATTTGACACCGAAGCCACCGCAAGCACCACTAATAACGTTCTTTTAAATGAATTAGATAACATTTGTCCCCCTGTTATTTGTACAACAGGGGTAAAGAGCAAAGGCCGGGCCTAAAAAATCAGGGCAAAGATGGCCCTGATTTATATAAGACTCTTGAGTTGAGAGAACCGGTTAATCGATTAGAAGTTAGGGATTTTACTTTCAAAGCTTGAAATTTCAGCAGTCGACATTGTGGCCTTCTGTAATGAAGACAGTGTTAACCACATGGCACCTTTTTGAGTGCCCGCTGATAAATCTAAACGGATACGGATATCACCTTTACCGTTGTTATTAACTAACTTAGCTTCGCGAATCGCTTGCGCTAAGTTTTGCGAAGCATTGCTTGATGAAGCTAAATCATAATTTTTAGAGATATCATTTACTTTAGAAATATTTGAACCAGCTACTGTTCCTTTATCAGCCGCTAATAACGGAACACTTAAGCCCACCATTTCATTATCTTCAGCCGTAATTAAAACGCCCATCGCTGCTCTACCGTTAACAACTTCGAAAGCCGATGTTTTGATGTTTGCTAACTTTTGTGAAGTTGTAGACATGTTTGTTGTGTTCATTAAGTATGTTTTCCATAACTCAAACGAAGAACCTTGCGAACCTTGTTCTAAGATAAAGAAACGATCTGCAAAGGAATTTCTAAAGATAATACGTACGTAAGCGCCTGATAATTTAATTTTGATGTAAGCATTTTCACAACCACCATCAGCGTCGATACATTTTAAAAATCCACCTTGGTATTCTAAATCACCATTCGTGTTTACTTGTTTTAAAATTTGGCGATCTCCAGCTTGTGACGGGTTACCTTGAAGGCGGTATGACGTGATTTTTTTAACGCCATCCATTGATTCATCTAAAGTTAAATCAACTAATAAACTTCCAGCACTTGTTGAACGTTTAAGTTTGGCGTTTAACACGGCTTTAGCTACGTTTAAGTTTTTTGTTTTTTGTTCAGCGGCTACTTTATTATTGTAGCTACGAAATTCAGTCATTAAACCGTCGTTACCAGCGCTTGTAAAATTTAAAGCTTCAAGTTTACCACCTGTTTTTACCGCTTCAGCTTCATCAAATTTTGCACTCACCGCGCTGTTTGATTTTTTAGTATCTTTACCTGATTGCGGTAAATCTACCGAACCTTTATCTTCGCCAGATTTAGGAAGCGGATTTACCGTACCACCTTCGCCAGTTAAGTTTCCGCTATCAGTTGATTTAGGTAATTCTTTAACGCCATCAATAACTGTTGGAGGAAGTTGGCCGATACCCGCTTGGTCTTCACCTTCAACGGGTTGTGCAGGTAATTGATCAACGTTTTGGGCATCACCTTGTTGCGTAACTGTTGTTCCGCGAACATCACTGCGCGATTCTTTACTTTTACCACAACCTGTTGATGTGATCGTAAATGCGGCCAGCACGGCTAATGAAATTAAAAGTGATTTTTGGTTCAACATTGAAGCCTCCACGTTCTAAAATTAAATCCTATCAAGGTTCAGATTAAAGCAAGCCAGAGACCACAATTCACTAGCCTTAAAACCAATATATCGCTACTGTAGGCCGAAACATGGGTTTTTCATTGTAAGATATGCAAGGGTGATTTGATCAATGACAGCTAATTTGAAAGCTACGACAGATCAGTTTTTTAACTTAGATCCGCACTTAATCTTAAAGTGCGCGGATATAAACGGCTATACGCCAACTGGCGAAATTCACCAATTAAACTCCTATGAAAACCGTGTTTTTGAAATCAAATTAGAAGACGGCAAATCTGTGATTGCTAAGTTCTTTCGCCCACAGCGCTGGTCTAAACAAACCATCGAAGACGAACATGAATTTTGTTTTGATTTACACGCTGATGGTTTGTCAGTGGGTTTACCTTTACGAGCTAAAAACAACGAAACCGTTTTTAACGCCAATGGCATTCTGTATTGCTTCTATGAAAAAGTGCGCGGCCGCATGATGCAAGAAGTGCTGTTACACCAGTTTGAAAAATTAGGATCACTTACAGCACAGCTTCACAATACCGGCGAAAAAAAAGAAGCTTACAACCGTAATTTCTTTGGGCCTACACAAGATAATAAATGGGTCGTGCTTGATCAGTTAAATGAGGTTATTGCGCCTGAGATTCGCCCCCAGTATATGGAATTAGCAGATCATGTGTTCAACACCCTGGATGAAAAACTTGATCCCCAAGGCTTTATACGCATTCATGGCGATTTACACCGTGGTAATTTATTAGATAACGGTAAAGACGATATCACGATTGTAGATTTTGATGATTTTATCAATGGCCCTGTGGTTCAGGATTTCTGGATGATTTTTCCGGATCAAGATTTTGCACCGACCAAAGAGTTCGAATTATTTTTAAAAGGCTACGAGACACTACGTCACTTTGATGAACGTCAGTTACAACTGGTTCCGTATTTAAGGGCTTATCGTGTGATTTGTTATGCGGGCTGGATTTTAAATCGCTGGAATGATCCGAGCTTTCCGAAGATATTTCCTGAATTTAACACTTACAGATACTGGGCGGAGGAGTTTGATTCCCTCCGCAAGATTATTAAAGATTAGATATATTTAGTAAAACCAGCCGCTTTAGCCGCTGAGTTTAATTCTTTCATCGCTGCATTGGCTTGTTCACGAGTGATACGAGCTTTTGTTTTAGCCTGCGCGATATCATCAGCTTTAGCTTTTTCTGTTTCTAATTTTTTCAGTTCAGCTTCAGCATCTTTAGCTTCTTGTTCTAAACGAGCTACTTTTTCTTTTAACGCTGTGAATTCTGTCTCAACTACTTTTTCTTCAGCTTGAGCTGGGCTAGAAGCCGCTTGAGCTGGAGCTACCGTTACTGTTGCAGAGGCCGCAGCTTGTTTTTCTTCTTTAGCAGCAGCTTCTTCTTTAGCTTTTTGTTCTTTGGCAGCTTTTTCGTCAGCGGCTTTTTTATCAGCTGCTGCTTTTTGTTCAGCTTCTTTAGTTTCTTTATCTGCTGATGGAGCTAAAGCTTCGTCTAATAATTTTTGCTGTGGAGAACCTTCAGGTTGAGCCGCTACTTTATCAGAAGCGTGTGCAGTTGAAGAGGCTGTTGCTGAAGCCGAAGAAGCTGCGGGAGTTGATACAACTGCTGCTTCAGAAGCACCGCCAGTTACTTCAGTAGTTACTTTAGTTGGAGCTGAAGTGATTGCGCTTCCTAAAACTTCATCTAATTTTTCTACTGATAATTTTGTAGCATCTAAGTTTAAGCAAAGTAATGCACCTGTAGTAGTGATTTCGCCTTCAGAGTGAAGAACAAAATTTACCATTGTAGCCTGACCTTTAAAGTCTAAAGCTAATTCAGATAAATTTGACTGATCTGCTTTTTCGAATGAAGTAAATTTAAGAGTCGTACCTGTTAAAGTTTGATCTTTAGCAATACCATCACCAAGAGCCGTACAAACTGTTTTAGAGGCTGCTAAAGCTGTTTCTAATGTTGTTGGAGAAGATTTAATCTCGCCATCAACGATGAATTGCGCAAGATTAGTGTTACCTTCGTACATCATATTTAAAGCTTGCTCAGAAATCTTGAAAGATTTTTCGCTACCGATAAATTTATCTTCTACTTTTTTCTTATCTGCTACTTGTTTTTCTTTTTCTTTAGCTGCATCAGCATAAGTGCTATCAAGCTCTACTGTATTTTTTAATTTTTTACCAAGGGCATTACATTCACCTTGCATGTTTTCAGCCATTAAAGCATTGCTCAGGTCTTTAACGCCGTTATCCATAAAACAACCTGCATTAGTTTCTAGTTTTAATGCACTGATGATGTCATCACATTTACCTAAAGTCTCAACTCCAAGCTTTCTGAAAGCCTCTTTGTCTGCATCAGTTGAAGTTTCAGAGATCGCTGTCTTTTTAACAGTTTCTTTGTTTTTGTAATAAGCTTTATATAAATCTAAGATTTCTGGGCTACAAACTTTTGTAGGTAGGCTTGCTTTTTCGCCACCTACATCTGTTGTTTGTGTACCTGTACCACTTGAAGGACGAACACGTCTTTTATCTGGAGCTTTTTGACAATTAACGATAAACGTTGTTGAAACAACTAAAGCTGATAATAAACCAATCGACTTTTTCATATACCTGTTCTCCTAAAAAGTTAAAAACTTCTGTAACAAGCTTGATTAGTTCAAGAAACAGTCCAACTGGGCCAGCTGCTGTTAAATTTGTTTTAAGATGTAAAAAGTGGTTTTAATGATTTTTACGTCGCGATTTTCTCAATGTGAGACACTGTCACTGTCGAAATTTCTAACAGGCAAAAACAAAAATAGTTATTAATAGACACGGTTTAAACAGTTCCAATTCATTTTAAGCTGGTTCGATAAAATCGAAAAGCTATGGGTTAATTCCAAACAACCCGGGCGTTTTAACTGGCCCAGATCTAACATTTTTGAATAACAGAACCAAAGCATATCATCTGCATTTTCTGGATCGGCATTTTTAGATTTAGCATACTGACACGCCGGAATATCTAAGTTTGCCCAGTTGTCTGTTAAACAAGCCCAGTCGTGGCGGCCCGATCCATCACCACGCAAGCAGCGTAGTGCTGGCGTTCCGTTGATAGGTTGAACTTCGCCACGGCATTTATTTAAAAAATCACGGTATTCGCTTTGCGCAATCTTTTGTTTTGCAGCTTCAGGTAACACTAAATCTTTTTGCTCTTTAAAAATTTCACATAATTGATCGGCACTAACGTAATCAATTTGTTTTGATAAAATGCCCGCCACAATCTTTAAAACCGCATTGGTGTGGGTTTCTGCGGGGATAACTTGAAAACGTTTTAAAAAATTTAACGATTTTAATTGAATCGCTGACAAACCTTGAGCCGTTTTAATAATTTCAATGAATGTTGTTTCTAAACGCGTGCGAATTGCTGGTTCATTAAAAATAACTTGTGATAATGAACTATTTAACTGTTGGCGCGTGATAAAATCCCAATATTTTCTGATTGAAGCTTGTGAAGATAAAATGTTTTTCCAGGCGTTCTGCGCAGCAAAAGGATCAGAAGTTAAAGCGCCTTTTAAGTTTTCATCAACGGCGATTTGTGTGGGGTTAACCACTCGCATATTGTGTTTTGCAAACTGAGTTTTAATAGCTTTAGCACCAACTCCGGTCGACATTTTTTCTTCTTGAGTTGAATTGTTAAAAGCTTTTTGTAATAGCGGAGCAGCTTGCGCGCCCACTGGGCCTGTTGAATCAAAACCTGCGATCATTTTTGAATTCATAAAAACCTGAGTCATGATTTCGCCCATCGATTGGCCGAAATTTAAATAACGGGCTGAAGCCACATTTTCTGCTAAATTTAGAGGGAAACCATCATTCACCAACACACGCAAATACTGATCGATCGTTCGATGATCTTTAATTTTTGAAGCTAAAGTATTACAACCCATTAAGTACACCGCTTCGGCATCAAGGATGTTTCCGCAACTGCGATTTTCACGCGCTGAAATCATATCTTGCACTGAAAGGGTTGAAGCTTTTCCACCTTCGCCGAAAAATAATCCGCCAAAGTGACCTGACATTAACAAAATGTCGCATTTGATTTGTGAATTGCAGGCGCTTTGAAACCAGCGTGGATCTTTACTTTCAGGGGTTAATTCGACGATGTCGTAACCTAGCGGAGACAGGTTTTTAGTGAAAATCGCACGTTCGTTTTCAGAATTGAAGGTCATCGTGCAAACAGTCTTAGCTTGAGCGGTCGCTACAAAACTTAGCAAAATAGCTAATAAAGTAACCAATTTGAAATTTGTTTTCATGCGACGTCCTCAACCAGCGTGTGACTTAGCGAAAAAGTCGCCACCGCGAGAGTCATTTTAGGGGTTCTGACGTCGCAAAACTGGAAACAAAATCTACAAAGTAACAATCTTGATGCGCCCCCAAAATAATATGCTCTGACCAGGAGTGTTAATCACTGCTCCCAGAGGGGAATTCAGTTAAACCCAACAATGGCTGGGTCCCATACGATTGACTCTTTAATGAATTCCGCTAGGTCCGGAAGGAAGCAACGGTGTTTAAAGAGCTTTGCGATATGGGGTGCCCAGCTCTTTTTTTGAGGGATACCTTTTGTCATATCAAGTTTTTGCCCGCAAATATCGACCGCAATCGTTCGACCAACTGGTTGGACAAAGTCATATTTCGCAAACTTTGATTAACGCCCTAAAAACTGGTCGTGTACCGCACGCGATTTTATTTACCGGTCTTCGCGGAACTGGAAAAACAACTTCAGCGCGTATCTTAGCTAAAACATTACGTTGTGAAAACCCTGTGAACTTTGCTCCGTGCAATGTTTGTAATTCGTGTGTTGAAGCGACTAAAGGTTCTGCTGTTGATATTATCGAAATCGATGGTGCTTCAAACAACGGTGTCGATGCCATTCGTGATCTTCGCGACAACGTGATGTTCATGCCGACATCAGGTAAATACAAAATTTTTATTATCGACGAAGTTCACATGTTATCGACTTCGGCGTTTAATGCTTTACTTAAAACTTTAGAAGAACCACCGGCTCACGTGATCTTCATGATGGCGACAACTGAGGTTCATAAAATTCCTCAGACTATTCTTTCTCGTTGCCAACGTTTTGATTTACGCCGCATTCCTTTCAAACAATTAACAGGTTTGCTTAAAAAAATCTGTGATCTTGAAAATATCGAAGCTGACGAAAAAGCTTTATGGCTAATCGCCCGCCAAGGGGATGGTTCGGCCCGTGATTCTTTAAGCTTGTTAGATCAAGTTGTGAATTTCACAACGGGTAAATTATCTGAACAAAACGTAGCTGGAGTTTTAGGTTTAACTGACCGTGGCTTAATTTACGATGTGTTTGCTCATCTGATTGAACGTAACCCAAAAGCCATCATCGCTGATCTTGAAAAAGCTCACACGATGGGAACAAGCCCTTCATTATTTTTTGAAGAGCTTATTCAGTTATTACGTCACACAATTGTGTTAAAAACAGCTCCTGAAAATGAGTCGTTAATTGATTTACCGATCGAAGAGTCGCAAGTTTTAAAAGAATTTGCCAAATCGCAGTCAGATTCTGATCTGCACATGCTTTTTGATATGGCGTTAAAATCATTATCGGATTTAGTGCGCGCCACTGACCCGTTTATGGTTTTTGAAGTTTGTTTACTTCGTATGGCGCAAGCGCCAAGAATTTCTGATATTCAAAATTTACTTTCGGGCGTTCAAGTAGCCGCACCACAGGTGGTGGGGGCCCCAAAGTTTCAAGGACTCCCTAAATCAGAGTCCACGCCTCAGCCTGCCGCTAAACCTGAACCGGTGAAAGTGGTAAAACCTTCTCTTAATTCTGAAGGTTGGATGAAGTTTGTAACTTACCTTAAACAAGAAAATGCATTCTTAGCGGCGAAGTTAGATAATATCGTATTCGCTGGCCTAAATGAGAAGCATTTAACCCTGCAAGCCGCTGCTCAATTTTCGTTTTTAGCTGATCAAATGAGTCAGGCAGAAACTCACCAAAAATTACAAGGTTTTATTGATTCGTTCTTTGGAGAGGGCTACACTTTTACTGTTGTTAAAGCAAAAGTTGCTTCAGGGGATTCTGCCAAAAGCATGAACCAAAAAATCGAAAAAGAAACTGAAGACAAAATAACAACTGAGATTATGCAAGACCCACGCGTGCAAGCGGCACAACGAGTCTTCAAAGCTCAAGCAAAAATTATTTCGAACAAGGAGTAACTCTATGAAGGGTTTTGGCGGAATGAACGGCATGGCTGGCTTAATGAAACAAGCTAACCAAATGCAAATGAAAATGAAAAAGCTTCAAGAAGAATTAGCAACTCGTGAATTCACTGGCACAGCTGGTGGTGGCGCAGTAACTGCTAAAGTTAACGGCGAAAACAAAATCTTAGCGTTAACAATCAATCCTGATGTTATCAAATCTGGCGATGCTGAAATGTTACAAGACTTAGTCACTGCAGCAGTTAACGACGCTTTAAAAACTGCCAAAGATGAATCTTCAAAAGAGATGTCTAAAATCACTGGCGGCATGAATATTCCAGGAATGTTCTAGTCGATGTTACATATCCCCGCTTTGGAAAAATTAGTACACGAGCTTTCACGGCTCCCAGGCGTTGGCCCTAAGACGGCACAACGTTTGGCGTTCTATATTTTAAAAAGCAAAGAATCTTACCCAGAAAAATTATCTGAGGCTTTAATGCGCGTTCAAACTGAAGTGCATTCTTGCCCAGAGTGTTTTAACTACACAGACCGCGAACTTTGCAAATTCTGCGAAGACGCTCACCGTGGTAATGATTCAATCTGTTTGGTTGAAGAACCTTCAGATATTTTTCGTATCGAATCTTCTGGCGCATTCCGCGGCCGTTACCATGTTCTTCACGGTGTTATTTCGCCGTTAGAAGGCATCACAGCAAAAGATTTAAAAATTCAAGAGCTAGTGAACAAGATCCAAAAAGGTCTTGATGGTGAAGGCCCTGAAATCAAAGAAATTATCTTAGCGTTAGATGCAGACCTTGAAGGCGATACAACAGCTTTATACCTTGCTAAAATCTTACAAGGTAAAGGCGTTAAACTTTCTCGTATTGCGCATGGAATTCCATTAGGTGCTGATATTGATTTCGTTGATGACCGCACTATGGGCCGCGCTTTAGAGAACAGGATTGAACTCTAAATGTCTTTATTTAATTACAACGCTAAAGAAATTCACTGCAAGATTGTTTATTACGGTCCATCATTGGGCGGTAAAACAACAAACATCCAATGGATGTACCAATCTTTAGCGCAAGACCAAAAATCAAAGTTAATGGCTTTAAACACTGAAGTTGAACGTACTTTGTTATTTGATTTTTTACCGCTGGATATCGGTGAAATTCGTGGTTTTAAAACACGATTTCATGTTTACAGCGTTCCAGGACAAATTGTTTACGATGCTACCCGCAAGCTTATCTTACAAGGCATTGATGGTATTATCTTCGTGGCCGACTCACAGGCTGACCGTTTAGATGAAAACCTACAAGCTCTTGATAATTTAGAGAAAAATCTGATCCAGCAAGGGTACGACATCAAAGACATTCCTTTAATTTTACAGTATAATAAACGTGATCTTCCAACGGCGTTACCCATCAGTGAACTTCGCAAACATTTAAATCGTTTTAACGCTCAGGAAATCGAAGCTTGTGCCTTTGAAGGTAAAGGTGTACTTGAAAGCTTCAAGATGATGTCGAAGTCGATTATTCAAACTCTTAAGGGCGGAGCAACGGTTTAGTCTTTGGACGACGTTACCATCCTTGGCAGAGCTTCTGACGGCTTCCTGCCGTCAGACCGATTGATTAGGGAAATACAGCCGATATGAACGATGCTCAGTTAATTTTAGAGATTAATAAATTAAAAAAAGAAAAAGACGTAGCTCTTTTAGCTCACTATTACGAAGATGGCGTGATTCAAGATCTTGCCGATTACGTGGGTGATAGCTTCTATCTTTCTAAAATGGGCCAGCAAGTACTCAATAAAAACATTCTTTTAGCCGGCGTTGTTTTCATGGCTGAAAGCGTGAAGATTTTAAATCCAGAAAAAACTGTTTTAGTTCCTGATACTGAAGCGAGCTGTTCTCTTGTTGAAGGGGCACCTTATGAAAAGTATCTAGCTTGGCGCAGACAGTACCCTGATGCGATTTGCGTAACGTACATCAACTCTTCAGCTGAAGTGAAATCAATCTCTGATGTGATTATTACTTCAAGCAATGCTAAACAAATCGTTGAATCAATTCCTAAAGACCGCCGCATTTTATTCGGACCAGATCAACATTTAGGTAAATGGTTATCAAAACAATTAAACCGTGAATTCATCTTATGGCCAGGCGCTTGTCAGGTTCATATTTTATTCAATGCTGGCCGCTTAAAAGCTTTAATCGATGAAAATCAAGACGCTTTAGTGATCGCTCATCCTGAGTGTGACGACGAAATTTTAAAACACGCGACAGTGATCGGTTCAACTTCTCGTTTATTAGAAGAAGTTGAAAAGAATAAATCTTATAAGAAATTTATCGTAGCGACTGAAACAGGTATCTTTCACCAGATGCAGAAACTTCGCCCTGATGCTGAATTAATTCAAGCACCGGTGGTTGATGAAAACTGTATGTGTAATGACTGTCCGTTTATGAAGATGAATAACTTAGAAAAAATTCATCGCGCTCTTTTAACTTTCAAACCAGAAGTTAAACTTGATGAGGCGTTAAGAAATAAAGCTTACGCCTCTTTAGATCGCATGATGAAAATCACAAGCAACAAACCTGTAGAATGGCCTGCGCAGTTTAATGGGTAATCATCCTTCGTTTACCGATCTATTTAATCAATTTGCGGCGTTTGTTGAACGCGACAGCAAGCTTATGGCCTCAGGCTTAATCTTAGAAGAGTTCAGCTCTAAAAACCCCGTGCACCGTTTGAATATTCGTATGGGTATTGTTGAAAGTAATGTTTTAACAAAAGAAGAAAACGATTCTCTTTTAGATTTAAATAAACGTCCAAAAACCAAGGATTGGAATTTTTCAATTTCACACTCTGATAAAGTGGGCGGCTATATTCAGTCAGATCAAATCTTAGGAATGGATATCGAACGCAGTGAACGTGTTCAACGCCGAATTATCCAACGTGTATCTAGCGAAAAAGAAATGGCTGAAGCTCCAGGCCCTGATTACTTGTGGACAGCTAAAGAAGCTGTCTTTAAAGCCCTATCACTTGAAGTGATGTCACAAGCCGTTGTCGGCCAATGGCAACCAACGTCGTTTGAAAATACCTTCAAATTTCAGGCGATAGCGCCAAATGGTCTCAAGTTGAAACACAATTTGGGCTATTCACAGCGTATTTTGGATCACAATTGGACGATCTTTTTTTTCTAGTAGACCTTTAAATTTTTTTTAACATTCCGGCCCTAAACCTACGTCCAGTATCCCCCGATGAGTTCTTTAGATAGTTCATTAAGCGGAGGATACACACTATGGGTGCATCACAAAGAAAAATCAGACAGGCCCCTCGCAAAGAGATTGTTCCATTAACATTGGACGCTTTTTCTTCGATGGAAAGTTTAGAGAAGATTGCGAAGTATGGTGAGATCATTGAAGCTTCGGCATCAGGGATTCTAATTAACTTCAAGCGTGAAGACTTTATTAAAAAAGAATTACGCTCGAATTTAAATTTAGATGCTCTAGTTGGCCACAAGGTATTTTTCACGATTCATGAAATGGATCTTGAAATTTCAGGCACTGTAGCGCGCACAAAGTTCTTAGGTAAAAAGGGTTTCCAAGTAGCTGTAGATTACAGTACGGATGCTCCTGAATACTGGCGCGAATGCTTGATTGATTTACTTCCTAATTCATAAGTCACGGCGAAGCCGTGCTAATGAGTTAACGACGCTGGGCTGTAAAGCTCAGTAAACTTAGGAAGGCCTTGCTCACTGACAAGCACCACCGAATAATGCGGTGGTAAGAACCAAGAAATAGCTTCGGCAATACCTGCGTGTTCGTTCTCTGGAGGATTACCAAGTGATTCCAGAGAAAATGCTAAATCGTAGTTTTTTTCATCCGGTGAAATCATTAAAATTTTCGGATTAAAAACTGTCTGGTCATTGAAAAAATCTTTTAAAACTTTACGAACGTATAAAGGCAAGTACTGCTCAGTCGGAACACCGCTGTAGATTTTGTCGTTGCTGTATTCAACTTTTCCAGAAGCTTGCGCTAAATCAGGGCGCATAAAAAATCCAGTTTCAATGAATGACCAAATCATACCATACGAAAAAACGTAATCAGGGTATGGTTCGCGTTGTGGGTTAACCACTAAGCCCATGCCTTTTTGCGATAACCACTTCATGATTTTTTGCGAAGATTCAATGTGGTCACCGTTAAATTGAGTTTTATTATTTGCTGTTAATGTTTGGCACATTAAGTACGGCCAACCATCTGGTCCTTGTTGGGGATCATTCGAAATTAATCCGACTTCGACTTCAGAGAACAACTTAAAAAATTTTTCGTCCCAGTTGAAATTGCGATCTTGTTCTTTAACTTTTAAGTGGTCTTGTAAGCTCACACGTATCCTTTGAGATTTCTATTTAACAACGTTCTGTACAATATACAAAGTTCTGAAACCTTGCCAGCGAACAGTGTCGCCTTGCTTAGTTTGAGCCACTGAGCCATTGCGATTTACTTTCGGAACTAAGCCTTTGCCAGCCTTTTGCACATAAGAAAATAAAACCGGAGCGTGGTTTGGATGCATTCTTATGCAACCACCAGAAGCGCGGCCACCAAGTTTGCTTTCAGTTCCTGCTGGTGCTTGGTGCGTGGCAATTCCTGATTCAAAAAATACCGCGTACGGCATCCAAGTTTGCCATAATTTAGAAAAGTAGTTTTCAACTAATTCTTCCACATCGAAATAACCAACTGGTGTTGTTGACCAGTAAGCACGTTGTGAACAGTGATCTTTTTTAGGTTCTTGGCCTGGGCCACAACCTTTTTCGTATTCTTCACGGCCTGAAGAAATTTTTGTAAGTAAAATGACTTTTTGATTTTCATAAACGCGTAAAGTTTGGCGGTCACTGCCTGAGTTAGCTTTGTTGATCACAATGACTAACTTAAATTCTTTTAACCACGGGTAAGTTTGAAAATCAGATTCACTAAATGGACGAGCTGTAAAATCAGCCGGTGCTGTGGCTGTATCAATTGCCGGATCCCACACTTGAGCTTGAGTCGTTAAGGCAAAAACGAAAGTCAAAATAAAGGCTTTAATCATGGCTCCCCCAGAGCTAAATCAAAGCCAAAAAATAAGAAATTCTAAGCCCAGAGGCAAACCGTAATTGCCTCTAAGAACCAGCTATTGAAGATTTTACAGATAAATACGCCCTTAAGACGTTAAGGGGCTCTTTTAAAACTTATAGATCACTGAAAAATTCGGGTAAATCATCGTTTTTGTGTTCGATTCCTGAGTCAAAGTCGTCGAATTTGTGATTTGTTCGTTGTACGAAGCCTGGTGATAAACAAGCTTCACACCAATATTTAATTTACTACCCACTTTAGGTAAATAGCCGAATTCACCTTTAAGAGAAGTTCCGCGCCATTCAGCTTCACCACCGGCACCAGAAAACTGGGCTTTCGCTAATAAATTGTAAGCTAAAGCTGCATACCAATTTTGTTCGCGACCAAATAAGTACGTAAATTTTGGACCCGTTTCAGTTGATGAGTAAGTTGTTTCACCTGATGGCGTATCATCACTCGTCGAAACACCTGAATAGTTCCAACCAATACTCCAAAGTTTGCGGCCTTCAGAATTCATTAAAACTGCAAAATCATAAATTGTGCGTGAATAAGTAAAATCACTTGTCGATGCTAAGTTATCGCTGAAATAAAATAATCCAAGCTCTGCAACCACGGCTTTAGCTGAAATCGAAGTTAATAAAACCGCACCAAATAAGAATGAAACAATTGATTTACCCATGACTTAATTCAATCAGATTAGTCAGGTTAGGCAAAGTCCAGCCCCAGGCCTTTGGTCGAAAAAAATGCCCCCCAGAAACCCTAGGGAGCTATAAAAAATAATTACGTAACGAATATTAAACTAACGAGACATTACCACTGGTAAATCGAGCATTTCTTGAATGCGGTCATGGTTAATGCGTGGATTGTTGTTGTTACAATCTACACTTGCCAATGGCACCCATAAAAAATCTGGATTACTTGAAGTCCATGAACCCGTTAAGCTTCCGTCAGAGGCTTCAGTTAAACGGTATGAATACGTACGTATGTAAGATGGCGCTTCACCCGGATCAGAACTTGGGGATTTATCGTATTTATGAATTCTCACTTTGGCCGTCACGGCATATGTTCTGGCTCCGGTTTGTTTGATTTTCATCGTGTAGCCAGAAATCACATGATTATCTACAGGCTCTAACTGTTTGTAATCGACAGCGATAGGTTTTTTCAGTGTGCCGATGTAGTAACGTAAAGTTTTGTGAAAGAGTGCGGCGCCAATATCACGCGGATTGCTGTTCGAACCGCGGTAACGATTACCGAAGAAAGCAATTTTCACGCAGTAATCAGTTTCAGCTAACAAACCTTTTTGATCTGAAACTGAAAAAGTCGTATTCGATTGGTCATCATATTTTGAAGCACTTGGCTCTGCACGTAACACTGAACTTGCGGCCCAGCCATTACAGTGGCCTTCCCAGTTAATGCCGTGATAACGATGGCGTGAATTTTCCCAAGCTTGTGATCCTGGATTAGATCCTGTTCTGGCTTTAACGAAACGATCGTATTTCGCCATCGGAGAATTTGAACCGTTTGATAAACGACGGCCATTGTAAGCCCACCAGTAACCGCGCCAAGGTTTGATGTCAGACTCTTCAGTGATTTCACCCGTATCCATTTCTAAAGATTCTAAATCAACTATCTTTTCTACTGGGGCAGTTGACGTGGATAACACGCGAAGTGTTTCATTCGCAGAGCTCATTAGCTGCTGATCTAAATATTGCGGCACTTCGGCTTTCATGTGTTTAGGTTCATTATAAGGAATCGAAAAAGGATTAAAGTCTTTCGCCAACACTTTATGAACAGAGCGCACACCTTGTTTTAAAGAGCCGTGAGTCATCACGCCATCGGGGTCCATCGTGAAGGCTAACTCAGGCACAACTTTTTCAGCGTCCACATTAAAAACATAAAGAGTTCCCATCGGAGAACTAAGTTGTTGGTAACACCAAGTTTCTTTCGTTTCGACAACGGCCGCATCAGCCTCAGGCCCTTCAGGCACCGTAAAACTATAACAAGCTGGTTGTGCATCGGCGAAAACATGAGCGGAATAAAACGAAGCTATAATGACAACAAATCTTTTAATAAATTTGAACATAGAGGCACTCCATCAAATGTGGTTAGGTGTAATACCTCAATATGAGCAAGCACAGGGCCACGATAAAACGCCGCCAAACAATGGTTTTGTTGGTAAAAATGCCCGAATGCTGGGGGCTTGGTCAGGCAGATTGCCTTACAAAATTTCCGCTTAAACTAAACCGCGGCGAATAGCTTCGCGTGTGGCTTCAGCACGGTTTGAAACATGCAATTTTTGATAGATCACTTTCACATAACTTGCCACAGTCTGCGCACTTAATCCCATTGTGCCAGCAGCTTCGGCTACAGTTAAACCACGCGCTAAGTGAGTGAGCGTTTCTCTTTCACGCGTTGTTAATTCAGTTTTTACCGTGCTGTTTTTTTCAGGCTGGCGGAAGTACTCAATCAAACGCGTAGCAATCGATGGCGATAATGGCGGTTCATTATGTAAAATGCGTTTTAAAATGTCAGATAAAAAGGCTGGATCGTCTCTTTTTAACAAATACCCAACAGCACCAGCACTTAAAGCCTCGAAAAGGTATTTATCTTCTTCATAAATAGTGACTACGACAGCTTGAGCATGTGGTTCTTTTTCTTTAAGCAAACGAACCACATCTAAACCCGACCCGTCTGGTAAGCCCAGATCAACCAAAGCTAAGTAAAGTGGAGTTTTTTGACTCGTATTCGAGCGATCATGAAGCCATGTTTGAGCTTCTTTAACACTTTGAGTGCAATGCACCGAAATACCGGGAAAAGCCGCAGTTACAACATTTTTTAAAAATTGAGTTGTTCTATTGTCTTCGATGACAAGACAGATGCTTTGAGCAAATTCAGCTAGTGTTTTCAAGTATACTCTTTCTATCGACGACATACTAAATGCCGTTTATTTATCTTAGGAGTTTACTCTGAAAACCGTCACCCCCTGAATCGGGGGTCGGCGAATTTTTTAAAATAATTTTTATTTACTAAGTTATACCCTGAGGCAAAAATGTTAAGGTTTAAAGCGCTGACATGCCGGAACGATCTCAAGATCAGAAATATCTTGGCATTGCCCGTTAATTTCAACCGCCCACACCTTATCTAGTCCCACTAAACTTTCACAGTTTGTATTTCTATCAACGGCCGCTACTAACTCATCACCGCAAGAATCTGAGTGATAAAATTTAACAGCACGAGGAGAATTGATCGCTTTAAAAGCGATACAACTTTTCTTTAATGTCGTATCCGCTACATCTTTACATTGGTTACCAACCATGATGGCCCAAGCGCTCTTGCTTGAATCACTTAAAGTATCGCAGTTTGTGTATGACGAAAAAATACCTGATAAAGAGTCACCGCAAGAATCTGATCTATACACTTTAACCGCTTCAGTATTACCGGCGTTTTGATACATGCGACAAGCATTTTGTGCTGTTGTATCATCAATGTCTTGGCATTGACCATTTACACGAATAGCCCAAACTTTTTCTGTCAGTGAAAAACGATTACAGTCTGTCGTTGGATTTACAACACCAACTAGCTCACTACTGCATGAATCGCTACGAAAGAATTCTACGTTCTGACCCTGATGTGGTGGGTTTGTTGGTAAATTTAAAGCCTGTTGCAAATAGTTTTCAGCTTGCGCTAGTTTTTGACTGATATAACGAACGCGTTCTTTTTGCTGAGGCGTTGTCACTTCATTAAAAAGAATTTGTGTTTGGCTTTGCGCAGATTGCACTTCCATCAAACCACTTCTTACACGTGAATCATCGGCTGCTTGAACAGCGATTCCTGCAGTTAACATAGCTAATACTAACAATGACTTTTTCATAATCCCCCCCTGAGGCTCGTTGATTAAGTCACGCTAGTTCAGCTACTTTCACCTGTCATACGATAATATTCTGCGAAATCTCATTTTGAGACGATGACAATCTAACGGCTGTGTTAACATCTTTGACAGTCAAATCTAGTGTATTCGACCTAATCAAGGTTTTGGTTTTGCAAAATCAAAGGGTATGAAAAAACTTATCCGAAACTTAATCATGCCGGCGATCCTGTTATTTTCATTTTCTGCATCAGCATATGATGTGGATACTCACTTTTACGGAACCTACTCCATGGCCCGTTTTGCCGGAATCAAACATCCCGTAGCAGTTAAATTAGCCTTAGGTGCACAGTGGATGGATGAGGCTTATATTTCAGATCCACTAAGTATGATCGTTTTGCCTTTAACAGGTATTAAAAAACGTCGTCTATTACATTTTCCGGGTTCTCCATTAGCGAACAAACTAAGACCCGATGAACTTATGGGTAAGCTTGCGGGTTTATTAAAGAATGACCCATCTTCTGGTTTAACTTTAAATTCTTACACTGAAACTGAAGCCGACCATGAATTTGCCACTGAACTTTTCACTGAAGGTTTAATGGAAGGTAACTTAATGAAGATCTCTGCCGGTCTTCATACTTTAGAAGATTCATTTGCCCATGCAGGAACAATTGCTGAATTAGGTCATGCGCACTTCTGGCATCACCCGGATCGTCCTTTCGTTGATCAAGCTTCGGTTGAAAAATATTTTAAAATGGCGCGTTCAGTTTTAAAAGCTATGGTGGCTGTGCGTTCACTTTTACCTGAAGATCAAATTGATTATGAAATTGCGTTTTCTGAGCAAGGCCCAAATGCAAAATTAAACGGTGATCAATTAGCTGATTTATATCATCAAAATAAAATCATCCACGACACGATTTCTAGAAAAATTTTAAACGAGCCAACTTACGTTGATTTCGTATTAAAAGATATTTTCACACGCGCCCAAAAAATTGGTTACGTAAAAAGTGGTTATGAAACTTACTTAAAAAACTACACGGCCGGTCAAGATGCTTATGATGCAGCTGAAAGTATCGCGCAGTACTTACCACAAGATATGGTAAATATGCCGCAAGTTTTAAAAGACTTAGGCCGCCCTGTAAATCTTAATGCTTACTACGTCGTATCACTTGGCGGAGCTCAAGGTTTAATGACTAAAGTTGTTCACGGCATGTTAAATGGTGTGGTTCCGCGGGCTTTAAATGAATATCACCGCTTTGAAAAAGAAGAAGACGGTGCTATCTGGGATAAAGAAATGTCATTACGCGTATCGAACATGCGCCAAATGGTTTTCACGATTTACAAAAAAGATCTTTATTTCGTTAAAAATAACACAGGTTCTAAAGAAGGTTACATCTTAGAAATTACTAAGAACCCTAAAGCGAATACACCAATGCCTAAATCTAACGGCCAAACTGAAGCTGTAACTTATACGTTAAATGAAAAATATGAATTTAACAGAATGATTTTTGGTTTCTTATTTCCGAAATTAAATGCTTCATTAGGCAGCCTTGATGAGTTTAATGCCATGATGCAAGTGTTTCATGATCCAGCTAAAGATAAATTAACAATCGGTAACCTTTGGGAAAAAGGTGTTGCGATTTTTAATACCGTAACTTCAGTTAATGATATTCCTGGTAAAATCAAATTAGCGATTGAAGATTTAGAACATTCGCGCATCGTACCTAATGAGTACAACCGATACTATGCAGTTCCTTACTTATTACGTTCGCAAATTTCTAAAGGTAACTTTAAGCCTATCAAACTTTAAACTTCAAAAAAATCACACAAGATCGCCATAGTGACTTCAGGTTCTGAAGGGGTGATCTTGGTGCGCCACTGTCTAATCACTTTAAGCATTTCTTCTTTTAATTTATCGGCATCATCCTGAGACATCGTAAATACCGATGTGTACCTAAGATCACCTTCATTGCGATGGGGAATATTGCTCACTGATTTTAAACGCCAGTTCGAATGATTCACCATTGTCATATATGATTCATCCGGTAAGTGCGCTGAGCCCGTGACATACACCCATTTATCGCCATCACTTTTGACTAAACCGTAACTAGCCAGTGTTTTTAAAACGCTTGAGACTTCTCCAACAGTTAATCGTAATTTTTCGGCTATGGTCATTGCTGTTTGATCTTCAATACTTGTTGAAACGTGAACGGCCGCATAGATCCAGTTACTGTGGTAAACCAGCTCTACGTCTTTGGCGTATTCTTCATCCGCGTGAAGTCTTTTAGTTAAATTGGCTCTTTGTTTTCTCAGCTGGCTTAACTTTTTTTCAAAGTAGCGTTTATTTTTCACGGAGGCGGCCTTGGCGTAAAGGATCAAAGTGACCAAATATTCTTTCTCTTGATCATCAAGACCCAGAAACGTTGAAAGATTTAAGGCGTGGTCAGTAGTTAAATCAGCATTAGCTGTTAACACCTGTGAAAGATACGACGGCTGGCAACTGGCTTCACGCGCTAAGCGGGCTTGGTAACCGCGAACTTCTTCGTTAGTTCTAACTAATTGCTTTAGATACTCTTTGTAATCATCAAACTTAAATAAATCGCTCATGAGGGGTGTTTTATATCGTTTATTTTAAATAATCAAATTCAATTATTTTGATTATTTAATTCATACTGCAGGAATTTTAGCTTTTTGCTAAAAGATCGGCTACAAGGAGAACCAATTATGAAACTAACTATGATCGTAACATTAATGACCCTATTATCTTCAATGGCTTTTGCAGGCCCTATTTCATCTGGCGGCGATGAAAAAGCTCGTGAGTTTAACTGTTACTCACCAGCTCACATCGACGAACTTTTTGAAATTCGCGTGCGTGATGTTGCTGGTACAATCGCCGAAGTGTCTTTATGGACTATGGGTGCAGAAGGTAACTTAGAAAAACGTTCAGCAGTTAACGCCAACGTTAACTTAAACCCTCAAGTAGATGCTTACCAACTTGATCACACAGATATCAATGAACAATTAGTTGTGAGCGTATTACCAATTGAAGGTCTTGGGATTTTTTCTGGCCAATTTCCAGAAACTAACTTCCGTAAAGACGCGATTCAAATGTCTTGCGTTGAAATCAAATAGTTTTTTAAAGCCTGAGTTACCCCTTCAGGCTTTTTTTATTTTATAATTCAGTTTCGTGATCGATCACACCGGCGATTTGCGTTTTATCTTCTTTCGGAAGATTTGCAATCACCCCTTTAGGCAGGGCTTTTCCGGCTTTTAAGTATTTTGTTTTAATGTGCGGGTTATAAAGACGTAGCTTTTGTTTATCGTTACCGAAGTACGTTAATAATTCTTTATACGGCATTGGTTTTACAACCTTTACCGCCCGAATCTGTAACTCTTGGTATTTAAAAACTGGCTCTGGAAAAAATAAATTAGCATGTGATTCAACATACAGCGCTGCTAAGTAAGTAGCGTAAAAATTTCTTGAAGCAAAACCAAAACTTTTACTCGATCCTACGTTATCCACTAAGTACGCGATGTCGTTTGATTTGTATTTTTTAACGATCTTACTCATGCTACCCACCCCGTGGTTATAGCCAGTCACCGCCAGGGGCCATGATTTTAAAATCTGGTAATTCTCTTTAAAGATTTTAGCCGCCAGCTTTGTCGCGTAGATCGGGTGATTTCTTAAGTCTTGTGCGTCTGAAATATATTTAAACTTTTTTGATACCCGCGGCATGATTTGCCAAAGGCCACTGGCCCCAACACGTGATTCGGCAAAAATATTAAATGAGCTTTCAACAAACACCACACGTGTTAATTCTTTGGGAATCTTCTCCTGTTCAAAGATTTTTTCCATTTGTGGTAAGTAATAGCCTGAAACTTTAATCGCCTGCTCCATACGATCTTTTAAACCCATTTGCAGACGAATCTTTTTTACATCAATCTTATAACGACCCGCTAATAACTTTTTCTGACGACGAATTAGAATCTCAGCTTCAAGCTGACGGCGCACTGGCGACCACTTGGGGTTTGCGTAAACTTGGCTGAGGTCAAAATCCCCAAGAATGCGATCGGTATCACCGGCTACGTGAAATACCCCTTGTTGGGTCGTGTACTTGGTATAAATCTGAATCCAGAAGTCGACAGATTTTTTAAGCCCTTCAGGCACTTTAAACGTATCTGCGTTGTAACCGATGGCTTGATAGGTATTCCAGTTCGGCGGAATCCACATCGCCAGGTTTTCTTTATCAACAACTTGTTGAGCAAAGCTTGAAATCGAAAAAGAAAATAGTGAAGCAAATAGAATAAGTTTCATACGATTCTTATCGGCTTTTTGTTTTCAAAATTTCACGACTTTTTAACTGTCTCTTTCTGGGATATTCAAGCTTCAAATTGATTCAATTTGTTAAACAAACCGTATACTAATCTTCGTAGACGCGTGTGAAACAAGAAAAACGGTGATGTACGCCGCTTTCATAAACGTCTACGCGGATGTTGTCATTATTAGTGCCAAAGACGCCTTTAGGAAAAACCAAAACTGATTCGTTAGAGGCTTCAACTAACTTGTAGTAGATGCCGTCTTCTTTTTCTTCAATTTTTTCGATGTGGTAAAGTTGGTGAACATCTGTTTCAGCACCCAATGTAACAAACAATGTGCCTTGTTCTAACGTTGGCAAGTTCACAACGCTGTATAACTCTTTATCTAAATCAGAACACTGCGTGTATTGGCGAGCCATGCCTGTTGTAGAAATTAATAATCCGAAAAATAAAATCATCATTTTCATAAGAACCCTCTCCTTGTTTAAATTGTCAGAGGTTATGGGCCTGAAAGCCGCACGAGTCAACGAAACCACGGCTACACCCAAAAATGAAAGCCAACTGAATTTTTATGCGCATATTATTCATAAACTCTATGCGCATAATATTCATCAAGTTAAATCACTGGGGAAAAGCGGAACATCATTCACGAAATTTTCACAGCATATAAAAAGCATTTGCTTTGCTTGCACAAAATAAATATGAACAACGCCAACACTAAGGAGATCGTAAAATGAAAAGTTTATTCGTGGTTTTATTCATGTTCGCTAGTTCAATGGCTTACGCGCAATCTTACTCATGTAATGTTCGCATCGGGTACGCCTGCCAAGAAGATTTCTTTTTTGCTGGTGTAT
Organism: Pseudobdellovibrio sp. HCB154; assembly: GCF_046267985.1. GTDB lineage: Bacteria > Bdellovibrionota > Bdellovibrionia > Bdellovibrionales > Bdellovibrionaceae > Pseudobdellovibrio. The sequence continues at coordinate 171,455 of NZ_CP176530.1, read as the reverse complement.
TTTCACGCCAAGTGATGTGCGTTGCTTACGGTGAAGAAATTGTAAGTATCGATGAAGCTGAACAAGAAAAAATCTTTGCCTCGAAAAATTCTTGCGAAGATATTTCAGTCACTGAATCAGAATGCTCTATCACACGTAACTTTAGCGAGAAATTTTGTGCTGAAACTGGTGGTGATTACAATTACCTAGATAAATCGTGTCTTCACTGTAAAAATCAGTAATTGCCGTTTGCTACCGACCCGCGCTAACCTATAAGTGATGAAGAAGTATGACTTTATTATTGTAGGTTCAGGGTTTGGTGGCTCAGTGAGCGCCATGCGCTTAACGCAAAAAGGTTATAAAGTCTTAGTTCTAGAAAAAGGCAAAAAATATAAACCGCAAGACTTTGCCAAAACGAATTGGAATCTTCGTAAATTTGTTTGGGCTCCGCTAATAAGATGTTTTGGTATTCAACAAATTACCTTATTGAATAAAATTATGATTTTACACGGCGTTGGTGTTGGCGGCGGAAGCCTTGTCTATGCCAATACCCTAATGCAGCCCGAAGATTCAGTGTTATCTGAGTCAATATGGCCACGGCAATTTACCGCCAATAAAAATCATTTCTATCAACTTGCCAGAAAAATGCTGGGTGTAACTGAAAATAAAATTGTGACAGAAGCTGATAAAAAAATGCAGCTTCTGGGTGAACGCCTTGGTGTAAAAGATTCTTTTCATTTAACCCAAGTCGGTGTGAACTTTGAATCTGAAGGTATTGATCCTTACTTTGCAGGCCACGGTCCTGTTAGACAAGCCTGCACGGGCTGTGGTGCCTGCATGATCGGTTGTCGCGTTGGAGCCAAGAACACTTTAGATAAAAACTATTTATATTTTGCCGAAAAATGGGGTTGTGAAATTACTCCTGAAACCACTGTCGATAAAATTATTCCTCTGAATAACGGTGGCTATCAGATTATCACGCATCGTTCGACATCATTTTTAAAAAAATCCAAAACGTATACGGCAGAGCATGTGATTTTAGCTGCTGGAGTTATCGGAACTTTAAAAATTCTTTTTTCTAATAAATTTAAACACCAAACACTTCCGCATATTTCAGAGGAACTTGGCGTTGATGTACGCACCAACGGCGAAAGCTTATGTGGCGCAACAGCACTTAACGATGACATTGATTATTCAGCCGGAATTGCCATTGGCTCGGCTATTCACCCCGATGCTTATACAAAAATTGAACCTGTTCGCTACCCACAAGGGTCAGACTTAATGCGCCTCTTAGCGGTGCCACTCACGGGAGATGGCTCAAGATTCACACGCCCGTTAAAGCTCTTGGGAAATATTTTTCTTAAATTTATTCCTTTTTCAAAATTGTATTTTTCAAAAGACTGGGCCCGCCGGACAATTATTCTTTTAGTCATGCAAACTCTCGAAGAAAAAATCACGATTAAATATAAACGATCTGTTTTTTCGCTTTTTCAAAAAAGTTTGGTTTGCGAGGATAAAGATAAATCCATCAAATCCTACTTACCTGTCGCTCAGCAAGCCTCAACTGAATTAGCCGATATCATGCAGGGGGTTCCCCAAAACGTAATCTCTGAAGTGCTGTTAGCCACACCTGCTACAGCTCATATTCTTGGAGGCTGTCGATTTGGTTCAGTGATTAACGATCAACATGAAGTGATCGGTCATAAAAATCTCTATGTGATTGATGGCAGTGTTATCCCAGTGAATTTGGGCGTGAATCCTAGCTTAACAATCACCGCACTTGCCGAGAGCTTTGTGAATCAGTTTCCAGCTTCTCACAATGAAAGCGATGAACGACAAATTCGATTTACTTAATAAGAGCCCAGAAACGAAAAAACCCGCTTGTTAGCGGGTTTCATCTATCAAAACAAAATGTGAGAAATGGTAGGGAATGCCGGATTCGAACCGACGACATCCACCTTGTAAGGGTGGCGCTCTACCAACTGAGCTAATTCCCTGTCGTCTTGATTGGGCTATAGATATATATAAGCTATAGCCCGCGTTCAACAAAAAAATTCAATTACTTGCGTTTTCTGCAGTAGAAGTCTGTCGAATTTGTAATCTTTTTCAGCAACATGTTCGACTGTTCTGCTTTAGATGGATCCGCAGTCATATCATCTTCGCCTTCGCTATCTAAAGTGATAACTGAAGCCGCTAAAACCGACTGTCCACAAAGGTTTTTGTCCATTTGAAGAGCAGCTGTATCAAACATCGCTAACTTCATCATGTACGTTTGGCCTTCTTTATCAGTTAAAGTTAAACGAACTACGTTTTTCTCAGCCGCAGTCACAATGCCCACGCCCTTCATAATAGGACCGTTACATTGATTACGAGACATGACATCTACGCTTAAGTGTTTCGCGTTTTGATCTTGGCGAACTACACGCATACGCATAACTTGGTCTGGAGAATCAGAAACTTTCCATAAACCTTGGATTGTATTCCATGGGAATGGCTGAGCTACTGACCATGGAAAGCCATCAATCGGTCCACCCTGTTTGTTTAAGCCACAAGATGGATTTTCTGCTGCTGCTAATTGTTGTTCGGCTACTGGCCCGAAGAATCTAGCTTGCGCTAAAACCCCTGCTAGTACCACCGCTAAAATTAAAGCTACTTGTTTCACGAGATTCTCCCCTCTTGAGCAATCTGTTCACTAACTTTGATTGATTTATTTAAGAAATAACCGTTCTTAGATCTAAAAATATATTTAGGACGATCGTAATCTGGTTCGATCATTTTTCTAAGACGCTTAATCGTTACATAGATTTTATTGTCGTGCACAGCTGGATCGTATTCTTGCTTCCAGATGTGTTCTACTAAATATTCTTTTGAAAACACTTCACCTTGTTTAGAGATGAATAGTTTTAAAAGATCTAATAAGATAAATTGGTTTTTGAAATCAATTGTTCCCAATTGTTTTTCTTTAACCATGTGGTTATCAAAATCAAAAGAGATGTCGAAAACATCTTTTGTGCCCGAGCGGTAAGATTCAAGATACTTCGAAAGATGCGAAAGCATTTTTTTCGAGTTAACCGGATCCATACTTTTTAAGAATAAATCGAAATAAATTTTAGCAGCATCTTTTTGGCCTAATTCAAATAAGCACATACCGATATTACCGATAATTGATAACGAGCCATTTAGTTTTTTCGCTGACTTGGTAACTTCGTACGCTTGCCAGTAAAGATCTAAAGCTTGGTCGTATTTTTTTAACTCGAATAAGATATTTGCATTCGCTGATAACACTAATGATTTTAAATCAGCGTTTTCAATGAACTGCATGAAAATATTTAAGTTATAAATTTCTTTTAACGCTTCTTCGAACTTACGTTGGTGGCGGTAACAGATAGCGATACCTAAAATAGCGTTACAGATATCTTCTTTTTGATCCACTTTTAAAGCGTGTTCTAAAGCAATTTTAAAATACTCTAAACCGTTTTCGATTTGGCCTTTGTAAACAGCGGCGATACCGAATACGTAATATACGCGTGAATTTAATTGAATGTTTTCACGAATAACTGTGTCTTGCAGCTTTTCTTTATAAGCGGCTAATCGTTCGTACTCTTCACGTTCAGCATAAATACGTAAAATTTGCTGAGCGCTTTTCAGGTACATCTCGAAATTTTTCTCCGATAAGTAAGCGTCTGCGGCTTCAATCAAGTTGGGTAATGCTAGTTGATAATCACCACGATCGCAGTAGAGCTTACCTAATTCGTATACACGATCTGCGTTCATTATGTGTTAATCCTTTGTCAGTAATAAGTCAGGAAATGAATGAGATGCAAAGTACAGATTTTGTAAGATCAGGTCAACAAACTTACATCTAGTCGCTGAAATTTTGAAAATGGCGCCACTGCGAAAGGAAAACTTCCCCAAAAATTTCACGGTGTTATGTGACTTTTTAAGAACATTGCTTATAAACAGCGAATCAATGCCCGAATTGCGTGCATCGTCATTAAAAAACCATAAAAAAAGGGAGAGTTTTTAGCTCTCCCTTTAAGTTTTTAATTTTTGATATGTCGCTCCCGAAAAAGGGACGGCCTACCTAGTGCTGAGTGTGGACTTGTTGGCCTGTGTAGTTGGCTTTGATACCGAACTCACGCTCTGATTGAGCTTTAAATAACTCTTTAGGCGATTTGATGTCTAAAGCGTTGATTAAAACTTGGTCAACGTGGTCAACTAAGATCACTTTTAACTCTTTAAGAACTTCTTTTGGAATATCCTTAAGGTCTTTTTCGTTCTCTTTAGGGCAGATAATCATCTTAATACCACCACGGTGAGCAGCTAAGATTTTCTCTTTTAAACCACCGATCGCTAACACTTTACCACGTAACGAAACCTCACCTGTCATAGCCACTGTGCGCTTAACCGGGATTTTCGTGATCGCAGAAACAACCGAAGTTACTAACGCGATACCTGCTGAAGGACCATCTTTTGGAGTAGCGCCTTCTGGTAAATGGATATGGATATCGATGTTGGCGTAAAATTCTTTATCAAAACCGAATAAAGGTCCACGAGAACGTACGTAGCTCATCGCTGCTGTACAAGACTCTTTCATCACGTCACCTAATTGGCCGGTAACAGTGAATTTACCTTTACCTGGAACTGCAGAAACTTCGACTGCTAATAGATCGCCGCCCACTTCTGTCCAAGCCATACCATTTGTAAGACCGATCTCGTTTTGTTTTTCGATCTCACCGTGTTTAAGCTTGTGTGGTCCAAGTAATTCAACCAGTTTTTCTGATGTAATTACGTAGCCCGCATCTTTTTTAGCTGATTTAGTTTTCGCAGCAACTTTGCCTTTCGCAGCTTTTTTAGCTGGAGCAGCTTTTGTTGTCGCTCCGTCTTCAGTTTTTAAATCGTTGATCATGTTATTCATAACCACGTCTTTAGCTACTTTACGGAATACATTGGCAAACTCACGCTCTAAGTTACGCACTCCCGCTTCGCGAGTGTAGTAACGGATAACATCACGTACCGCTTTATCTTGCATAGTGATGTTCATATCTTTTAAGCCGTGATTAGCCATTTGTTTCGGAATTAAATAATTCTTAGCAATATGGAACTTCTCTTGCTCGATGTAACCATCTAAGTAAATGATTTCCATACGATCAAGTAACGGACGAGGAACTGTTCCTAAGTTATTTGCCGTAGCTACGAACATCACATTTGATAAATCGTATTCTAACTCAAGATAGTGATCCGCAAACGTTGAGTTTTGCTCTGGATCTAAAACTTCTAACATCGCTGACGCTGGGTCACCGCGGAAGTCATTCGCCATTTTATCGATTTCGTCTAGTAATAAAACCGGATTACCTTTATCTACTTTACGCAACGCTTGAAGGATTTTACCTGGCATCGCACCTACGTAAGTTTTTCTGTGACCGCGAATCTCAGCTTCATCACGCACGCCACCTAAAGAGATACGCGCAAATGGTCTGTTAAGAGATTCAGCGATAGATCTAGCTAAAGATGTTTTACCTACGCCCGGAGGACCCGCTAAACAAATGATAGGTCCACGCATGTTTTTAGATAAACTTAAAACAGCAAGGTATTCTAAGATACGGTCTTTAACTTTTTCTAAGCCCCAGTGATCTTCATCTAAGATTTTCTTAGCGTTTTTCACGTCATGACGATCTTCTGAGTAGTCGTTCCAAGGTAATGATAAAACCCAGTCAATGTAATTTCTTACAACTGTAGCTTCAGCACTCATTGGAGACATAAGTTTAAGTTTTTTAATTTCTTTATTAACTTTATCTTTGGCCTCTTGAGGCATTTTTTTGTCTTTACACTTTTGTGCAAGATCTTCTAACTCAGCTTGGTAATCATCTTTTTCACCAAGTTCTTTTTGAATGGCTTGCATTTGCTCATTCAAATAGTATTCCTTCTGAGATTTTTCCATTTGTTTCTTAACACGTGTACGGATTTTCTTTTCTACTTCTAGAATTTCAATCTCGCCCGTCATTAAGTTTAATAAATTTTCTAAACGTTTAGATGGATCTAAGATTTCTAAAACATTTTGTTTATCTTCAAGTTTAAGATTTAGCTGAGCCACGATGATGTCAGCTAATTCACCTGGATTTTCAATGCTCGATACGCGCATTAAAATTTCAGGTGGAATACGTTTGTTTAATTTAACGTAAGTTTCAAAAGTTGATTTAACTGATCTAACTAGAGCCGACGCCTCAGTTGGATTTTCAACTTCTTCATCAATGACTTCACAGTTAACTACGAAGAAACCATCATTTGGTACGAAACCTTTAATGCGGGCTCTGCGTTTACCTTCAACTAATACTTTTACTGTACCGTCTGGTAAACGTAAAAGTTGGATAATTGAACCGACAGTACCGATTTGATAGATATCTTTTTCTTCAGGGTTATTCGTTTTAGCATCTTTTTGCGCTGCTAAAATGATATCGGTTTGTTTACTCATAGCATCTTCTAGAGCATTGATGCTTTTTTCACGACCTACGAATAACGGCATCATCATATGTGGAAAGATGATGAGATCACGTAGAGGAAGTAAGGGTAGTTGTTGAGTGTCGGCTGTATTTTTGTTCGCCATTGAGTGAACTCCTTCCTTGAATAAAACCAGTAAATTCATTTTACCAGTTTTTTGTTCCCGATTCTCCGAATCAGGGACCAGAGGTTGCTTTGAGACAACTGTTCCGGTCAGTCAGGTTAATTCCATTTTCGCTATAAAGTTAATTATATTGAATTAGATTCCCCTGCCTTATCTATTATTCTAGGGAGCGCTTTTAAAAAAACAATGCCTTTTTCGTTATTGTAGAAATAAAAAAATCTTTGGGTCTAGAAGTCAAAATTACACGATTGGCTGTCTGACAATTTACAGCTCAATTTGATACATAACTAGACACTGTTTACACCAAACCCCATATATTCGTTTTAACACGGTTACTATCTTGCTTTATGTCACAACAAACAGGTGGTACGTGATGTTAAATAAACTTGTAAACAAAACTATTCTTTTGTCTTTTGTAGCTTCGTCTATGGTGGCGAATTCTGTTTATGGCGCCAAGATGATTAGTAAATGCGACATGGACCAGAACATGACTAAGATTAATGGAACTAACATTAATATTAAGTACCCCATCGCCTCTGTTTCAAAAGTATTTACAAGCTTACTTGCCGCCACAACATTCGATTTAAGCACAACTTTTTCCACACAAGTATTTGCCACACCGGTTGAAGGTGGAAAACATGATGTGCATATCACTGGCTCTAACGATCCGTATTTTAACCGTTACAAAATGCACATGATCATCTCGCGTTTAAACGAAGCGGGCGTTAAGAATATCCGCAACTTAACTTTTGATGAGAATGTTAAATACTTACATGACACTGATTCTTACTCTGGTTTCTCGGTCGTAACCGGCACACGTGTTGTTAAAAACAAAAAAGGCCAAAAAGTTTCGGCACCCGTGCGCACATTTATCCGCCCAACGATTTTAAAAGCGACATTGAATTACCCAGGTGTTGAATTAGTTGAAGCGCAGCTTAAAGAACAGCGTGTAATCTTAGCTAACTACCCACAATCATACCTAGCCGCGAAAGCCGCAGGCATTGAATTATTTAAATCTCCCCGTTTTAACGTAGAAAAAACTTCGCATAAGCCAGCCGCTGAATTCAAAGCTGCAAACAATACGATTAAACTCTATGTTTCCTCGCAAGATGTGCGCACAATGATCAAAGCCATGAACTGGAACTCGAATAACCATTCAGCAAACCGCTTATTAGTGGCTGCCGGTGGCCTAGATAAATTAAATAAGTTTTATTATGGCACTTTAAAAGTTTCTGAATCAGAATTTTCTTTCGTAAATGGTTCAGGACAAAATCATGACTTAGATGGCAATGGCCGTTTATATAACGAAGCTTCGTGTTCAGTGGTAATCCGTACAATCCGCGCGTTAAATACAGCGGCACAAAAACAAAATAAGCAATTAACTGATTTAATGGCCGTTATGGGCGTCGATAAAGGTTCTACTGTAGGCGGTGCTGCTTATACAAAACCAGAAACGCGCGGCAAAGCTGTAGCCAAAACAGGAACTGTGGGCACGAACATCACTTTAGGTGGAATGATCAACGGAACAAATGGTCCACATTACTTCTTTTATAACGTAGCTATCGCTGCAGCTTCTCGTAAAGAAGAAAACCGTGCGCGTGCCATGATTAACTTAGAATTAGCAAAGCTTACGAAACAAGTTCGCGGTGTTCCGTTCACATACACGATGGATAACCCGCTTAAAGACAACATGGATAACTACGATGAAGATGAAGCACCAGAAGACACTCCACAGCCAGGTGTAAATGTGGATGAAGAGGCCGCTCAGGTGATTGGTCAACAACCAGCACCAGCTGCTAAGCCCACAGCAGCCCCGGCAAAAGCAGGCGCTGCCCCGGCCAAACCAGCAACGGCCGCAGCGAAACGCGTAGCTAGCAAGTAATTTTTAAAATTGAATTTCAGAAATAAAAAAGGAGAGTTTAACACTCTCCTTTTACTTTTTTAGAATTTAGATTTTATCTTAGGCTGATTCTGATTCAGACTTTTTCGCTTTTTCAGCTTTTGCCTTCATCTCTTCATCAGTGTAGTAAACCATCTTAGGCTGTGCCGATTCTTGGATTACTTTTTCATCGATAATCACTTCTTTAACGTTCGTCATACCTGGAACATCGTACATCACATCTAACATTGATGACTCAATTACTCCACGAAGACCACGGGCACCCGTTTTACGTTTTAAAGCTTCACGCGCGATCGCTTTTAAAGCTTCGTCTGTGAATCGTAAATCAACACCTTCAAACGAGAATAGTTTTTGGTATTGTTTTGTAATCGCATTTTTAGGTCTTGTTAAGATATCCATTAAAGCATCTTCTTTTAAAGGTGCTAAAGTTGCGATCGCTGGTAAACGACCGATGAACTCTGGAATAAGACCGAATTTAGTTAAGTCATCTGGAGAAACTTTTGTAAGTAATTCTTCAGTATTACCTTCAGCACTGTGAGTGATCTCACCGCCGATACCCATTGATTTATTCACTGTTCTGTTTTCGATGATTTTATCTAAACCCGCGAAAGCACCACCGCAAATAAATAAGATATTTGTCGTATCAACCTGGATAAACTCTTGTTGAGGATGTTTACGGCCACCTTTTGGAGGTAAGTTCGCAACAGTTCCTTCTAAGATTTTTAATAAAGCTTGTTGTACACCCTCACCCGATACGTCACGAGTGATTGATGGATTTTCTGACTTACGAGAAATTTTATCGATCTCATCCACGTAGATGATACCACGTTTTGCTTTTTCGATATCGTAGTCAGCAGCTTGTAATAAGTTAAGAACGATATTTTCAACGTCCTCACCCACGTAACCCGCTTCAGTTAACGTTGTCGCATCAGCCATGGCAAACGGTACGTTTAATACGCGCGCGATAGTTTGTGCGATTAATGTTTTACCTGAACCCGTTGGACCAACGAGTAAGATATTTGATTTTTGTAATTCGACGTCAGAGGCTTTTTTACCTTGAAGAGCATTGATACGCTTGTAGTGGTTGTGTACCGCTACGGCGATTGTCTTCTTCGCAGATAACTGGCCGATAACATAATCATCAAGGAAAGCTTTGATTTCCGCTGGTTTTGGAACTCTGAAAGCTCCTTTAACCGCGACTTCTTTTTCTTTTTCCTCGTCGATGATATCCATGCAAAGGTCGATACATTCGTCACAGATATAAACGCTTGGGCCGGCAATAAGTTTTTTAACTTCTTTTTGGCCTTTACCGCAGAATGAACATCTTAATTGAGCGTCTTTCATCTTTTATTATCCTTTATTAGCTTTACGCGGTTCGATGATATGATCGATTAAACCAAATTCTTTAGCCATGCCTGGGTCCATGAAGTTATCACGTTCCATGGCGTGGTGTAGAGTTTGGTAGTCTTTACCCGTATGTCTTTCATAAATCTTAGTTAACTTTTCTTTCGTTTTAATTAACTCTCTGGCGTGGATCTCGATGTCTGTCACTTGTCCTGATAAACCGCCACCTGCTAAAAGTGGTTGGTGGATCATGATACGTGAATTAGGCATTGAGTATCTTTTCCCCTTTGTACCAGCATTTAGTAGCAAAGATCCCATGCTGGCCGCCATACCCATGCAATAAGTCGCAACGTCGCATTTTACAAACTGCATGATGTCGTAAATCGCCATGCCTGCAGAAACACTGCCACCTGGCGAATTGATATAAAATTGAATGTCTTTTTCAGGGTTATCCACCTCTAAAAATAAGAACTGAGCGATAATCGCATTAGCCACTTCATCAGTTACGGCTGATCCTAAAATAACAATACGGTCTTTTAAAAGACGTGAATAGATATCGTATGATCTTTCGCCTTTTGAGGTTTGTTCGATGACATATGGTAATAGTGGCACTTCGGGCTCCTGTTCTGCTGCTGCTTCATTACCCACTTCAGGTGGTGTTCGCGCTGTGTTTTTTTTCGGACTTTTAATGTTCACACTTTATTTTTTTTAACATGAGTCCAGAAAAAGACTCGACTAGTCTAGTCGAAATGCCTCTTCTTTGGATTTTTTTTGGAAAACTGCTTCAATCTAATCTCAATTTGGGTCAAAATGGGCTCCTATAAATTGAAGTGAATTTAATAGCTTCGGAAGGATACCCATGTCTACTTTGCAAGTTCATTTGCATGCTAAAGATATTTCTACGTTACAAGGCCAAACGGTAGTTTTTTTCTCTAAACCAAGCGCTAAAAAAGACCAGCCAGCCGTTATTACTGAAAAAGACGTTACTGAAATTTTTGAAGAGTCTTTGTCAGATAAAATCATCACAGGTGCTGCTAACGAAGCTATAACTTTCCGTGAAGCTAACTTAAACAATTTCCGCCACGTCATCATCGTAGGTCTTGGTGCAGATAGCAAAATGACGGCCGAAACAGTTCGTCAATCCGCTGCGGCTTTATACAAAGAAATTAAAGCCACAAAAGTTACTGAAGCTTTCGTTCAATTAGACGGTTTAACTGGTTCTAAAAAAGACCTTGCTGAATACACGCAAGCTTTCGTTGAAGGTTTAAACTTAGCGGGCTACAGCTTTGATGAATTAAAATCAAAACCTAAAGATAAAAAAGAAGAAGTGATCAACATTCACTTAGTAACTAAAGCTAAAGACAAATCAATCGTTACAGCTTTTAACGAAGGTACAATCTTAGCTTCTTGCACGAACTTCGCTCGCCGTTTAGGTGATATGCCAGGTAATTTAATGACTCCGACGATCTTAGCTGAAGAAGCTATCCGCGGCGCTAAAGGCACTGGTTTAAAAGTAACGGCTTGGGATAAAAAACGTATCGAAAAAGAGCGCATGGGCGGGTTACTTGGCGTTAACCAAGGTTCTGACCAAGAGCCACGTTTTATCGTTATGGAATACAGTGGCGGTACTAAAGGTAAAAAACCAGTTTGCTTCGTAGGTAAAGGCTTAACTTTTGACTGCGGTGGCGTAAGCATCAAGCCAGGCGCTAAAATGGAAGAGATGAAATACGACATGATGGGTGGTGCTGGTGTTATCGGTACTATGCTTGCGATTGCTCAATTAAAATTAAAAGTAAACGTAATTGCTTTTGTTCCGTCGACTGAAAATATGATTAACGGTCACGCGACAAAACCAGGTGATGTACACACAGCTCGTAACGGTAAAACTTTTGAAGTGAACAACACTGATGCTGAAGGCCGTTTAATCTTATCAGATGCTTTATCTTACGCTTCTGAACAAGATCCTGCGATCATCATCGATGCAGCGACTTTAACAGGTGCTATGGTTGTAGCTTTAGGCAATATCCACACTGGTTATTTTACTAAAAATGCCGCTTTAAAAACTAAAATTGAAAAAGCTGCAGATATTTCTGGCGAAGCTGTATGGCACATGCCATTTAACGAACACCACACTAAAGATATGAAAGGCACTTACGCTGATCTTTCAAATATCTCTTACACTGGTGGCGCAGGTTCTGGAACAGCAGCAGCGTTCTTAGAGCAATTCGTTGGCGAAGACATCCCATGGGCTCACTTTGATATCGCGGGCACAGGCTGGGCATGTGGTAACCGTTTAAACTACTGCACTCCTAAAGGAGCGACAGGCGTTATGGTTCGCACATTCGTAGAAATCGCGAAACAGTACTAGGGGTAACAGTTCCCTTTTTGATATGCACCGCATTTTAAAAAGGTACGGCCTACCAAATGAAAAGGCGATCTTAATAGGGTCGCCTTTTTTATTTCTAAAATTTAACGTTTGCAGCTAGCTTCTAAAGCTTTGTGCTCGGCAATCACGCCTTCCATGCGGGCTATAATCGCTCCGATATCCGCGTGCGGATCATTATCCATTTTATCTTTGAGTAAGCGAAATTCAGTCTTCTTAACTTGTTGTTCATCACAAGCTTTAGTGCGCTTGTTGATTAAAGCAAAAGCCGAGCATTGCATGAGTAGAGCCACTAAGAATACTTGCATATCTCTCCAGTGGTGGTTTTAATTGTTTGGTTACGCGATGCGGATCAAAAAGGGAACTGTTACCTAAAATTCTAGAACTGTTGGCGTCTTGTTTTCTGTGATTGTTTTATCAAAAGCGACAACCTTAGTGTTGCCGTTTTGATTTTTGAAAATCACAGAACGTAAAATCCACGTTCTCGGCCACTCATCCCCTGAGCCAGAAAACGTGAATGTTGAAGTTAAACCATCAAATTTAAAAGAAGCATTGGCAGGCTTTTGTTTTAAAATTTTTGTGACCGGAATTTCAATCGACGCCATTTCAACAGGGTCTTGTGCCGGTAAACATTCAGCATCAATTGTCATTACAGGTGGTTCGCCAGCTACTGAAATACCATCGCCAGTGAATTGAATTTGTACTTTTGGATATTGGCGGCAAACGTTTGAAGATAAGCTCGTAAAACGAATATATTTTTTGCCATCCGGTAAATTCTGAATTTGAACTTTATGCGATAACTCTTCTTTAAGTTGCTCAGGATCGAAATTTTTTAACTGATGTACTTTATGACCAACTGCTGCCGGATCACGGTCTGTGAAATTGTCATTGAAGTAGCCGTAAAATAAAGAGAATCCCAATGTAAAGGTCAGAAAAAATAAGGCGACTGACTTAGATTTATAAACGAATTGCTCCATTGATACTCCTAGCTACAGAGTATCATAGAGAGCTTTATTCATGCTATATAGACCCGCACTCAGCCTTTTTGTAACCTTTAAATTGGACTTTCATCTGTTGTGCTTCAAGACCGATGGCTAGTAAGCCAAGCTTGGCTGACCAACCGTAAACGTTCTCTTTCGGACAGCCCTGACGATTGTCGAGGAGGTCTGTCACACATAATTTTTTATAAACAGCGCCCGGAGAATTTAAACTTTCAGTCGATGATTTTTCAGAATGCGTTCTTAAGAAACCTCCAGCTAATTCACAGCCAACCATGTAAATCACAGGTTCGGCTGAAGCTTGATCAGACGTAACCACTGAAGGAATACCTTCTTGAATAATCACTTCTTCAACTTCACGGCCACCTTTAGCGGCTTTCATTTTTTTACGTGATTTATATGTCCACTCTTTAACTTCTTGGCCTGAAGAAACTTTGATAACGCCTAAACCGTAAGTTCCGGCATTGTTTTTCACAAAGCAAAATGGCTGTTGATCAATTTTTTCAGCTTCGTATTTAGTTTGAAGTTTCGCTAAGAAAGAATCCACCCGAGCAGCAAGTGCATCACGGCTTTCATCACTGTTGATATCAAAATTTTCAAATAGCTCTGTTTCCACACGCATTAAAAATGGATCAACGCCAATGATGTCAGAAAAAGTATTTACCAATGAGTTATAGTGCGTAAAATACTGTGATTTTTTACGTTGATACCAACCAAGTTCTCTTGGTGGGTTTAATGGCAATTGCAATTGATCACCCCACTCGGCTAGAGCCAGTGAGAAGTCATTATTGCTGATCACGATGTCTGGATTAAACTGCTGAAAACTTGGTGAAGACGTATAACCGCTGTGCGCGATAATTTTTTTACCAGTCACACTTGTTAATTCTAACGGAGCTTCTAACATTTTAGGAAAAGCCACCTGAACGTAAAAGCCACCAGCCGCTAATAATTCAGAAATTGTCGCTACATTTTCTAAATAGTACGGGTTAGCGGTATGTTCTTCAGTTACTAAAAGAATTTTTTTAACATTCTTTCCGTAGTGAACATGAATGTATTTTTGAAAAAGATCGACCGCTGTTTCTTTATCTGTTGGACAGATATTGTTAAACCCCGCCGGATAAATATTCGCATCAACGTTGGTGATTTTGTAACCCGCATCACGAATGTCGTAGCTTGAATAGATCGGATAATCTAAAACTGAAGTTTGTTTTTTAAACCACGTAAAAACATTGTCGATGTTTTTACAGATTTGCCCGTGAATGTAGGCTTGCGCCCCTGTTTCTACCATATTTTACTCGTATAACCAGCGTTCAATTCTTTTTTGATACGCTTCTAAATAACTGATTAATTCTGCGGTTTTCACCGAACCCAAAGTCCCCGTCTCAAGATGTGAACTTTTTAGCTTTTGTAAAGCATCATAAAGCCCTTGTGCGATTTTTTTTCTGTATTCCAGATCCATCTTTAAATCTTTTAAAGATGCTTCAAAGTAATCATAACGCGAAGTTAAGATATCAAATACGCGTTTATACAGCTGTGGATCTGCCTCGATAGCGTAAAGAAGTTGCACTTGAATTTCTTTTAAATAAGTCACTTCTTCAACGCAGTAAATGCCGCAGTTAAAATCCAAAGTCCAACGTAAGTTTTCTAAAGCCTTCGAAGTATCTTGGGATTTATCCGTCATCACTTGTGTGATGTATTTTTTTTCATCGGCATTTTCAATCGATGCTTTTACTTTGGCTAAGTTTTTCAGTAACAACGCTTTAGCTTGCATGACGTCTACCGGAGCCCCACCACCACGCTGTACGTAATCACGTAAATTTAAAATAGCTTTTTCTGGCTGTGCTGTTTGATCGTAAATTTTAGCCAATAACACCACGGCTTCACCGTAGTTTTGATCTTCGCGCACTGCTGTTTTTAATAAAATCGGCTCTGCTTTTTCATATTCAGCAATTGAAACAAAATATTTTCCTTGGTCAAATTCTGAATACACAGATTTTTTTTCAGGAGCGCGGCCAAATAACGAACAGCTAGATAAGCTCAATGTTGTGATAGATATCGCTAAGATTTTCCACATGTAACTGATTGTGGCTGAGTTCCTGTGATTTGTACACCTTAAGATGCGCACCGAACTTAGACTTAGACCCAAGAAGTCGCGCTTCTAACGCTTTAAGATATTGAACATAACGAACTAACGGCCCTGCAGCGACCTCTTCGTTCATCCATGAAGGCACACGGTTAATAATAATCGATTTTAAGTTGTAACCTTGTTTTTCAATCTCAGAACTTAATCGTAAAGCTTCGCTGATGCGTGACGGATCAAGGGCCGTCACTAAAATAAATTCGGTACTTTTAGCTGTTAAAACTTTATGACAATCCCACACCTGTTTTTCAAGCGGTGTTTGCCAGCGCTGAATCGCTTTAAAAAACATTGAAAGTTCTTTGACGAACTCAGAGCCCGTTAAGTTTTCTAAAATTTTTAAAACTTGCGATGTTCCTGTATTTAACACGCGCTTAAAAAAGCCCACATCTTTTTGATCTGGGTCACGAAACCACTGCGCTACACCTTCGTTAAATAACTGCGCGATTTTTTCTGGTGCGTGCAGAAAATGCCACGTGTGTTGTGCCGGAGGCGTATCTAAAATCACGATGTCGTATTCTTTAGAATTTACAAATTCAGTCAGTTTAAATAACGATGAAAAATCTTGCGAACCACTTAGTTGTGTTGAAAGTTGTTTGTACAATTTATTTTGTAATAACTTTTCAATTTCTTCTTTTGTAGCTGTGGCTTTGGCCGCTTTTAACACGAAATCTTGAAAAGCTTTTTGATGATTTAAAGTACACGCGTAAAGATTTTCTTTTACTTTATAAACCTCACCATCGGGTTTAATTCCTAAGGCTTGCGCTAGTCGTAACGATGGATCAATTGTTAATACTAAGACTTTTTTATCTTTCGCCAAACCTGAAGCTAAGGAGGCTGACATTGTCGTTTTACCAACACCGCCAGTTCCGATACAAATGATTGTTTTTGTAGTCGATGCCACTTTGATCATAAAACTTCTTTCACTAAATACTCAGAAGCTTCATGTAAAAGTTTTTCTGTGTCGATTTCAGGAATCAGCGGTACCGGTGTAAATTTAATTTTTTGATCGGTAAAAATATTTTCAGCCAATTCTTGTTGCTCAAGCATGTTGGTAAAATATTTTTTTACACTTTCAGGTTCGTTTTTTAAGTCTGCTTTTTTAAAGAAAAAATATTTATTCAAATATACCTTAGGTGTCAGACCAAATTCTTCTTTAATTGAGTGATACAACTCAGCCGTTTCTGTAGCCGGTAATTCTTCAGGTAAGGACACTAAATGCACATGGCAAAACTCAGGGTTTCTAATCCACTGATCAATCGAGCGGGTTTGTTCTCCCATCGGGCCAAACTGGATAATTTTTGCAAGGCCTGCGGGTGAGCGAAACATGGTTAAAAAATGACCCGTCGAAAAGGCATCAAACACCATGTGCTGGTACTTTAACGGCGGCCCATGCTTACGCGGAAGCGAGGTCGCCCGCCCCAAAATAGCCAATTCATGCAGCCCTGGTGAAACATCAATCAGGGCCTTAGAAATTGGATTAGCAAAAAACAGTTTATACAGAGTTTCAACCTTAAGCAGATGCAGAGCGTATTCTTTAAGGCATTCTGTCCCGGTCCATTGAGCCAGATCGAAATAAGCGGGGTTATTTCCCAGATATTCTTGATAGAAGCTATGATCATTAAATTCTGCTAGCAAAATAGGCTTATGCGAGACCGTTTTTGAAGGTGAAAAATTAGCTTTTTTAGCCAGACCTTGAGCCAGAGCCGCAGCGAAAAACGACTTTCCCACGCCCCCTTTTCCAGTCACGAAATGTATTTGTTGCTTTTGCATACAAACTACTCTAATTTCCCAAATTCTAAGTTAAATTACAGAGACAAAGTACGAGATATTTTAAAAGGAGTCGTCGTGAAAGCACAAGTTCAAATCACTCAAGGGTTACAAAGAAAGATCAATGTTGAGATTCCGCAAAACGTTGTAACTACAGCTTTCGATAAAGTTTACCAAAGCATTCAACGTAATGTGCAAATTAAAGGTTTCCGTAAAGGTAAAGCGCCTTTAAGCACAATTAAATCATTATACAAAACTCAAGTTCTTGGTGATGTGGCGCAAGATCTTATCCAAATGCATTATCCACAAGCGATCAAAGATAACAACATCGACCCAATCAGCTACCCAGAATTCGAATTCGAAGATCCATCTGAAGGTAAAGATTTTAACTTCACAGCGATTATCGAAGTTCGCCCAGAAGTTAAAGTTAAAAAATGGGAAGGTTTAGAAGTTGAAAAAGAAAAATTCGTAATGAACGATGCTCAATACGAACAAGTTTTAAATAACGTTCGTACTTCACGCGCTAAAATCGTAGACGTTACTGAAAGCCGTGCAGCTCAAATGGGTGACATTGCTGTTGTTGATTTCGAAGGTTTCGTTGATGGCAAACCATTAGAAAACGGTAAAGGCACTGATCACAATTTAGAATTAGGCGCTAAACAATTCATCGAAGGTTTCGAAGAAGGCGTTGTTGGAATGAAAGTTAACGATAGCAAAACTATCGGTTTAAAATTCCCAGATCCATACCACTCTGCTGAAATCGCTGGTAAGCCAGTAGACTTCAAAGTAACTCTTAAAGGTCTTAAGAAAAAAGAATTACCTGAGTTAAACGAAGAATTATTAGCTCAAATCGGTACAAAACAAACTGTTGAAGAATTCAAAAAAACTTTACGTGATGATATCGAACAATCTGATAAAAAACGTATCGAAGACAACTTCAAAAACCGTTTAATCAAAAAAATGGTTGAAGCAAATCCGGTTGAAGTTCCAGCTTCTTTATTAAAAGATCAAAAAGCTTCATTAATCGAAGACTTCAAAAAACGTATGTCTGACCAAGGCATGAACGAAACTGATTTCGAAGCTTACGTACAAAAATGGGATGCTGACTTCGCAAAAACAGCTTCTGAAATGATCCAATCTTCTTTCTTAATCGACGCTTTAGCGACTGAGCACGATTTATTATGCAAAAAAGAAGACTTAGACGCTAAGTTTGCTGAATACGCAAAACAAACTGGCTTAGAAGAAGCTCGTATTCGTGAATGGTATGCTAAACCAGAACAAGCTTCTCGTTTAACTTACATGATCACTGAAGAGAAAGTTTTAAAACTTTTAACTGACAAAGCGAAAATCAAAGAAGTTGACGCCAAAGATTTAAAAGAAGAACAAAACTAATAGTCTGACGGCACGATGCCGTCAGTCAGGCCGGCTAGGAAAGCCAACTAGCGCAGCGGCCAAAAACTAAAAAGGCTTGGTCATGAACCAAGCCTTTTTTATTTCCTAAATTTGAAGCTGTTACTTCTTTAATGAGCTTAGTGTCTTCATCGCTCTTAAGTATGAATACGCTTGGTAACCTTGATAGTCTGTTTTAAACAGTCTTTCTTTTTCAGTTAGCTCGGAATCTTTTTTGCTGGCCACATCTTTCCACCAAGCTGCTGCGCTTGTATCGATTTTGCCTTTACCTGCGGCTTTTTTCTCTTTTTCTTTGGTTCCGATTAAGTGGCCTGAAATATCTTGCTCACGCACTGATTTCTTTTCGTTTAAAGCTTTCGAGAAAAGTTCTGAATTCACATCTTCGATTTCAATATCTGGTTTGATACCTTCAGCCTGAATTGAAATACCGTTTGGTGTGTAGTAACGTGCCACAGTTAATTTTAAACCGCTGCCATCACCTAATTTAATCACTGATTGAACTGAACCTTTACCGAAGCTTCTTTCACCGACGATTAACGCACGTTTATTATCTTGTAGAGCACCAGACACGATTTCAGAAGCTGAAGCCGAGTATTCGTTAATTAAAATAACGATAGGTACATCGCCGTATTCAGCTTTTTTAGAAGCGTAAGTCACATCTTTATTTTTTGGATCACGCGCGATTGTTGAAACGATCACACCTTCTTTTAAGAACATATCGCAGATTTTGATCGCTTGATCTAAAAGGCCGCCTGGGTTTTTTCTTAAGTCGATTAAGATACCTTCCATTTTACCTTTATTGTTTGATTTGTAATCGCTTAAAGCTTTTTCTAACTCTTTATGAGTTGTTTCGATAAAGCTTGTGATTTTTACGTATAAATAACCATCATCAAGTTGAGTGGCTTTAACAGATTTGATTTTAACCTGGCCACGCACCACTGTGATATCCACAGGTTTATCCGCATTATCACGAACAACTGAAAGAACTACCGGTTCACCACGTTTACCTTTTAGCAGGGCTGAAGCTTCAACTAATGAAAAACCTTTTGTTGAATTACCATCAATGGCGATCACTTTATCACCTGGTTT
The DNA here is from genome assembly GCF_046267985.1 of Pseudobdellovibrio sp. HCB154. GTDB lineage: Bacteria > Bdellovibrionota > Bdellovibrionia > Bdellovibrionales > Bdellovibrionaceae > Pseudobdellovibrio. The sequence continues at coordinate 151,823 of NZ_CP176530.1, read as the reverse complement.
AATACCAGCTTTCCACGCAGGAGTATCTTCGATTGGAGAAATAATTGTTAATACACCGTTTTGAATTGAGATCTCGATACCAAGACCACCGAATTCGCCGGCTGTTTCTGATTCGAAATCTTTAAAGATATCTGGCGGCATGTAGTTCGTATGCGGATCTAGTTCACGCAACATTCCCTTGATCGCGCCATTGACTAATTTTTTTGTATCAACTGGTTCTACGTAGTACTGCTGAACTAGATTTAAAATTTTTGAAAAATTTTGTAGATCTGAATATCTTTCTTCGGCCCATGACCACATTGGTTTTGCAGTTAGCACTACGAATAAAAGAATTAATGCACCAGAGATTTTTTTAGTCATTGTCTTTCCTAATCCAGCTTAAAGGATTTAACGGTATATTTAAGTGTCGCAGCTCGAAGTAAAATTCTTTTCCGTTCATGTAAGCGATGATCTGTTCATTTAAAACAACGTCATCCACCTTTACGACGGCATTATCCACCCCGGCGTACGCTGAATAGTACCCACCTTTGTGACTTATAATTAAAGAATCACCCCAATACGGAACCTGGTCACGAAAAATGACCTTGCCTGGACCGAAAGCAGAGACCGCTTGTTTATCTTTGCCATTCATCACTAGGCCTTTGACCAACAACGCATACTGGTTATCGCGATCATGTAAACTTCCGAAACGTTCAAGTAACGGTGCGCGAACTGGTAAAGAAAGTTTACCCTTATAATTTAACAAATGATCAATATTGCGAATTTTCTCTAACAAGGCGATTTGTTCTTGCTCGGCTTTTTTTAGTTTGGCTTCTTGGTTTTGTAAGTACTTAGTAAGTTCGACCAATTTTTTATTCTCTGATTCTAAAAGCTGTTCTTGATTTTTAACTTCTTCTAAGGCCAGTTTGTATTCATATAAAGCTGTCACATCAGAGGAATTAATGTTTTTAAAAATTTTTAAATTACGATCTAAAATAGCTTTATTTTTTGTATCCAAAGCCAAAAACCAACTCATCGATTTAATACTTTTCTGCGCCAGCAAACGTTTGGCTAAATATTTCTTTTTATCTTCGATATTTTGGTTAATATCAGAAATTTGCTTCTGTGCTGTAGCGATGGCTTGGTTATTTACTGAAATTTTACCGTAGGCTTCGGCAATATCTTTTTCAATTTGCAGGATATTTTGCTCTAGCGACTTTTCGGGAGCCGCCTGAACAAACACTGTAATAAAAAAGATGATTAAAAATTTCATGTTAGCGTTGAAATGATTTTAAGACCGATCGTTTTAAAACTACGTAAAGTCCACCAAAATAAGCCACTGCAAAACTTAGAACTAAAATTAAAAACTGCGATACTGATAAAAACGTTAAACGTTCAGCCATAAATTTTAAATCCGGCGTGGCATGCAGCTTTACTTTAAAGATCGTAAAAAACACAAAAACCACGACCAGACTTAACGCCGCGGTTGTGACAAAAAAGCTTAAAAGGTTTTTAAAATATTTTTTAACAATCGCACTATAGCTTTGTCCGAACAAGGCATAAATTTCGATTTGTCTTTGATCATTGTTAATCATGTTTTTAATAAGTAGCGAAGTTAAAAGCGCACAAACCAAAAAGCTAATCGCAAATAACGTGAAAGTAAAAGCGCCTAAGCTTTTTTGTAAAGAGGTATACCGCGAAAAAATCTGGTCAACAGCCACTATTTCATCGACTAATTCATTCGAAGCTTCGCTAGCGATAAACTGCTTACGATCTTCAAGATTAGCAAAGACCACTTCGTAAGAAATCGGCACTAAATCTGTTAAGGTGTCTAAATCAGATAAGTTCTTCGAAAAATCGCCAAAGGTGTTTTTAAAATCCTTAATGGCGTCTTCTTTACTGATCATTTTTACTTTTTCTACTTTTTGTAGCTTTACTTGGGCAAATTTATCGGCTTCTGATTCTAATGTGGTCTGTTTAAAATAAATCGTCGCCTTTTTAAAATCGTCAGCATCACCCATAAATAGGTTGATGTTGTTTTGTGTAACTAAAACAGAAACCAACAATGAGAAAAATAAACCGATAATAATATGAAAAACACTCTTCATAGGCGCGCGCTCTCGATCTCGCCATTTTTTAAATGAATCACTTTGGCTTGCACCTGGCTCATCAGATTTTCATCATGAGTTGCAAATAAAACGGTTGTTTGCCATTTCGTCAGTTCTTTAAGAATCATTAAAATATTAAGACTGGCCGCTTTGTCTAAGTTGCCCGTCGGCTCATCAGCAAAAATAATTTTCGGGCGATGAATAATCGCACGAGCTACAGCAATTTTTTGCTGTTCGCCACCCGATAATGATTCCGGATATTCATCAAGATAAGAGTGCTTAATTCCCACAAGATCTACGATCTGCATTAATTCAGCATCGATATCTTTGCGGCTTTTACCTAAAACACTTAACGGAATTTCTAAATTTGCTCGGTTAGTAATTTCTGGAATTAATTTAAAATCCTGAAAGATAATACCAATCTGTCTGCGGTATTCATGAATATTATGGTAGTCATATTCAGTCATGTTTTTGCCAAACACTGAAACTGAACCACTGGTTGCAGACTCTTGCGCTGATAGAATTTTAAATAATGTGGATTTTCCAGCTCCCGAATGTCCGGTTAAAAAAATAAAATCGCCGGCATCCGCAGAAAATGATATATTTTTTAAAGCGTGGCGATCGTTTTGATAAGTTTTGTAAACGTGGCTTAGCTCGATAATGGACATTACATTCCACCCTCATGAACCCAGTCGATTACTTTTTGATGTAATTGTTGGGCATAACCTTGACGCACTTTATCTGTTAGCGGCGCTGTTAGTTTTTCATAAGGAACTTCAAATGACTTCACCATACGCCCATGTCGATACACGCGCGCGACTAATTTTTTATGCTCGTGTCCCCAGTCTTCGGTCTGCACGTGCACGCTTTCGCCTTTAATAGTTAGGTCTGTGTTTATAGAAGTTTTCATGGCTAACTGATCAATATTAAGTCTGATGCATAGGTCATAGTAAGAGCTATTCTGTATTCTAGGCCTTGGTCTGGGTGTTGTCGAGGCGTATTTCTCAGAATGAGACATTCGACGCTCCATATTTTTTTCGTTTTGCTAGTCTATTATCCATCAAGTTTTTCTTAAAATAAGTCGATACAGTTCACATATAGCGTAAATAGGGGGCCTAAAATGCTAGCTAAGTTAAGAAATCGTTTAAGAAAAAACATGTTAAAAAATAACCGCGGTCAAGGTGCTACAGAGTACATCTTACTAGTTGCGGTTGTTGTAGGTATCGTTATGGTGTTCGGTCCAAAAATCAAAAAGAAATTGGGCGAAACGACAGAAGATTTAAGCGGTAAAATCGGTCAATCAGTACAAGATTCAACGAAAGTTGACTAGTATCTCATGACGATTGAATACGTCGTACTCTTAGCTTTAGCGGGACTCGTTTTGATGCCCGCTTTGTTAAGAGCACCTAAAAATGGCTTCCATAACGGAAGTGTTAAATTAGGAGCTCGTGTAGAAACGCAGCTGGCGACAGGTAGTGGCTTCAAACCTTATCCTAATTCCGGAGGCGACAGTGAACGCGTGCCGTGGGAAAAGAAAGAGTAAAGCAGTTAGTCGGCTTTGCCGAACTTCCGTCCTTCGTAATCGACGAGGACAATTTGCTATTGAAGGTGTGCTACTTTTGGCTCTGTTGATCGGAACTTTTATGTTCGTCACAGGCAAAATCAAACAACAAAAAATGATTACAAAATTATTCAGCGGTCCTGTAAAGAGCATGCGCAACATGACAGGTTTTGGAACCTTTCGTGAATCTTGCGAAGGCTTAGGCGCGAATAAGAAAAAACAAAATCTTTCGCAATGCCACCCTAACTCTATTAGCCGAGCGTTAAGCTCTGATCCGAGATAGATAGTGAAAAAATTTAGCCAAGTACCAAAAAACAATTCAGGTTTTATGACTGCAGAATTTCTTTTTGCATTCACAATGGTTATTGGCTCGGGTATTTTAATTTTCGCTTTAACATTTGCCTTAACAACCGTTGAAATTGCCCAGTATATCGTATGGTCTTCAGCGCGGTCTCACGCAGCCGGAAATAAAGTTCCGGGAGATTCCAAAACTTTAGCTACGACGAAATACACAAATCTAACAGCGGCGTTTCCGTTATTAACAGGTGAGGGCGCCGACTCTCCATGGTTTAGAATGCCAAAAGCCAACGAAGCCAATGATTTTGCTGTTGGTGATATCTCTGACATGATTAAGAAAAAAGACAGCGCTATCGATAAAGACAATGCCTCTGAACCCGGCGGTGAAGCCCGTCATCCGTGGATTGGTGTTGAATCAAGTATTGACCTTATTTTATTTAAAGGCTTGCAAGTTCCTTTCTTAGGTAAAGTAACAGAGTCTCCACAGGAATTTAAATTTCCGATTCGTGCTGTTTTATTTCGCCACCCGTCCTACGAAGAATGCAGAGACTTTTTTAAAGAAAAGTTTACTCAAGGTATAAGCCAACTCCCGCAAGAGCCTGCGTGGAAAAATTCTCCCTTAAACCAAGGCGATACAAGAGTTCCTGAAAAATACGCCACTATAGAAGACAATGGGTGCTAACATGAAAAAAAATAAACGCACCTTTAAGAAAACCGAACGTGGAATGGCTTTAGTAGAGTCGATTCCTGTTTTATTTACGATTGTTATTTTATTTAATTTTACACTGGGATTTTTCGGAGCAATTCATTCCGGTATTTTAAATTCAATCGCTTCTTATAATTACACTTTAGAAACTTTTCGTTTTCGTGCGAATTTAATGTATTTTCGCCCTGGGGCAGATTTTAAAATTAATTATAAAAAGGCAATGACCCGCGTACATGGAACTATTCAAGATGGTAACGTTCCAACCGAACAACGCGACATTTGGCCAGCGACAGTTCGCAAAGTTTCTTTTCCCGATAACATCAAAGGTGATGGTGATAGCCATAAATTTGTAGACGGAGGTCCTAGCGGCACTGGTATTTGGTCTGTAACTTCAGAGTCTGAAGGTAAGGAAAGTATGCCAGCCACCCCAGAAATTTGGATCAAGACCGTTTATGGAATCTGTTTAAATGCCGAATGTAAGGTGACGAATTAAGTATTCGACTTTTTGGGGGAATAATGGGACCAAATGAATCAAAAAATTTGTGGATTTCTTTAGGTGCAGGCATCTTTGCAACCTTCATGTTGTACACATATTCCCAAGAGAAAAAAGCTGAAGTCGATAAACAACTTGGAGCAAAAGCGCGTGTCGTTATCGCCAAAGAAGATATTCGTGATTTGGATACAATCTATGACAACGCTTTAGAGGTTGTTGAAAAATATAAAAGCGATGTTGAACCAGATGCTTTCTCTGACATTCCTGATGTTGTGGGAACAGTTGCTGCTATTCCTATTAAAAAAGGCCAGACATTAACAAAAAATAAAGTTTTAGAACCAGGTCCAGATACTGGAATGGCCATTCAAGTTTCTCCGAATAAACGTGCTGTAACAATTCCGGTTGATCCTACCCGCGCTAACGCAGGTTTAATTCGCCCGGGCGACCGTGTAGATATTTATGCCGTTGTTGATACTGGTAAAGGGGCTGCGCAAAAGCGTGAGGTCGTTTTACTTATGCAAGATATTATTATCTTAGCCACTGGTGTGAACTTAAATAATAGTATTCCGCGCACGATTGAAAAAGATCCTTCAGGTCGTGGTTTAATCCAAACGACTTTAACAGGCGATACAAAATACGGTAACGTGACAATCGAAGTTGATTCATCAAGTGCGCAGGATCTTGTGTATTTAGTTTCAACTAATCCGAGCAGTTTATTTTTCTTGCTGCGTAATCCACATGATCGTAAGCAAGTACCTCGACTTCCGTCTTCTACGGCGGAAACTATTCAGCAAAAAGCAGTTAACCAGACAATGGGACAGTCCAGTGGCTTTTCTCAGCCAGTTCAGCCAAACTTAACTAATGGAGCTGGAGGTCGTCCTCCAGGCAATTAGAGGATGTTGAAAAAACGCGTAGGGTTACGTTTACTTTTTATTTTATGTTTTGCATTTCAATTCGTAAATGCACAAAGTTCTGCGCCTTCAACTCCTGAAGAAAAACCTGTCTACGAAGAAGTCGAAGAAGGTGGCGGCACTAACGTTAAGCTTTTAAAAGGCGAACCTAATAAACGCCGAATCAGAAGACAATTAAATCTTATCGCCGGTATGAAACATGATGAAGAAATTTCTATTCCAGAAATTCCTTTAACATATAAAGGTGGCGGCGTTGAATTAATCGATATGCAACGTATTAAAGGCACTGACACTTTCCGTGTTTTACCTACAAAAGTTGGTAACGGTATCGTAACTATTCACAACAAAAAAACCGGTCAGATTTTAGTTGAGCTACGCGTAGATATTCGCGATCAATCCATTGAAAAATCCTTACGTGAAATTCAAGCCCTTCTCAATGATATCGAAGGTATTGAGTATAAAATTGTAAACGGAAAAATTATTCTTGATGGCTTTGTATTACTGCCTAAGGATTTAAAGCGTGTTGGTCAGGTTGTAACTCAATTCATGCCAAACGCAGTCAGCCTTGTTGGCTTAAGCCCACTCGCTAAGAAAAAGATCGTAGAATATATTGCCCGAGATATTAATAATCCTGAAATCACAGTTACTTCAATCGGTGATTTTATTAAGCTTGAAGGTTACGTTAATTCCATCGAAGAAAAAAACCGCATCAATGATGTGGTGTTGTTGTATTTACCAGACATCGTGCAAGACACAGGCTTTGAAGGCGCACTAGCGACAAGTGTAAAATTGATCGATCGTAAACCACAAACAGATATCGGCGCCTACGTGATCAATTTAATCCAAGTACGTAGAGCTGAAGAAAAAACTGAACCACCACCAAAAATGATCCAAGTGGTTATGCACGTGGTTGAATATGCTGAACGTTACATGAAAAGTTTCAACTTTACATTCTCGCCGTCTTTACGTGGTTTAGGCGAAGCACAAACACAAGGCCAAGCTAATGCTCCAGGAAGTATCTCTGAATTAGCTGCTGTTGTGGACAACTTGCTTCCAAAATTAAACTGGGCCAGAACGCACGGTTATATTCGTTTATTAGATACAGCATCATTATTAACTCAAGACAAAACAGAAGAATCAGGTTTAGCGCGTACATTTAACGTCAATAACGGAACAACTTCGACAACAAATCCTCAGTCTGCGAATGCACAAACATTTACTTTAAAGCTTTCTGTAAAAAAACCTCAAATCAAGTCAGAGCGTTCTGAATTAGTTCAAATGGGTCTTGAGGTAAATACCATAGCTGCCCCGGGTGGTCAGCAAGGTTTAATGTTCTCTGCCGATACAAAAGTGGCCACAATGGTTTCTGTGCGCAGCCGTCAAAGTGCGGCCATTGCCGGAATTATTTCTAAGAAAAGTGAAAATCAATTCGGTGGTCCTACTGGCGCCGGTGCAATTGTCACTTTAAACCACGGAAAAGGTTTTACAAAAAATTCAAGCAACTATGTCTTGTTCATCACGCCAATTATCAAATCATCAGCTAGTGCCGGCGTAGAACAAGTGAAAAAGAAATTTAGATTTAAAGATTAGATATAGCCCAAAAGGAGTATTTGTGGCCATAAATTCAAACTGTGCATTAATCGCTGTGGTTGGCGGAAAAGGTGGCGTCGGTAAATCCGTATTTGCTGCCAATTTAACTGCCGCAATCACCGCTGAGCTTAGAACTCCGGTTCTTTTAATTGATTGCGACACTAAATCTGTGGGCGATCAAAACATTATTACTGGTTTAAAACCGATCAAAACTTTACGTGAACTTGCTACAACAACACAGTCGTTGAATTCTACTCCAATTCAACAGATCGTGACTCAACATCCTGCAGGTTTTTCATATTTAGGTGCAGTTCGTGGGCCAGAAGAAATTTTAAGTGTTGCTCCAGATAATTTAGCAAAACTTATCGAATTCTTTTCACGTAGTTTTAAATTTATCGTTGTCGATTGTGGTAATGATTTAGGACCGATGCAAAATACGATTTTAGCCGATGCCACGGCTATTGCATTAGTTTCAACACCTGAAATTTTAGTAGTGCAGCAAACGCAAAGAATGATCAACGAATTGATGACGCAATCAATTCCACGTGAAATGTTTCAATTAGTTTTAAATAAGGTTGGGCCAAATGGTTTACAACCACAAATGATCGCGCAGCATTTAGCTTTATCTCCGATGGCGATGATTCCATCTGATGAAAACACAACGATGGCTTCGATTTCACAATCAAAACCGTTTGTTATTGCAAATCCTAAAGCTCCGATTTCTTCGGCGTACTTTGATTTCGTTAGAAAATTATCTGGCGGAACATTACAACGTCTTAAGAGCATGCAAAAACCAAAGCCCACGCCTCCGGCAGCAGCTCCGGGCGGTGCCCCTGGTGCACCAGCTCCTGAAGTTGCCAAAGGCATGGACCCTTGGATTGTCACTAAACTTCGCGTGCACTCTGAGTTAATCAGAACAATTGATTTGAAAAAGATCTTAGCTGAAGCCAACGAAGGTGAAAGTAAAGAAAAAGAATTACGTAATAAAACTCAGCGTGATATTTCGGGGATAGTGGATAAAGAAGCTCCGGATTTATCGCGTGAAGATCGTCAAAAATTAACTAAAGAAGTTTTAGAAGAAGCTTTAGGCCTAGGCCCCTTAGAAGATATGTTAGCTGATCCAGCGATTTCAGAGATCATGGTGAATGGCGCCAATAGAATCTTCGTCGAAAAAGGTGGTAAGGTTCAGTTAAGCGGAATTAAATTTACTTCAAATGATCACTTACGCCGTATTATCGAGCGTATCGTAACACCGCTTGGCCGTCAGATTAATAATGCCACTCCATATGTAGATGCGCGTTTAAAAGATGGATCGCGTGTGAATGCGGTGATCGAGCCTCTCGCACTTGATGGACCAGCGTTAACAATTCGTAAGTTCAAAAAAGGTGGTATCAATCCTGAGAAGTATATCGAATTCGGAAGTGCTACGAAGAACATGTTAGAGTTCATGCGTATTTCTGTTGAGTACGGTTACAACGTTGTGATCAGTGGTGGTACCGGTTCCGGTAAAACCTCTTTATTAAATATGATTTCATCGTGGATTCCAGCACACGAACGTGTAATCACAGTGGAAGATGCCGCCGAGCTTCAACTTATGCAAGAGCACGTGGTGCGTTTAGAGACTCGTCCTCCTTCAATGGAAGGAACAAACGCCGTTACCATCCGTGACTTAATTAAGAATGCGTTACGTATGCGTCCTGACCGTATTGTGGTGGGAGAAACGCGTGACGGTGCAGCTCTTGATATGCTTCAAGCGATGAACACAGGTCATGATGGCTCGATGACAACAACACATGCCAACTCACCTCGTGAATGTATCGCCCGTTTAGAAACATTAGTTATGATGTCAGGATTAGATTTGCCAATGCGCGCGATTCGTGAACAGATCGCAGGCGCTGTAGATTTAATCGTACAGATCGTTCGTCTTTCAGATGGTTCTCGTAAAATCATCAGCATCACTGAAGTTGTGGGTATGCAAGGTGACGTTGTAACGTTAGCTGAGATTTTTAGATTTAAAGAAACTGGTTACGATAAGAACAGAAAAATTATCGGGCAATTCCAAGCAACAGGTACGGTTCCTTCATTCGTACAAGAGATTAAAGATAAGGGTGGCAATATCCCGATGGAAATCTTTTCGAATGAAGCTCCGAAAGCTGCTCCGGCAGCGGCTCCTGCTGCAGCTGCGAAACCTGGAACACCAGGAACTTCAACAGGTACGCCAACTACACCACCGAAAAAAGCGGGATAGTGGAGTAAAGTATGGACTTAAGTGTTTTCAGACATGAATGGTTAGTTTTTCCATTATTTGGAATCTCTGTCTTTTTTGCTGTGTACATGTACGCCGATACTATATTAAACCGCATCAGCAAAAGTGGCGCACAAAAAAAATCTGAAATCATGATGCACATGAAACTTTTAGGAATGGATGTAGACGAGAAAAAAGTTATTCGTCTGCAACTTCTTTCAAGCCTTGGTGTGGGACTTTTATTTTTTATGCTTGTTTGGCCAAATACCGCAATCGGTTTGTTCTTAGGAACCTCAGTAGGTATTGCAGGTTTTCAAGTTTTACCTATTTTTTATAAAACTTTATATGAGCGCCGCTGTAACGCCTTCGTTGGACAAATGGTTGATGCCTTAACTATTATGGCCAATGGTGTAAAATCAGGCTCAAACCCGCAGCAGACCATGGCTCGCGTGGTTGAAATCATGGGAAACCCGGTTAGAGCTGAATTTAATCAGGTCCTCACGCAAACACAATTCGGTCAAAGTTACGAAGAAGCCTTAACCGATTTAGCTGAACGCATTCCGCGTCCTGACGTACAAATGTTTGTAACTGCCGTTGTGATTTTAAAAGAAACTGGCGGTAATATGGCTGAAACTTTCCAGACCATAGTCTCGACAATTCGTGAACGCCAAAAATTAGAAAAGAAAATTTCTGCCATGACAGCCCAAGGCATCATGCAGGGAATTATCGTTTCTTGTATCCCATTTGTAATGGGTATCATCTTCTTTATCCTAGACCCGTCTTTCATCAAGCCTATGTTCGAAACCGCCCTAGGCATCGGCATGCTCGCCATTATGCTAGTCTTACAAATCATTGGTGGAATCGTAATCAAAAAAGTTGTTACAATAAAAGTGTAGAGCCTTACGGATAAGGCCCATCTAGACATACGAGGTTACTTATTATGAAGACATGGAACGTTCTTCTTGCGGTCACTGCGACTTTTGCGACTTTAATTTTATCTGATAAAGCGCAAGCTTTAGTTGATATGAACAATGCGGGTTATTCCAATACTTGGACAGATTTAGAAGTTCCAGGAACTGGTTATGATATGCGTGTACTTCGTGCTTACAAAAGCCGTACGATTTACAACGGTCTATTCGGTTTCGGGTGGTGCTCTGAATTTGAAACTAAATTAGAAACCACTCCTGAAGGCAATCTTAAAATTTCTGAATGCGGTGACGGTCAAGAGATCGTTTACTCATCACGAGAATTAACAAAAAAAGATGTTGAGTCTTCAATCAAACAAATCATTTCAAAAATGCGCTCTGATAAAAAATTCAGTTCGAATACAGCCGACTACTGGAAAAATATCGAAGCGCAACTTTACGATGATTCAGAATTACGTTCGCAGTATGCCCGCCAATTCGGAATTATTGTTCCGGTTAAAGAAGGCACTAAATACAGCGCTAATGCTAAAGAAGTTGAAAACGTAGTTTTTGCTAAAGGTGTTTACACGCGTACTTTACCAGATGGCAGTATGCAACGTTTTGACGGCGAAGGCCGCTTAACTCACATGTACGATAAAAACGGTAATTTTTTAAAATTTGAATACCAAAAAGATCTATTAACAGAAATCACAGACAACAACGCCCGTAAGTTAACATTCAAATACTTTCCAAATAAAAAAGTACAACGCATCACTGGCCCAAGTGGCTTAATGACAGAGTACAAATACAACCAGCAAGAAGATTTAGTTTGGAATCGTAATGCCTGGGCGAAAAAAGAAACTGATGTATACACTTACGAGTACAACGAATTTCACAACTTAACTAAAGCTAACTGGCCAGATAAAACATCTATCGCAATCAAATACGATAACGTAAAAGACTGGGTATTATCTTTTACTGACCGTGATAAATGTACTGAATCGTATAAATACGAATTTTCTACTTCAAATCCAAAATTCAACTACTGGTCAACAGCAACTAAAGTTTGCGGTAAACAAACTTTAGCAACTAACCGTTATGAATTCTGGCACAAACAATTGCCTACAGGCCAAGTGGTGTTATCGCGTTTATTAACAAACGTGAATGGTTCAATCCGCGATATTACTTACCACGATACTTTTGGTAAGCCGGTAACAATTAAAATCAATAATGACCGCGTTGACTTTGAATACTTCGCTGATGGTTTACCTAAAACTAAAACAACAGCCAGTTCAAAACTAGAATACACTTATGATCCAACAATCAAACGTGTATCAACTGTTAAAACAAGCTTTATCAATGAAAAAGGTAAAGCCACAACAATTCGTACAACAGCTTTTAAATACGATACTAAAGGCAACTTAACTTACGCTGAAAACAGTGACGGTCAAAAAATCAATATGACTTACGATATGAAAGGCCGCATTCAATCAATCACTGACCAAGCTAAGAAAGTGGTTAAGATTGATTACGAAGAACGTTTTGGTAAACCACAAACTGTGACTCGCCCGGGTTTAGGTTCGATTAAGGTCTCTTATAAATCAAATGGCGATATCGCTAAAGTAGACAGCGCTGATGGCGCGGCCGTAGCGTCACAGGTTGCCAGCACTTTTAATAACTTGTTAGATGTGATTGCCCCAGCAACACAAGAATTATACTTATAGGAGCTTTACGATGAAACAAATTATCTCTTTAGTAATGATCGTTTTGTTCTCGGTAATGACTTTTTCAACTCAAGCCATGGCTGAAGACGCTTTTCCAGCGGGTCGCGTAGCAGCTACAGGCCCTGAACGTAATGGCGATGGCCAAGACGTTGTCACTGAAAACCAATCAGGTGTAACTGTTTTAGGTGCTGGCGCTTCTCAAGTTAAAACGTGCATGGGCTGCCAAACATCTGGAAACGTTATCTTATCTTCAGCAGCTCGCCGTGCTGGTCCCGGTGTGAAACAAACAATCGGTGCAGGCGCAACTACAGGTGGTTCTAGCTCAAGCGAGCCTGTAGGCACTGGTAACTAATAGATTCGGTCTTTATTGACCAACCTCTTTTCTGGCTTAACAGCTGTCAAAAGTTTAGTCGTTCTCATAATGAGACGACCTTTCTAATCCCCTGAAATCACAGGGGATTTTTTATTGATCAGAAATGTCATTCTTGGCATTCGGTTCGCTATATAGACTTATATAACGAACGCTTTAAAAAAGAGAGGCTCATATGAAAAAATCAATTATCGCACTTGCAGCTGGTTTATTATTTTCTTCAATCTCAATGGCTTTATCAACGCCAGGATCAGCATCTGAAGCGCCAATCGTTTTACCGTGCGGAAAACTTTTTACTAAACAAGTATCTCGTGATGATAAGAAATCTAACTTTTACGCTCAAATGTTAGCAAAAGCTAATACGAGCAGACCAAGCTTATCTAAACCAGGTAACTCAGCTAACTAAGATTATTCTTCGATAGCTAAATCGTCTTCATTAATTTCAGGCTCAGCAGTCTCCCCCAACTGCTGGGATTCTTTTTTTTCTAACTTACGAAATAATCCCGTATTGCTAGAAGCCTGCTGCTGAGGAGCTTCTTCAGAGCTAGAACCATTTCCAAATTTATCCGAAATAAAGTTTTGCGTCTTATTAACACCTTCACGAATTAACTTTACACCACCATCGGCAGCAGCGCGAACCCAGTGAGCTGTATCCGAGTGTTTAAAAAAGATAAAAGCTTTGTTTTCTAAAGTTTCACCCGAAATTCTGGTCTGCGAAAAAATAACGATTACACAAGAAATTAATAAGCATTTAAGAACAAATTTGAACTCATCCATGTTGGCTACCTCGATGTCCTATTTCTAGTTTATAGAATGATAATTCAAAGACGAACTACATTCTGCTTTCAGCTGGCCAAAAGCATAGCCCTAAGCTTGCAGGGTGTACCCCTTTCGTTAGACAATAAAGTTATGAACATCATCAGACTGTCAGCTTTGTGTTTTTTGTTTTTTGGTCTTTCAGCTTTTGCGCAAACGACCAATCTAAAAAGTAAAACTCCGTTTCCAACAAAATATACAAGTCCGACCGATCAAGCTTTGGTGATTAAAGCGGTAACGGTAGCTCCGGTTTACGATAACTCAAATAACATCTATAAAAAATCTGTTGAAGATCATTTAAATAATCTTATCAAAGAAGATTATTTATGGGCTTTAACTGAATTCGTATCCCCTAAAAAAGATCTGCGTGTTGATGAGTTTGACGAAGATTCACAGTTAACTCTGCAAGCTTTAGAACAATCACAAGCTGATGCTGTTATTACCTGCTTTTTAATTAAAGGCCCACAAGGTTTAAGTATTCAGATGAACTTCTACACCCGCGATGGTGGAAAGCTTTTAGTGCGTGAAGAATTTCAAGATGCCAAATTATTTGAAATTGTACGTGTGAACGAAGTCATCACAAAAATGTATGCGACATTAAAATCACGTCTTCCCTACAGCGGTTACATCACTAGCCGCAGTGGCAACACGGTCACTGTAAATATCGGCAACAAAGCCGGAATTAAAAACGGCGATGTTATCACAATCGCACAAATCTTAAAAATCAACCGTCACCCGAAATTAAAATTCATGACAAGTGTTGAAAAAGAAATTATCGGACGGGTGTCTCTGACCCAAGTTGAAGCCGACTCAAGCTTTGGTGAAATCACTTTTGAAAAAGAAAACGGTGTGATCGAACGCGGCAGTAAAGTGTTACCTCTTGATGGTGTAAGATATGCCCCGCAAGGTTCACCTTCATTAGCGAATGTGATGCCTGGTGAAAAAGATCCGGTTGAATGGTTACCAGCTCCGACACCACAATACGGAAAAATTTCTATCATGGGTGGCGTGACTGATTTTTCTGATAATGTGCTTTTAGTGAACGGCACAAGTTTAGAAGCAGATAAATCGACAGCTTTAACTTTTGATTTAGCGACAGAACTTTGGATCACCCCAGAATATTTCGCGGAGTTACAATTACAACAAACAAGCTTTAAAGTAGATAACGAGTTAGGGGGTTCATCACCAAGTAAACTAAATTACACTTTAAATAAAATGGATCTGTCGTTTGGTTATAAATATTTAATCGACGGTAATTTCTGGGGCCCACAAATTTTTGCAAGTCTTGGTTATTACACTCACAGCGTACGTGTTTCAGATTCAACGCCAACAGCATTCACGTCATTTGATTTAACAGGCTATGACTTAACCGTGGGCGGTATGTTTCCGGTCACACTTAAAAATGATGTGGCTTTAGGCGCTCAGGCTAAGTTTTTACTTTTTGATAAGTTTACTGAAAAGCCTGTGGGTTCTGGTGGCGCTTCACCTTCATTTAATCAGTTTGATGTGCTTGGAACTTACCAATACACAACAAATATCAATATTAAGGGTGTATTAAGCTTTACTAACGTGCAAACAAGCTTCTCGGGCACTGGCGCTAAAAATCCGCCATCACGCTCTTTAGACGAAAAAGTATCGACATACCTAGTGGGTATCGAATACCTTTTCTAGCATGCAAATTCTTTTTGAAGACGAATTTATTATCTGTGTAAATAAGCCTGCGATGGTTCTGTCGCAGCCTTCGTTTAATAAAGACCGCAAGCCGGTCATGGAACAGCTGCAAGAAATTCGCCCCGATCTTAAAGGCACTTTGTATTTACATCACCGTTTAGATTATGAAACTTCAGGCGTGTTTTTGCTGAGCAAAGCTAAAATTGCGAATCATCCGCTGACTGAAATGTTTAAAGCGCACAGCTTTCAAAAAATTTATCACTGCTTAAGCCGCCCTAATCCTTTAGACGCCGGTAAAAAAGTGCAGTGTGAACAATTGCAAGCTGATCAAAGCGAATGGATTATTAAAAATTTCATGGCACCGGCTAAGGGTCTGGGTAAAAAAACCAGAATGATTTCTGTTAAAAGTGGCGGTTGGCCCGCAGAAACTCATTTTAAGATCATTGATACGACTGAAAAGTTTCACTATATCCAGTGCACACCTAAAACCGGGCGCACTCACCAGATTCGCCAGCACTTACAAGAAAGTTACCGCTCTATTTTAGGTGATAATATTTACGGCGGAAAAAGCAGCGATGTACCTCGTTTAATGCTTCACGCTTTTCAACTGAATTTTCCACACCCAATTACAAAAGTGCAAACGAACGTGGAAGCTCCACTACCGGCCGATTTTAAAAAACTTTTGTCTCACCTACCTCAAGGGTAACAAAATTTTCTACACGAGAATTCTTTTTTGCCGTTGCTAAATCTTTTTCAGGTTGGCCAAAATCTTCATCCGATAATCGAAATGCCCCGTAGTGCATGGCCACACTTATTTTTGGCTTCAGTGTCAGGTGAATCTGCACCGATTCTTCAGGATTTATGTGATTATTTTTCATAAACCAGCGAGGCTCATAAGCTCCGATCGGAAGTAATGCTAGATCTGGCTCTTTAAACGTATCGGCGATCGTTGTAAAAATTCCTTCATTGTAGCCTGTATCACCGGCAAAATATATTTTTGCTGAATCAGATTCGATCACGTAGCCGCCCCACAAGGCTTCACGCTGATCGGTAAGCCCGCGTGCTGACCAATGCTGTGCCGGTACTAGGGTAATTTTCGCTTTTGAACCGTTGTTAGGCACAGTGTGAGATTGCCACCAATCCAGTTCTACCACCTGAATATCTTTGATATCTGCTATTAACTTTGAATTGCCTAAAGCCATAATAAAAACCGGCTTAAACTTTTGGTGAAGATCTTTGATCGTCTGCAAATCAAAATGATCATAGTGATTATGTGAAAGAACCACAAAGTGAATTGGTGGAAGCTCTTCTATTTTCATTCCCGGATCACGAAAACGCTTGGGTCCCAAAAAAGAAACCGGGCTTGTTCTTTTTGACCAGATTGGATCTGTTAGAAAATTAAAATTTTTCGTCTGTAGTAAAAAAGTAGAATGATTAATAAATGTCGCTGCTACTTTTTTTTCTTCAAGTTTCTGCGGAAGTTGTGGTTTAAATTTATTTTCTAGCCATTCAGGAAAGTTTAAATCAGGACGGGAAACCGCCCACTTAAAAACCGACCATAAGCTATGATCACTCTCAAGCCCGGCATGGTAGAATTTTTTTCCGTCAAAGTGATCCGTGATCGGATATTTACTTTTCATGGCACAGGCAGCAATGGTTACCACCAATAAACAGCTTAGGCTTAATAAGGTCTTACTTAACTTCATCCTAAATACGCTAGCGTGACTTACGAAAACTGTCGCCTTCTATTTTTGATACACTGTGAAGGCATTAGTTCGCTTTAATAGGTCTATGGCTTGCAAATACTTAAAGTAACAAACTTTAACCGTGAGGTCTTAAAATGAGACAGTTACTTTTAGGTTTAATTTTAGTTACGTTAAACGCACAAGCTCAACAACAACCAACGGCCGTACCCAATGCAGCTGTTCAAGCAGCTATGTCACGCGGAGCTTTAGTTTGTTCAACAGCCAAAGCTAACTTAAAAGTAGGTGGCGTTGTTTTAGAAGATAGTTCACCCGGCATTAGTTTTTCATATATTGATGGTGCGACATTCAAACATAAATTTATCGGTAAAACCACAGCTCCTAACGGACAAATTACGATTCACGGTCATTTAGTATTTTTAAGTCATTTGCCAAAAGCCAAAAGCTGGTTTGCCCTATCAGAAGAAATTCAAGGTAAAGAGTATTACCAAGCTTTTAAATTTTCTCCGGTTTATCGCGCTGACGGATCAATCGTTCAAGACAAACAAGGCCGCATTAATATTCGTTGTACAAACTTACGCGATATCGCCCAGTTCTTACCGGAATTAACTGAAGAGCAAGTCAGCCAAATTAAATCAGCAAACACACCGAACTAAAATTTTAAAATTACTTATTCGCACCTGGTGCAAAGTTTTTCGGTTTACCGAATTGACCTGGCATTGGCGGCGGAGCTTGTGGTGGCGGTAATGGCGAAATCGCTTCCGGATCTGCATCGCGGAATTTATTCGTTTTCGCATCGAAACGCATTTTCACTGTACCTGTGGCACCGTTACGCTGTTTACCGATAATTACTTCGGCGTGACCTTGTTTATCGGCATCATCACGGTCGTAGTAGTCATCACGATATAACATCATGATAACGTCGGCATCTTGTTCGATCGATCCTGATTCACGTAAATCTGAAGACATCGGACGACGGTCAGCACGACCCTCAACGCCACGATTTAACTGAGCTAAGGCAATCACTGGAACTTGTAACTCTTTGGCGATCGCTTTTAAGCTACGAGAAATTTCAGAGATCTCACGCTCACGGTTATCAACTTTTTTCTCTTTTAACTGCATGATCTGTAAGTAGTCGATCATGATGCAGTCTAAACCGTGTTGTGCTTTTAAACGACGGCATCTTGCGCGGATCTCGAATGGTGAAATCCCCGAAGTGTCATCGATGAAGAATTTAGATTCTGATAAAGTACCTGCCGCTTGGATAAGTTTCGGCCAAGACGCATCTTGAATACGACCTGTACGTAACTCATTCATTGAAATACGAGATTCACCGGCAAGAAGACGCATCATTAATGATTCTTTACCCATCTCGACAGAGAAGTAAGCCACCGACTTACCTGCACGAAGCGCCATATGCGAAGCTACGTTCAGAGAGAAAGCGGTTTTACCCATCGATGGACGGGCAGCAATAATGATTAACTCGCCTGGATGAAATCCGGCCGTCATTTTATCTAATTCAGTAAAACCAGTCGGAACGCCGGTTACATCTAATTTACGTTGGTATAACTCTTCGATTTTTTTGATCGAAGCAGTCACGATTTCATTCGAACTCGTTAAACCACCTGATGAGTTATCTTCGCCAACTTTTAACATTTCAGCTTCAGCAAAATCGATAAGTGAAGCCACAGAATCGAAGTCACTACTGAAAGCTTTTTCGATAATATGAGTAGAAGTTGAAATTAACTGACGAAGTTTCGATTTGTCTTTAATGATATCGGCATGCGCTTCGATATTCGCTGCTGATACAACTTTTTCTAATAAGCTTAATAAATACTGAGATCCACCGATTTGCTCTAATTGATTTTTCGCAATCAAAGCATTCGTCACCGTCACTAAATCAACGGGTTGTGCTTTTTGGTTCAGATCTACAATTGTTTGATAAATAGTTTGGTGAGCAGGGGTATAAAAGTCACCGAAGGTGATGCGATCTGCTACTTCATCAAGAGCTTCGCTATCCAACATCAAACCACCAAGAACAGAATACTCTGCCTCAAGATGTTGAGGAGGAATTTTGTTAACTAGTTGCTCTGGTTGTTTTTTGAATGAGTTGCGATCCATTTGCATCTTAAATTTTCCCCTCTTTAAGACCCCTAAAACTATTAGACATCGAGGACTTTAGGTCTGTCGATGTCTAATGTTTCGTATCAAATTTTAATTTGAATGAGAATTATAATTCAGTAGAAATTACTGAGTTAAAACTGGCGCAGTTTCGATAGTTTGAGGAACTACCATGCCAGTAGCTACTTGAGCAGCAGCACCTTTTTTAGGTTTTAATTTGTAGTTGTCGATTTTTTTCTTAAGAGTGTTACGGTTGATACCTAACATTAACGCCGTTTTTACTTGGTTACCGTTGTATGCTTTAAGAGCTAGTTCGATTAATGGACGCTCAACTTGTTCTAAAACGATATTGTATAAACCGTTTAACTCAACTTGTGCTTCTTTTTGTTGTTGGAATAATACTTCAAGTTTGCTTTTTACAAGCTTCTCTAAGCTAACTTGTTGAAGATTTGCGACAAAAAGGTTTTCTGAATTGTTCAGATTTGGCGTCATGGAACTCCCTCTTTCGTTGTAGTCCGTGTAGCAGCTTTACGCTGATTTAGTAACAGTAACACTATTCTATGATCGCACTGCCGTGCGACGCTATATGCACCTTACATATAGGTATAGATAGAGATACCGTAGGTTTTAAATTAATGATGTTTTTCTAAACACCGCGAGTTGTGGGTAACCAAATATACTTATGTTGCTGCAAATGCAACCTAACTTTTAACTTTTTTTGCAAAATTCTTTCGGCTAACCACTGTTCAGTAACTTGGCCGTGGGAAGGGCTAAAAAGCACTGTAAATTTTTTTGATAAATCATGTTGACGGCAAAAATTTTCTGACCAGTCCAAATCTTCTTGGTCACAAATAACAAACTTATATTCTGTTGTTTCACTCGAGAAATCGATGTTTTCCAATAGAAAACTATTTGCTGCTCCGGAGTTTGGAGTCTTTACATCTAAAATAACTTTAACGCGCGGATCGACCTCTTTAATTGATTTTGAGCCGCTTGTTTCTAACGAAACTTTGTATCCCGCATCACACAAAATGTGGATTAGTTTGTGGATATCCTTTTGCAGTAGGGGTTCCCCGCCAGTAATACATATATATTCGGCGCCATAGCCCTTGACGATCTCTAAAATTTTTTCAAACGACATATATTCGCCCTCATAATACGAATACTTGGTATCGCAATACGTACAGCGAAGGTTACAGGCGGTCGTTCTGATAAATACCGTAGGAAGCCCGGCGTAGCTGGTTTCCCCTTGAATTGAGTAAAAAATTTCATTGATCTTTAACTGCATAAAAGAGGCTATTAAGTACCAGCCTTTTGGATAGCCCTCAAGGAATAGCTTTAAAGGATAAACCACGACTAGACTTCAGGGGCTTTGCGGCAAGTCTTTATAGAATTTACACTAAAAGGACTATGAATTCATTCTTCAAGAGATTCCAACAAGACGTGCGCGCCATCGGTTTTTTAGGCCTGGGTTTGTTTTTAGCCCTAGCATTAATGAGCTATAACCCCAAAGACCCTTCATTTAATTCGACCGGACAAGGTTTAAATACCTTAAATTACTGCGGCATCTTAGGAAGTTTTATCGCCGATCTTTTATATCAAGCTTTCGGAGTCACTATTTGGGTGGGCATTGCAGGGTTATTTCATGCCGCGATTGAAAGTTTTCGTGGAGAAAAAATTCAGTTTAAAGACGCCCGTCATTTATTAGCAGTAGCGCTTATCGCTTTCACTGCAGCTTTGGTTACGATCTACATGCCGAATACAAAAATGTTTGATGGCCAAATTTATCCAGGCGGCTTAGTGGGCCTTGGTATCTCAATGGGATTCATTAAAATTTTAAATTCAATTGGCGCGCAAATTTTTCTTTGGACAATGTCATTAGTGCTTTTTGTATTTTACTTTGAATTCAGTATTCAAGAAGCCGCTGAACGCCCGTTAGAGAAATTATTCGCTTGGTGGAATAAACTAGATAAAACATCTTTTATGTCTGGTTGGGAGTGGCCAACACTTAAAGCTTTGAAAAAAGAAAAAGCTAAAGAAACTGCAAAAGAAGCTAAAGAGAAAAAAGCTGATAATAAAAAACAAGAAGTTGAATCTTCTGTAGCTGAAAATTTAATTGCTCAGCCTAAAGTAAAAGAAAAATTCATCGAAGAAGATGAAGACGAAGAGCAAGAAATTGATGAAGATGCCGTTAACGGCATGAATGCCGCTGATGCAGATGATGAAGAGATGGATGAAGAAGAAAACGATGAAACTTCTGATGAAGCGGTGCAAGTTTCTTCTTACGAACCACCGGCTCGCCGTAAAGTCGTGGCTCCGGTTAAAACTCCTCGCCGTGTTGAAAACTGGTCAATGCCGAAATTATCGTTATTAGAAGATCCTCCTTTAATGCGGATTAAAATCGACGAAAAAGAAATTCGCAGAAAAGCCGATATCACCTTAGAAAAATTAAAAACCTTTGGTGTCGGTGGGCAAATCGTGGCTGCTAAACCTGGCCCGGTTGTTACGATGTTTGAATTTAAACCAAACGTTGATGTGCGTGTAAACCGTGTCTCTGACTTAGCTGATGACTTATCATTAGCTTTATCGGCTGAATCACTTCGTATTATCGCGCCGATTCCAGGCCGTGACGTTGTGGGTATCGAAACTTCAAATACAACACGTGAAACAGTTTACTTAAAAGATTTATTAGGTGATGAAAGATTCTGGTCTGACGATGTTAAACTTCCGATCGCTTTAGGAAAACAAACTAACGGTGAACCACGTATCGTTGATTTACGCAAAATGCCACACTTGCTTATTGCCGGTACGACGGGTTCTGGTAAATCGGTATTTACCGTTTCTACTATTACTGGTTTCTTGTTTAAACATTCTCCTAAGACATTACGTATGATCTTAGTTGACCCTAAGCAAGTCGACCTTGCTGCATTTAGTGATATTCCCCACTTAATCATGCCGCCGATTCGTGAACCGAAAAAAGCCGTGTTCGCGTTACGTTGGGCCGTTAAAGAGATGGAAAAACGTTATAAGTCGATGTCTAAATTCGGCGCACGTAACATCGAACAGTACAATGAAAAAATGGAAGCCTTAACAGCTGACCAAATCGCTGAACATGAAAAAGTAAACCAAGAGTATGAAGCTCAAGGTGGAATTCTTAAACTAGAACAATACTATTACACACCACAACCTTACATCGTGATCGCGGTGGAGGAGTTCGGTGATTTAATGGCCGTTGATAAACAAAACGTTGAACAAAGTATCGTGCGTTTAGCGCAAATGGCACGTGCCTGCGGTATGCATTTAATGCTCGCGATGCAGTCGCCGCGTAAAGATGTTGTAACTGGTTTAATTAAAACAAATATTCCAGCGCGTATTTCGTTCCGCGTGGCTTCGAAAATGGATTCGCGCATTATCTTAGACGAATCAGGCGCAGAACGCCTGTTGTCACAAGGTGATATGTTGTATTCAGCGGGGGCCGATAAATCGACTCGTCATCATGGCCCGTTCTTAAAAGAAAATGAAATCAATGCGGTTGCCAAATTCTGGGCTGACCAAGGTGAACCTGAATTTGACCCAATCGCAATGCGCGCCCTTGAAGGTGGCCCGACACAATCAAGCTTTGCCGGTATGAACGGTGAAGGTGCTGAATTTGGTGGTGGCGATTTAGATGGTGGTGATGACTACGATGAAAAATACGATGAGATCTTATCGTGGGCAGCTACGCAAAAAGCGATTTCTGCTTCATTAATCCAACGTCGTTTTAAATTAGGTTACCCTCGTGCCGCTCGTTTAATTGAAGTGTTCGAACGTGAAGGTGTGGTTGGCCCAGCCAACGGCAGTAAACCACGTGCAGTTCTGGTTGCCAGCCACCAAGGATAAACATCCGTTTATCCTTTCGTTTTTAACTACAAGGGACTAAGCGTCCCTTGAACCCTTCTTCTAAAGGGGGGGAGTTTTTTCCTCAATAAAAACTTAAAACGCAATACATTTGAGATCAGATTCTTAAATTAAAACTTAAATTGATAACCCCGCGCATAAAAACAAACAAAATTTTTGTAATCCTCGCTTTGATCATGATGTGATTATTCATCGAAATAATCATGACTTTAACCCTTAAGGAGGATTTATGTTTAAGTCTTTAATTATCGCAGCTACTTTAGCTGTATCAGCAGTAGCGCAAGCTAATTCAATCGGCGAAGTTTTATTCGCTAACCAAAAAGCCGTAATGCAAGATGTAGTAGCTCAAGGTTTACCATGGAATGTTGGCGACGAGAACAACTACAAAATCACTATGGGTTTCTTACCAGGCACAATGAAAATGTTCGTACGCGAAATCAACGCTGACAGAACTGAAGCTTGGTTAGTTCAAGATGTTAACTTATTGATCCAAAAGCAAAAAATCGAAGCTTTAATCGATATGAACACTGGCGAAACTAAAAAAATGTTAGTTGATGGCCAAGAACAACAAGTTCCAGCTTCTAACTACGAAATTATCGACCAAAAAGAAGCACAAGTAACTGTTCCAGCAGGTACTTTCCGCACTATGTACATCAAAATCCAAGATAACGGTAACAACGGTCAAATCACTGAACAATGGGTAAACGGCCGTGATATTCCAGTTAACGGTATGGCTAAGTCTATGAGCGACAGCCCACTTGGAAAGGTGACAATCGAGTTAACTTCATTTAAAAAGAATTAATGTCGATTTCTTTTCAATCTTTTGAAAAAGCCGCGCTTGTCGCGGCTTTTTTTATTTCCAGCGTTGTTTCGCCATCTTGGGGAGCTGTTCCCAATAAAAACGCTTTGGTTAAAACACAAGTTAAAGCGCAAGAACTGAAAATCGAAGAAGCCAAAAAGAAAATCACATCTCTTTTATTATTAAAACAACGCCCGCAGGCTTTAGAAATCATTCAAGAGCTAAGTCGTACAAATTTAGCCCCAGAATTACAAAAAACCATCATTCAATTAAAGCTTGTTGTGATGAGTTCATTTTTATCATCAGAAGCTCAAGATTTTTTTGAATTAGCTTCAAGCCAGTATTTAAATCACGCCAAAGTTTCTTTAAAGAACACACAAAAATGTCTTTCCATCGATCCTGAACAATTTATGTGTTTATGGGCTGAAGCGAAAGCCAACAGCAAATCGAACAATCGCTATTCTTTGTTTTTAGAAAAGATGAAAACAGCAGCGATGGATGTTCCAGAGCTTAAGCCTCTTATTCTTTCGTTAGATAAAACTCAACCTGAATTTGTCAGTTTACAATTAGACCCTAATAGCAAAACAGAACTTTATGATGCGCAGTTATTATCGGCGATCTTAGAATTTGACCGTTCGATTTTGGCAAAAAACTATTTACTAGCTAAAGAGTCACTAGATAAACTTCAGCAAATAGCTCCGGATTACATTGATATTACTATCATGCGCGCCCAGCTTCACCGCCATACTTACGGCGAAGAATCGTTAGATAATTTATACAACGTTGTCACAATTTACAAAAAGAAATGTGAAGCGGTTTCAGCAGAAGTAGCTCGTAAGTATTTTTTCGACATTGATTTCTGCAGAAGGACTTTGGAATGAAATTATTTTTTGTTTTAGCTTTTACTCTTGTCTTAAGCTCTTGTGGTATTAAAGGTAAGCCTTTGCCACCACTTCCCGAAGAACCGTTAGCTGCAACCGAAGAAAAAGCCGAAGCAGTTTCACAACCAACGACGGTTCAACCTCTTAAAACAATTCCAGCTAAAAAGAAGAAAAGTAATTAATTTATGATTCACACCCATCAACTTTCTGGTGCCGGAAATACTTTTTCAGTCACTTGGGAATCTCCTGAGACGAAAGCTATTTCTGATCGTCCGAAATTTGTTCGCAGCGTGTGTGAAATAACTAAAACCGATGGTTTTATTTTTCTTTCGTGGCTTGATGAAAACCAACATCACCTGCAATGGGATTTCTACAATAATGATGGTTCAATGGCCGAAATGTGTGGCAATGCCACTCGCTGTGTAGCGTTTTACGCTAAAAATGTCGTGCACGTTGAAGGTAATCATTTAAAACTACAAACTATTGCCGGTGCCATTGATATTAAAATTTTAGATAAAGAATTATTCGAAGTTAAAATGACCGCGGTACAAAAGTTTTCTCACCCTAAATATTTTTGGTGTGATACAGGTGTTCCGCATATCGTGATCGAAATTCCAGAGTACCCTAAATACCGTGATTTAAAATCTTACTGCCGTGAACTTCGATTTCATGCTGACTTTCAACCGCGTGGAACAAACGTTACCCTTGTTCAACTAGATACCGCCGCGAACAAAATGAAAGCCGTATCTTACGAACGTGGTGTTGAAGATTTCACAGAAGCTTGTGGCACAGGGGCCATGGCTGCAGCCTACTATAACTTAAACAAACGCGGGCAAAACGAAACATTGGTTGAAATGCCCGGCGGATTACTTAAAATGAATCTTTCAGATTTGCAGAACCCTTTAATGACGGGATCTGCAGTTCAATTAGGAGAATACGATGCAACAAAGAGCAACTGATTTTAACGGAGCTATCTCAGCTTTAGTTACACCTTTTTTAAATGGCGAAGTCGATTACGCCTCTTTAGAAAAGTTAGTGGCTTACCAACTTGATAACGGCATCAAGGGCTTTGTTGTTAACGGAACAACTGCTGAAAGCCCGACTTTAACTTCTGCTGAAGTGAGCAAAATCTTTTCTATGGTTCGCGCTCAAGCTGGTGTGAACTTTCCCATCATTTTAGGAACAGGCTCAAACTCAACAGCTAAAACTGTGGAAACAACTAAAAAAGCTTCTGAGTTAGGTGCTAATGCCGCACTAGTCGTTGTGCCTTACTACAACAAACCCCCACAACGTGGTTTAGTTGAACACTTTAAAGCCGTGGCTAAAGATTCAGAAGTTCCTGTTATTCTTTACAACGTTCCGGGCCGCACAATCACCGGCATGACTGTAGATACAATCGCAGAACTTGCTGAAGTAAAAAATATTTTAGGTATCAAAGAAGCCACTGGCGATATTAAATTTGATCAAGAGTTAATCGCTCGCGTACCAAAAAGTTTTTTAATGCTTTCAGGTGATGATCCAACTTACATCGACTTTTTAAAGTCAGGTGGTAAAGGTATTATTTCTGTGATGTCGAATTTAATCACTAAAGAATGTTCTCGTTGGACAGATTTAATGATGAGCGGAAAAGTTTCAGAAGCTGAAGCTGACTTTAAAAAATATTTAAAATTAATCGGTCAAATGTACTGTGAGGCTAATCCAATTCCTGTGAAATGGATGCTTTATAAAAAAGGTATTATCAAATCTCCTGAAATGCGTTTACCGCTTGTGACATTAGATAATAAGTTCCACGCCGAGATCACAGCTGAAATGCAATCTTTAGGATTATTATAATGGCTAAAAAAATTAAGCTTGGTCTTTTTGGTTCAACAGGAAAAATGGGCGTGGCGATTCGCCAGCTTCTAAAAAGCGACAGCGATTTTTCTCCACTTGTTGAAGTGTGTAGTAAACCCACTGGTGATTTTGAAGAAAGCTTCTCTGATTTAAAAAAAATTCCCGCGGCGACTTTAAAGCAAGTTGATGTGTGGATTGATTTTTCTCGCCCTGAAGGGTTAATGGATTTACTTCCGCTACTTCAACAAACGAAAAAACCTTTGATCAGCGGAACAACTGGCTTTGAAGGCAATCAATTTACTAAAGTAGAAGCTGCTAGTAAAAAGAACCCTGTTTTTTGGGCTTCCAACATGAGTGTAGGTCTTTGGACAGTTCGCCAAGCCATCAAAGCACTCTCTACAATTTCACACTTTGATTTTGCTCTAGAAGAAATTCACCACACCCAGAAAAAAGATAATCCTTCTGGCACAGCGGTGACTTTACACAAAGATTTAGAAAAAGCCGTGGGTAAAAAAATTCCACCAGCTGTAGGACACCGTTTAGGTGGCGTTTTTGGTATTCATACGATTACTGCAGCGTCGCAAAGTGAAATGATTAAACTAGAACACAATGCTTTAAATCGTACAGTGTTTGCTGAAGGTGCACTCAAAGCTGCAAAGTGGATTGTCAAACAGCCTTCGGGTTTATATTCTATGGACGATTTAATGAAACCAACCTCTAAAGGAAAGAAGTAACATGAAATTCTTTATCGATTCAGCTGATGTTAACGAAATTAAAATGGCCAACGAGCGTGGTTGGGTTGATGGTGTTACAACAAACCCATCATTAATCGCAAAATCAGGCCGCGATTTTCATGAAGTGATCAAAGAAATCTGTAAAATCACAACGGGCCCAGTTTCAGCAGAAGTTATTTCATTAAAAGCTGATGAAATGGTTAAAGAAGGCCAAGTGTTAGCAAAATTGGCTGATAATGTTGTTGTTAAAGTTCCAATGTGTGAAGACGGTATGATCGCCGTTAAAAAATTCACGGCAATGGGAATCAAAACGAACGTGACGTTAGTGTTCTCGGTTGTTCAAGCCTTATTAGCAGCTAAAGCAGGTGCTACTATGGTTTCTCCATTCGTAGGCCGTTTAGATGATATCGGAACTGATGGTATGAGCATGGTGGCTGACGTTGTACAAATGTATCAAAACTACGATTTCACAACAGAAGTTCTAGTAGCTTCAGTAAGATCGCCAATGCATATCCAGCACGCCGCTATCATGGGTGCCGATATCGCGACTATTCCATACAAAGTTATGCAGTCAATGACTGGACATCCACTTACATCTAAAGGCATCGAAATGTTTTTAGCTGACTGGAATAAAAAATAGTCTCTATTATATTAAAGAGTGAAATATTTAAGCGCGTTTTTATTATTAATCTTCTTATCAGGCTGTCAGACGACAGGTTTTTATATTGAAGATTCGAACCTTCCGGTTCCAGAAACGCGCAAAGTTGTGGCGGCGATCATCGGAAAGCCGCGCATCATCAGCCTTAACGGCCGCGAACTGACGTCTAGCTTTCATGATCGTAAATTCGAAGATCTTGATGAAACTAAAAAAATTAAAGCCCGCTACTACACTAAGGTCGTGATCTTAGGGCCACGCAGACCCTATGAAATCAGCATCCAGGTTACAAGAGAGGTCTTAGACCTTGAAACTATGACTTTCGTCGATCAGGGAATCGACGAAAGTCTAACTATGAAGCGTGCTATCGAAATCAAACGCGCCCTTAACAAAAGTCTCGATACTTATCAGGCCGTTGACGCCGAAGAGGTCTTCTAAATATCCTATAAGTAGGAGTGCTGAATTTGTCCTACTTACTGGCTTTTATTTTACCGCTAACTTTTCTCTATTCTCCGAAAATAGAAAAGTCGAATATTGTGATGGTCACAAAACCATTAACAATTACTCAAGAGCGTAACACTCCGGCTTACAACCTTTATCAACAATCTCAGATTATTCAAAAGAATATGCAAATGACTAAGCAACAACAACTGCGTGAGTTGGCTAGTCAAAACCGCACAGTTCAACTTTCAACAGAAACAACTGCAGAAGTTACAGCTGTTGCCTCAGTGGCTGAAATCAAAATTGATAAAGCCGAACTTCACGCTGAAGCTGATCGCCAAATTCAAGCTTTAGTAAATGCCCAACCGCAATCTTCGGTAACTCCATCGTTTACACAAACGTCTGAAGGGGCTGTAATTCGCGGTAACTTTGAATTAAAAGACGGTGTTGGTATCGTTGATCACTTAGTTGTTTTAAAACGTGTATTCGAAGGCCAATCAATCGAAGTGGGCCAAGTTGATTTACGCGCAGGTCTTTATCAAATCGCGGTTGGTGCTTTTGAAGGTGAAATCGTTGCTGAAGTTAAAGACCGCACAGGAATTTTAATCGGTGAAGATCGCCAAAAAATTTATAACTTAAAACGTGCGGGCACTTTCTTTGAAGGTCCGACATTACGTTTAGGCCGCCCTTCGGCTTTTGCCTTAAATGGCCGATCAGTTGATTCAAGAAAATTGTCTGATAAAAACTTACAAGCAAGTTTCTTCTCTGGTCATTTCGATCTAAAAAAAACCAGTGACGTCTATCCCAATGTCGCGAGACATTCGTCAACGCTGTCTTTTGTTAAAGACTCAACAGGTGCTGTAGCTTCAACTCTTTCTGTTCGTTCAGCGGCAGATAGAAGTGATACTGTTTTATTCTCACGTAAATGGGTTGAAGGCGCTGTTGATTATTTATCTGAACAATTACAAATTCAATATTTGCCTGAAACGGGAATTATCATCGGCCGGATACTTGTCGATGGTAAACCGGTTCAAGGTGCTCAAATCATGATTGAAAATCAACCGGGACTTGAACCTTACTACTTAGATCAATTTTTAATTCCTCAACAATCGCAAAACTACTCGTCTGAAAACGGATACTTTATTATTCCGGGTTTAAACGAAGGTGTTTACGAAATCACTGCTTACATGGGTGATCGCCGTTTAGGAACTCAGCAATTCTTAGTCGCTACAGATACAGTGAGTTACCAAGAAATCTATTCGTCAGCGATTCCAACATCAGTGATTGCAAGAAGTTTTGATTCATTCACTGGCGAACAAATCATGACTGAATTATTTGTTCCAGGCCAAAAAGACATTATTAACCTAGAAGGCGAATTAGTACGTTACCGCCATAATTCACAATACGGTTTAACTGAAGTTGTAAATCGCCCGTTAATTCGCGATTACGCAGCTTACGTGTATATTCAAAATCTTTCAAAAGACCACCTCCACTTACCACAAGTTAAAGAGGCGTTTTTAGAATACGTACAGGCGCAATCACAAATTCAGATTGAACCAGAGACTGCAACGTTTGTTGGTTTTACACCGAATAATTACTTCGATGTTCACGTAGCTGATGAAAACTTTAATTCAGCTCATATCGTTTATTTCGACCAAGCAGGCAATATCGTACCGAAACAAACTGCCGGCGGCGGTTTTGTGGCGTTTAACTTAAAACAAGGTATTCAAGAGTTAATCTTACAAGATCAAAAAACTGAAAGAAGCTTTTCAACGGTGTTCTACAGCCGTCCTTCAGTTTTATTTGTTAGCCATTTTGCTGAATAAAGTTTTTCACTTTTTCTTTAAAGAAATTTCCGCGCTCTTCAAAATTTTTAAATTCATCTAAGCTTGTGCCGCCCGGACTAAGTAAAACAACATCTGATGATTTAGTTTTTTTAAACACATCATCTAAAGCGTCATTTAATTTTGCAAAATACGGGCGCTCTGACATTTGCATTTTTGCACGCGCTAATTCTCCGCAAGCGCCAAAGAAGATCGGTTGAATTTGTTTTTCTTTGGCTAAAACTTGTAATTCTTCCCACGGAAGATTTTTATCTCTGCCACCAAGAAGTGAATAAACTAAACCGCCGCCAGCTTTTTCTTGTGCTGCTTTAACGGCTACTAAAACAGAATCCATCGCAGTCGCTTTACTGTCGTTGATATAGGCTACGCCTTTATGTTCAGCGACAAATTCAATACGGTGTTCAAGGCCCGTAAAATCACACATCGCTTGAATAGCTTTATCAGATAATCCGATAGCTTTTACTAATTCGTACGCCACACAGAAGTTATCTTTATTGTGCGCTCCTAAAAGTTTTACTTTTTTAAGTAAATCTTGGTTAGTGAAAGCTTTAGACGAAGTTAATAATGTTTTACCCGGAACACGAGGTGCGTATTTTACATTATCTTCAGAAGCAGCATTTAACACACAGACTTTTTGCGTGATTGAACCGATAAAACATTTTGTCATGTAATATTCATCAGCCGAAGCATAACGCTCTAAATGGTTTGCCGATAAGAAAGTAATCGCTGAAGTTTCTAATTGTAAGTCTTTGCAGTTTTCAAGTTGATAGCTTGATAACTCTAAAACGCCATAACGCGCTTTAGTTTTACCTTGGAGTAACCCCAAAGCATATTCACAAAAAGGAACACCTAAATTTCCGCCGACAAAAGCATTTGCATCTTCAGCTTTAAGCGCAGCGCCCACCAAAGATGTCACCGTGCTTTTTGCTACAGAACCTGTAATACCGATGAACTTTTCATCGGTTAAAAATTGACAAGCCAACGTGATCTCAGAAGTGATGTTCCAGTTTAAGGCCATTAATTTTTGAATATGTGGGCCTTTTAGTGGAACACCCGGCGAAACAACCAAAGTTCCTGGCTTTAGTTTTGCGATATCTTCCCAGGATTTTAGATCGCCTTCTTTTTTTTCGTCGAAAAGCAAAACTTCATCGGCTTTTAAGCCTGCGGTTTTTAATAACTGTACCGCCGCCATTCCGGATTTACCTAGACCAACGACGACAAAAGGTTTTTTAAATTTTTCTAGCTTAATTTGCGACATAAAATCTTACCTGCGTTTCGTGACATTAAATCAGACCCGTGAAACAATGTAAATTGTGAGTTTAAAGTATACCGCAATTATCAGCGATCTTCATTTAACTGACGCCGAACCGTCGCGCCCAAAACACAAGGTGCGCCATCCGCTATGGAAAAAATTTAAAACCAAGCAGTTCTTTATGGACCCGGCGTTGATTGAATTTTTAGATGAAATTGACCGCAAATCTCACGGTAAGCCCATTGAACTAGTTTTAAATGGCGATATTTTTGATTTTGATAGCGTGATGGCTTATCCGATTGCGCCAATTTATAAATTTCATTGGATCGAAACGCGCCGCGGGCTTTTTCCACGTGAAGAACGTTCGGTTTTTAAAATGCAGGTGGTTTTAGAAGAGCACGCTGATCTTATGAACGCCCTTCGCCGTTTTGTTGAAAAAGGGCATTCGTTAATTTTAATTCCAGGTAACCACGACGTTGAACTTCACTTTCCGAAAGTGCAAAAAACATTCTTTGATGTTTTAAATTTAGGGCCTGAAGATACAAAGCGCGTGAAGTTTGTGAAATGGTTTTACATTAGCGAAAACGACACGCTCATTGAACACGGTCACCAGCAAGATCCTTATTGCCTGTGCGAAAATCCATTGAATCCATTTATCGTGAATTACAATGAATTACGTATTCGCCTGCCATTCGGAAATGTAGCTTGTCGTTACATCATGAACGGCATGGGATTATTTAATCCGCACATCGAAAAAAACTACATCATGTCGGTGAGTGAATACTTAAGTTTTTTCTTTCGCTATTTACTTTTAACTCAACCTTTAATTATTTGGACTTGGTTCTGGGGCGCCGTTGCGACTTTGATTCACGTCACTTTTGATCGTTTCGGTGAAGTGTATAAACCGCTTGAGCATATGGAAGATATCGTTGAAAAAGCGGCGAAAGATTCAAACACCACTCCAAAAGTTGTACGTGGGCTGCAAGAGTTTTTCGCAACTCCTGCTACACAAAACCCGTGGTTAATTGCTAAAGAGCTTTGGCTGGATCGTGCGTTTTTAATTTTCTTTGGTTTAGCATTTACGTTTATTTTTACAACGCAGTTAAAATTGTTATTCGGACTTTCTTTTTACTGGGTGTTTGTTCCTATCTTGCTTCTAATTCCGTTCTTTCTTTTTTACGCGCGTTCGATCACGTCACTGGTAAGTACATATAAAGAACCCGATGAGTGGTTGTTTTCGCAACAATCCGAAATCACGGGCGTTCACCGTATCGTTTACGGCCATACTCATATTCCTCGCCATGAATTTTACGGGTCAGTTGAACATTTAAATTCAGGAACTTGGTCACCGGCCTTTACCGATGTGGAATGCACGCAGACTTCTGAAAGAAATAATTATGTTTGGATTTACCCCTCTGAAGAAAACCCAGAAGTGCGCAAAGCCGAGCTGATCCAATTCCACCGAAAACCGACGTCACCCACTTAGGTAGGCCGTACCTTTTTGGGGAGCGGCGCAGCAAAACGCTATAAAGCATTTTAATTTCTCAGATCGTGTGTAAGCATTTTAAGGGTAGGTTAAATTAATTTTAATTGGAGGCATCATGTCTGAAGATATCTTAGTGGTTACAAGCAAAGTAAAAAAATTCATCAAAGAAAAAGGCCAAATGAACACGTCTGCCGAAACAATCGACATGTTAACTAAAGCTGTTGAGCGTCTTTGTGCTAAAGGCATCGAATCAGCTAAAGCTGATGGCCGCAAAACTGTTATGGCTCGTGATATTATCATCGACCATATTTAGTTTTTCTTAACAAATTTAAGAATTTTAAAGCCGGAGTGAATAACTTCGGCTTTTTTTATTTGTTGAGCTACTTAAGCAGCTCTAAGAATTCTTCCCAAGAAATGATTTTTACGCCGACCGATTGGGCTTTGTCGGCTTTTGAGCCTGGGTCTTCGCCGACGATGAGATAACTTAGTTTTGCCGAAACTCCAGATAAAAGTTTGCCGCCGTTTTCTTCGATTTTTTCATGAGCCACATCCCGTTTAACCGGAAGGGTTCCGGTCACTAAGAAACTCATACCTGTTAGTTTACCTTCTAAGTTTCGTTTCGGTGCTTCAAAAGTCATATACTTAGCCAAAGTTTTTACTTCAGACTGCATACGTTTATCGTGAAGCCATTTTAGAATAGTGGCTGAAACTTTTTCGCCGATTTCAGGAACTTTTTCTAACTCTTCAGCTTCGGTTTTCATAAAGTTTTCGATCGTTCCGTAGTGGTCAGCTAAAAGTTTTGCTGTTTGTTCACCGACAAAACGAATGCCTAAAGCATAAATGAAACGCGCTAATGTTGTTTGGCGCGATTTTTCAATACTGTTTAAAATATTTTGAATCGATTTTTCGCCTTGGCGCTCTAGTTTTTGAATGTCTTTATCAGTCAGTTTGTAAAGGTCAGAAAAATTTTGTACTAATTCTAATTCAACAAAAGCTTCGATTAATTTATCGCCGACTTTTTCCATGTTCATCGCACGACGTGAAACAAAGTGAATTAATGAACCGATAAGAATCGACTTACAGAATGGATTTTGACAGCGCAGAACCGCTTCTTCTGGCTCTTTACTCGCTTTTGTTCCACAAGTGGGACAATTTGTTGGAATTAAAAAGGCTTCTGAATTTTTTGGACGTTTATCTAAAATAACTTGAACTACCTCTGGAATGACATCACCAGCACGTTGAACAATAACTGTGTCACCAATGCGCACATCTTTACGATCAATTTCATCTTGGTTATGTAATGTTGCATTGGTGATTGTAACACCGCCCACTTTTACGGGTTTCATTACAGCGACCGGAGTTAAGGCACCTGTGCGGCCCACTTGCACCACGATATTTTCAATCACCGTTTGCGCTTGTTCAGGTTGAAATTTAACTGCCGTGGCCCAGCGAGGTGATCTTGCTACCATGCCCAAATCGTCTTGTAGTGACAATGAATTCACTTTGATCACAATACCATCAATATCAAAAGGTAACTGTGCACGATGCTGATTGATACGGTGATAATATTCTATTAATTCTTCTTCGCTGGAAGTGCATTCAGTGAATTTACGATCGATAATCGGAAATTTTAATGCAGCTAATTTTTCTTCAATGTCTTTTTGTGAGTCAAAAATAATACCTTCATACGCCCCAAGCGCATAAGCAAAAAACTTTAGGGGGCGAGACGCTGCAATCTTCGGATCTAACTGGCGAATTGTTCCCGCAGCTGCATTACGAGGATTAGCAAAAACCATTTGTCCTGCTTCTTCGTAAGCCTGATTCATTTCAACAAAATCTTTTTTATCGATTAAAACTTCGCCGCGCACTTCTAAGAGTTTTTTATGAGAAATTTTAAGCGGAATCGACTTAATCGTTTTTACGTTATGAGTAACATCTTCACCCGTAACACCATCACCACGAGTCAAAGCGCGAACCAATTGGCCGTCTTCGTAGACAAGCTCCATAGATAGACCGTCAAGTTTAAGTTCGGCAAAGTATTCAACGTCTTTGTCGTTTCTTAAGAATTTTTTAATACGGGCGTTAAATTCTTTAATGTCTTCTTCGTTATAGCTATTCGCTAAAGAAATCATCGGTAAGCGGTGATCCATTTTCTTAAATGCGGCAATAGCATCGCCACCTACACGCTGCGAAGGAGAATCTGTTAAATCCAGCCCAGAGTATTCTTCTTCAAGCTTTAGCAGTTCGCTAAACAATTGATCAAAATCGTAATCAGAGATCTCGGGCTTATCATGGGTATGATAACGCTCGTTGTGATAATTGACCTTCTCTTTAAGGTCTGAATGCTTACGCTTGATCTGCGCACTGGCCGCAGTTTTACTGGTCTTAGACATAAGTGAAAATCTAGCATTTTTCTCGTTACAACTGGAGCTAAATTTGGATATATTGTTCAGCGTAAAAGGATCCTTATGTCTGACAGTAAATTCAATAAAGAAACTATCCAAAAAATTGCTAATTTAGCACGCCTTCATTTGACTCCAGAGCTGGCGGCCGAGTACAGCGAACAGCTTTCTAAAATTGTTCATCACTTTGACGAAATTTCTTCGGTGAATACTGAAGGTGTTGAACCGCTAATTACACCTTCTGATATCGAATACACTTTACGTGAAGATGTGGTTAAACAAAATTTTCACGCCGAAGACATGGTGGCCAACGCTCCTGAAAAACAGGGTAACCTTTTTAAAGTTCCACCGGTGGTTTAACAATGAGTTTAGATTTATTAACAGCCTCAATGTCAGAAACAGCTAAAGCGATTGCTGCAAAAAAAGTTTCAGCTGCTGAAGTGACAAAATACTTTTACGCCCGCACTGAGAAATTAAACCCACAGTTAAATGCGTTTATTAAATTAAATCCAGACTGTTTAAAACAAGCTGAAAACATTGACCAAAAAATCGCTAAAGGCGAAAACGTCGGTGTGTTAGCAGGTGTGCCGTTTGGAATTAAAGATCTGCTTTGCACAAAAGGTATTGAAACAACCGCCGCTTCAAAAATGTTAACAGGTTTTGTTCCGCCTTATGATTCAACTGTAGTAGCGCGCTTAAAAAATGCAGGCGCCACAGTTGTCGGAAAATTAAATCTTGATGAATTTGCCATGGGTTCAAGTAATGAAAGTTCATATCATGGCGTTGTAAAAAACCCATGGAATCCTGAATACGTTCCCGGCGGAAGCTCTGGTGGATCTGCCGCAGCTCAAGCGGCCCGTTTAGTCATGGGCACAATCGGAACAGATACTGGTGGATCAATTCGTCAACCTTCAAGCTTTTGTGGAGTCGTTGGAATTAAACCAACTTACGGCCGCGTAAGCCGTTACGGTATTGTGGCGTTTGCTTCTTCACTGGATCAAGCAGGCCCGATGGTTTCAACTGTTGAAGATGCAGCGCTTACTTTAGAAGTCATCGCCGGCAAAGACGAAATGGATGGCACAACTTCAACTCGTCCAGTTGAAGCATTTTCAAAAAATTTAAATGCTGACATGAAAGGTAAAAAAATCGGAATCGTGAAAGAATATCACAATTCTGAATTAGTTCATCCTGACATCAGAAAAACTTACGAACAAGCTATTGAGACCTTAAAAGGTTTAGGCGCTGAGTTTGTTGAAGTTTCTATTCCATTAACTAAATATGCCGTATCAATGTATTACTTAATTTCTGCCTCTGAAGCGTCGTCAAATTTAGCGCGTTATGATGGGGTAAAATACGGCTACCGTTCTGATTTTAAAGATTTAGCGGGTCTTCCGCTTGATGAGTTCTACGCCCAAACGCGTGCCGAAGGATTCGGTAAAGAAGTTAAGCGCCGAATTATTTTAGGAACTTTCTGTTTGTCATCAGGTTACTTCGATGCGTTTTATGGCAAAGCTTGTCAGGTGCGCCGCTTACTTAGAAATCAATACGATGAAGCGTTTGCAAAATGCGATGCAATTATTTCTCCTGTATCAACAACGCCGTCGTTCAAAATCGGCACACGCGTGTATGATCCGTTAAAGATGTACTTAAATGATATCTTTACAACGTCGACTAACTTAGCTGGCCTACCTGGAATGAGTGTTCCTTTCGGATTAACATCTGAAGATTCATTACCAATCGGTATTCAGTTAACAGGTCACCATTTCCAAGAGCAAAAGATTCTAGATGTAGCTTACGCTTTAGAAAAGCATTCTCCGGTGAAAGGAAAGGTTCCTCATGTCTACTAATCCTTCTTTCCGCGGATTTGAAGCCGTTATCGGTATTGAAGTGCATGTGCAGTTAAAAACTGATTCAAAAATCTTTTCTGCTGATGCGACAACTTTTGATTCAGCTGATAACGAAAACACATCACCAGTTTCTGTCGGCATGCCGGGAACATTACCTGTTTTAAATAAGAAAGCGATCGAGTACGCGATTAAAACCGGTTTAGCCCTGGGCTGTCATATTCGTAAAAAATCAGTGTTCTCACGTAAAAATTATTTCTACCCCGATTTACCTAAAGGTTATCAAATTTCGCAATACGATGAACCGATCTGCGAAAAAGGATCGATTCAATTTGAAGTTGAGGGAAAATCTAAAACTGTGGGCATTACGCGTGCGCATTTAGAAGAAGATGCGGGTAAATCAACTCACTTTGGCCAATACACTCTCATTAACTATAACCGTGCCGGTATTCCATTACTTGAAATCGTCTCTGAGCCAGAAATGCATTCACCAGCTGAAGCTGCTGAATACTGCAGATCCATCAGATCTATCGTTCGCTACCTTGAAGTGTGTGACGGAAACTTAGAAGAAGGATCACTACGTTGTGACTGTAACGTTTCGGTTCGTAAAGTGGGCGACACAAAATTCGGAACTAAAGTTGAATTAAAAAACATCAACTCATTCCGCTTCGTGGAAAAAGCTGTTGAATACGAAATTCACCGTCAAATTGATGCCATTGAAAACAAAGAAAAGATCGTTCAAGAAACAAGATTGTACGATCCAGATAAAAACCGCACCTTTACTATGCGTACAAAAGAAGATGCGCAAGATTACCGTTATTTTCCAGATCCAGATTTATTGCCAATCATCGTATCAGATGCGCAATTATCGCAGATCAAAAAAGAATTACCGGAACTTCCGTTAATTCGCGCGGCTCGTTTTGTAAAAGATATGCAGCTATCAACACACGATGCACACTTATTAACTGAAGAGCGTGATTTAGCTGATTATTTCGAAGCGTCAGGTAAAGCTTGCAACAACTATAAAGCGGCGGCGAACTGGATTATTACCGAACTCTTACGTGAATTAAACGATGCTAAACTTTCTGTAAGCCAATCAAAAGTAAGCGCAAAAAATTTAGCTGATCTTATTGCCGAAGTTGATAAAGGCACGATCTCTGGAAAAATTGCTAAAACAGTTTTTAAAGAGATGTGGGATTCTGGCTCAACTCCAGCTGACATCATTAAAGCTAAAGGTTTAGTGCAAGTTTCTGATCCAGGCGAGATTGAAAAAATCGTAGCTGATGTTTTAGCGGCAAATCCTGATCAAGTGGCTGAATTTAAAGCCGGTAAAGACAAAGTCGTAGGATTTTTTGTCGGCGCCATCATGAAAGCTTCAAAAGGTAAAGCAAACCCTGGCTTAGTGAATGAAATTTTAATGAAGAAGTTAAAGGAATAAAAAATGAAATTAGCCAGCCTTGATTTAGGTTCAAATACTTTTTTGTGTCTTGTTTCTGAAATACAGAATCAAAAAGTTACAAAAATTTATTCCGACGAAGTCGAGATGGTAAGACTTGGCCAAGGTTTATCGGCCAGTAAAAAATTTCATCCTGAGGCTCTGGTTAGAGCAAAAAACACTCTAACAAACTTCAGAAAAACTTTAGACCGCGAAAAACCAGAGGCTATTTTAGCGATGGCCACTTCAGCAGCCCGCGATGCTGAAAACAAAGAAGAGCTTTTTAAAATCTGCCAAGATTTAAATATTCCGTTAGAAATTATCCCAGGCGAAAAAGAAGCTGAAATCACTTACCGTGGCGGTGTTTCTGGTTTAACAAGCACAGGTTCACGTTTAGTTGTTGATATCGGCGGGGGCTCGACTGAATTTATTTTCGGTGAAGATCAAAAAATCTTAGCCGGAAAAAGTTTAGATATCGGTTGTGTACGTTTAACAGAAAAATTTATTTCGCTTCAACCAACTCCCCAAACTGAAATCGATAAGTTACAAAATTTTATTCGCGAACAGTTACAACAAATCATCAAACTAGCTCCGCAAATGCCCAAAGAAATTTTAGCTGTTGCCGGAACACCGACAACGATTGCCCAAGTAGAACTGGGTGGTTTTGATCCAGCTAAAATTGATGGTTATAAATTAACTGAACAAGGTTTGCAAAAATGGCTAACTCAACTTACGGGCATGTCGGTTGCAGAAAAAATCGCGATCGGTTATCCCGAAGGTCGTGCTGATGTGATCATTGTTGGCGTTATCACTTTACTTGAAACGTTAAAAGCTTTTAACCTTAAAGAGTTAACAGTTTCAACTCGAGGAGTTCGTTATGGTGTCGCACTTGAATTGGCGAAACGTTTTAATACTTAGTTTATTTTTCACATTCCAAGTATTTGCAGGGCCACAAGCCACAACTTCCAAAGTTAAATTTGACAAACAACAAATCCAAATCGGTTCAAAAAAAATTACCGTTGAAATCGCCAAAACGCGTGAACAGCACGAACATGGTTTAATGTTTCGCGAAAAATTAGCCGCCGACAGCGGTATGTTATTTATTTTCGATGAAGAAATGCCTTTAAGCTTCTGGATGAAAAACACTTATATTGATCTAACAATTGCTTACATCGGCAAAGACAAGAAAGTGATCGACATCATCGACATGAAAGGAACTTCGGCGATGCAAACCGATTTTCCGTCATACCCTAGTTCAAAGTCGGCGATGTACGCGCTTGAGATGAATAAAGGTTGGTATACAAAAAACCGCATTAAAATCGGGGACTTGTTGGTTCTACCCAAAGCTCAGTAAACATTCCCTACCTTCGTCCAGTCTAAGATAACTTTCGTCTCGTCTAGCTTTCAAAGTGATCATTACATCTGCTTTGCTGCAACACATTCCGTGTGCTGTAATATTAATGTAGAAAGTAAAGACTTCGAGTCGCAATTATTTTCAAGGATGAGGATAAAAATATGAAAAAACTGTTACTAGTTTTAGCAGCACTTGGCCTTATGGCTCAATTTTCTGCGTGTACTGCGAACAAAGCACAAGATGATGCTGAATTCGTAGAAAATGCTGACGTAGATAAAATTGAAGCTGAAGAGCCTGCATTAGATGATGGTAGCTCACAGGCTGCAAACACAGCTCCGGAGCAAAGTTTATCAACTGATAGTTCATTAGAAGCAGCTCTTGGTGAAGCACCAGCTGATACTACAGCTTCAAATGACAACTTAAGTTTAGACTCGGCACCACAAGATCCTCCTCCAACAGATATCGCGGCAGCTCCAACTTTAGATGAAAGCTCATTAGAAGCCCCGCCATCTGATGTACCGGCTGAACCACCTGCAGATTCTTTAGCTGCTAGTGATTTACCTCCACAGGATTTAAGCTTAGATGATCCAAATGCATTAGCACCTGCTGGTGATGATGGTTTATCTGCTGCTATGAACGAGACACCAACAGAATCTCCGCAAGATCCTCCTGCAACGGCGATGACTCCTCCTCCAACACAAGAAGCTCCGGCTGAAACAACTCCAATTGCTGACGTAAAACCAACAACTGGATCTGCTGGAACAACTTCATTGAAAAAAGTTGCTGATGCAGTTCCTTATGCTTTCGGTGATGGTTTCGTAAATACAATTTACATTGCCCGCCCGAAAGAAAAATTAAAAGACATCAGCATGACGATCTACGGATCTGATAAAACAAAAGAGCTTAAAAAAATTAACTCATTCTTAAAAGCTCGTGCCCCTCGCGCTGGTGATAAAATCGCTTACGTTTCTCCAAATCGTCCGACAGATTCTTCTAAAACAATCTCGTATTACGAAGATACTGGTATGATTCCTGAAACTTACGTAGCTCAAAAAGGTGATAACTTAAGAAAAGTTTCTAAAAAACTTTTAGGTTATGACAATGCTTGGAAAGAAGTTTGGTCAACAAACGCAATAGAGTCGAAAACGAAATTAGCTGAAGGTGAAACTTTCAAATACTGGAAATCACCGGCTTCTATCACTCCTCCGACAACAACAGCAGCTGCTGAAGTTCCAAAAACTCCAGAAGCAGCCGTTAACAATATCGTGGCAAACAACCCGGCACCTCCGCCTCCAGCTGAGATGACGCCGCCACCACAACCGGCAATGAACGATCTTCCGCCTCCTCCTCCGCAAGCTGATCTTCCACCGCCTCCAGCAGATCCAATGGCCGCTAACACGGCTCCTGCTGATCCGGCGCTAGATGCAGCAATGCCGCCGCCGCCTCCTCCAGATGATTCGCAATTTGCTCAAACTCCTCCACCTCCGCCGCCAGAAGAGCAAGTTACAAAAGCTCCAGCTGCTGCGGATGAAGGCGAAGAAGTGGCTGCTGAGGGTGGCGACGATATGATGACAATGCTAGGAATCGGGGTTTTATTATTCGGTGCTTTAGCGTTTGTTCTTGTTAAACGTAAAAAAGCTCAAGCGAACAGATCTCACGGTAACGATGCTCAAATGGGTGAAGGATTAGGAACTTAATCCGAAAAAGAAAAAGGCTGGTTTAATACCAGCCTTTTTTTATTTTTAAAATTCCAATTCAACTTTTCTTACGCAGCTTTTTTCAGGATACCGTCTAAGATACCACGATGGCCCATACGTTTTGTTTCCACGAAATAAATTAAATCATCAACGATTTGTACGTCGCGATTATTTTGTGGCAAGAATTTAACTCCGGCTCCTAAAGAATTTTTCCACACGATTTGTGCAGTAATCTTTCTTTCACGCTGAGCTACAACGAAAGTTAAATTAATTTTTTCTTCAACACGTAAATCATGGTTAGCTAATTCTAAAAAAGCTCCAGATAAACTAATGTTTCTAAGCACAGCTACTGAATCTTGTCTTGCATAGCTTCTTC
This sequence comes from Pseudobdellovibrio sp. HCB154, assembly GCF_046267985.1. Lineage (GTDB taxonomy): Bacteria > Bdellovibrionota > Bdellovibrionia > Bdellovibrionales > Bdellovibrionaceae > Pseudobdellovibrio. Next base: position 109,693 of record NZ_CP176530.1, on the reverse strand, counting down.
TAAAACTAACATCTAAATGTAGCGGCGTTCTAGGTGCCGGGGTCATTGTATCCACTGTGATACTCCTTGTTTAGATACGTGGTTCGTTCCTCAAAGCTGAAGTCCGGGTGGTCCGCATACCTGTTCTATTATATCGGGATAAGTGCTTGAAAGATTTAGAGTTTTTCTCTTTTTGAGACGATAAAAGTGTTCCATGTTTCAAATTGATTGACTTTAATTAGGCCCACAGCGATATTTTAAAAATATTCTCTTATATTTTCTACTAAATCCTATTTAAAAATAAATCACATTCCAGGAGCTCCAATTGGCTAAAAAAGAAGTTGTCATAGAACCGACCAAGAAAAAGTTTAGAAAAACGAATACAGAAGCAGCCACTGAAACTGCAACACCAGAAGAAACTTCAGCTCCAGCCGCTAGCGAAACACCGGCACCAGCCGTAGAAGCTCAAGCCTCTCAAGCACCAGCAGCAACAACTCCTCCTCAAGAAAATCAAACAGCTTCTGCTCCTAGCGAAAATCCAGGTTCACAACAACAGCAGCAACAACAAGGTCAACAACAGCACCGCCGCGAATTTAGAAAATTCGACAACAATCAAAATAGAAATCAAGATAGAAACCAAGGTGGCGGAAGACACCAACAACAAGGTGGCGGCCGTTACAACCAAAATCAACGCCGCGACTACCGTGACCGCGATGATCAACAAGGCCACAATCAACCTCCACAACAACAAGGTCCGGTAGAAGAAATCGACTTAGCAGATATCAATTTAACTGACGAAGAAAAAAGCTGGTTAAACTCTAAAGATCTTAAATCTAAAAACATCCAAGTATTAACTGATCTAGCAACAAAATTAAAAATTGAAAATGCAGCAGGTATGCGCCGCCAAGACATGGTGTTCGAAATTTTAAAACGTGCGGCTAAACTTGGCGATATCTTCGGCTCAGGCGTATTAGAAATCTTACCAGACGGTTACGGTTTCTTACGTTCTCCGGATTATAACTACTTGCCAGGACCAGATGATATTTACGTTTCACCTTCGCAAATGCGTAAGTTCGGTTTAAGAACAGGTGACTTCGTAACAGGAACAGTTCGTGTTCCTAAAGAAGGTGAAAGATATTTCGCCTTAATCAAAGTTGATTCATTAAACTACGAAGCTCCAGAAGCTTCTAAAGATAAAATTTTATTCGACAACTTAACGCCGTTATATCCTAACAAACAGCTTAAGTTAGAAAATAAACCAATGGAGATGACAACTCGTATCGTTGATATGATGTCGCCACTTGGTAAAGGTCAACGTGCCCTAATCGTTGCCCCACCTAAAACAGGTAAAACAGTTTTATTACAAAATATCGCCAACGCGATCACAACAAATCACCCTGAAGTGAAACTTATCGTTTTATTAATCGATGAGCGTCCGGAAGAGGTGACTGATATGCAACGTACGGTAAAAGGCGAAGTTGTTTCATCAACTTTCGATGAACCACCAACTCGTCACGTACAGATCGCTGAAATGGTTTTAGAAAAAGCAAAACGTTTAGTTGAACACAAACACGACGTAGTTATCTTATTAGATTCTATCACGCGTTTAGCTCGTGCTTACAATACGGTGGTTCCACCATCTGGAAAAATCTTATCGGGCGGTGTGGATTCAAATGCATTACACAAACCAAAACGTTTCTTCGGTGCTGCTCGTAATATCGAAGAGGGTGGATCATTAACAATCATCGCTACAGCGTTAATCGATACTGGCTCACGTATGGATGAGGTTATCTTCGAGGAATTCAAAGGTACTGGTAATTCAGAGATCCAATTAGATCGCAAGTTAATGGAAAAACGTATTTTCCCTTGTATGGACATCAATAAATCAGGAACTCGTAAAGAAGACTTATTAATTGAAAAAGGTGATTTATCTCGTCTTTGGATCTTACGTAAAGTTTTAGCTCCGATGAACGTGGTTGATGCGATGGAATTCTTAATGGATAAAATCGAAAAAACAAAAACTAACGCTGATTTCTTAAAGAGCATGAATGGATAAAAATAATCAATCTGGCGACAATCGCCCGCTGATCAAAAAATTAGTATTGCCACTGACACTATTTATCGGTGGCTTACTGATCTTCGTAATTCTTTATAAGTTTTTATTAGGAAACAAAATCCAATTACCTGGAACAGATTCAGCTATTGGACAAGATGCTTTCCAAGCGCCGGCAGAAATTTCAACGTCGCTTCAGATCGAGTGCCAAGCTTCAGTTGATAAAATCGATAAGCTTGATTCGTGCGAAGAAAAAGAAACAGAGTTTTTATCTAAAGTTAGTAACTGCTCAGGTTACAGTTTTGCGCTTGAAGCTCCCAAATCTTTAGACAGCGACGGGCAGTACAGCGATATCGTTTTTAACGTAGCGGCCTGTTACAAAAAATTAGGCGCCGATAAAGTTGCCAAAGCTATTTCTTTATTAAAAAAAGCAGAATCAGATTTTCCAGCTTGGGAAGTCAACATGGGCCCAATTACCTGTGATTCTAAATCAACATTAAGTGCGTATCTTGATGCTTACTCTGCAGATGCTACGTTTACTTGTACTAAATCCGCTGATTTAGAAAAAGTTGTTCAACAATTACAAAGTAAAGATTTAGGTTTCTTAAAACAGATGCTTTGGAGCAACCACATTCCTGAATTAGGGTTACGTGATTCAGATGTTTCTTGCCCTGAAAATTTAAAAGAAATCACAAACAGCTTAGTAAAAGCGTTGAACCAATCTTCAAAAGTAAGTTTAAGCAATGAACAAAAGACAGATTCAATGACAACATTCATTGAAATCAATAAAGGTTCTGATTTAGTGGCTTTATTAAAAGTCGCATCGAACCCAGATGGTTGTTTATATCTGGATTCTTTGCTTGTTACTAATTTTGACGGCGTAGAGTAAGTCATGCGCTTTTAGGCGCTGACTTACTTATAGATTGTTATTTACATCTTTAGTATTAATGAAGTCGTCACAATCCTCGCGAAAAAGTTTACAGCCCGGTGAACATTCTTCACCGCTATCAACAGCGTAGAAGGTTCCTTTTCCACCACGAGCGCATTTTTGATAGTCTTCACGGCTTTCACAAGCTTCGTGGGCTTCTAGGCGCTTTAAACAGCACTCTTTCTGCATTTTTTTAAACTTGCCAAAGACCTTTTCCATCGCACTGTCATCGTGAATTTGACAGCGAATAGATTCGTAATCTGCGGCCATTACTGTAGATCCCATAAGAAAAAACCCAACTAACATTAGAAATTTCATATAGTCCTTTTCCCTTCGCAGACCTATACCTAAGTCTACTAGACCTTCTTTTCGGTCTATCACCGCTTAATTCAAAGGTTTTATCAAAATTTTTGTTAAGTTTTTATATAGTTCAATAAAATCAATATGTTATGATTATATTATCACTCTATATGATCATGCTGCGGACCTGACCGTAACGACAAACCCCTTGGTTCCAGCAGGCCAAAACCAGTGTAAATAGGCAAAATAACGCGGATTTCCGCTTGAGCCTGGGCCAATTTTTATGCTATCACCTAGGTTCTCGAATTTACTATTAAAGCAGAGGATAATATGAAAGAAGGATTACATCCAAAAGTTAAAACTGTTGTGTTCAAAGACATCTCTTGTGACTTTCAATTTTTAGGAACAACAACTTTAGATTCAAAAGAAACTGTTAAATGGACTGACGGCAAAGAATACCCACTTATCAAAGTTGAGATCTCTTCTGCATCTCACCCGTTCTACACTGGTAAACAACGTATTCTTGATACTGAAGGCCGTATCGATCGTTTCAAAAAGAAATTCGGAACGAAATCAGCTACAGGCAAATAGATTTTCGAAAGTTTATTTATTTAGAAAAGCGGCTTAACACAGCCGCTTTTTGTTTTTCAGCAATTCGATCGAAACGAACTCAATCAGTCATCACGCGGAGCTTGAACCATGTTTGCAAAATTAGACTCAGTAGAATCAAGATATGAAGAAGTGAATATGTCGCTTCAGCGTCCTGATATTGCGTCTGACCAGACAAAATATCGCGCGCTTATGAAAGAGTTCGCAGAACTTGAAAAAATCGTTATCTTATTTCGCGACTATAAAAAGAAAACCGCAAATCTAAAAGACAGCAAAGAATTATTAACTGCTGAGCAAGATCCTGAGATGCGCGAAATGATCCGCGAAGAAGTGAAAGAGCTTGAAGAAGCTATTCCACAACTTGAAGAGGCTTTAAAAATTGCTCTTCTTCCAAAAGATCCAAATGACGACAAAAATATTTTACTTGAGATTCGCGCCGGTGCCGGGGGCGATGAAGCGTCGTTATTTGCCGATGAATTATTCCGCGGTTACGCGCACTACGCAGGAACTATGGGCTGGAAAGCTGAAATGGTTTCTTATTCTGCGGGTAACGTTGGCGGAGCCAAAGAGGTTATCGTTTCAATCTCTGGCGAATCAGTTTTTTCAAAAATGAAGCACGAGTCTGGCGTTCACCGTGTACAGCGTGTACCTAAAACTGAAGCCGCTGGTCGTATTCATACTTCAACGGTAACAGTTGCGGTTATTCCTGAAGTTGAAGTTAAAGATATTAAAATTAACCAAAGTGATCTTCATATTGAAACAATGCGTTCGCAAGGAGCCGGCGGACAATCAGTAAATAGAACTGAATCGGCTGTTCGTATTGTTCATATCCCAACTGGAATCGAAGTTAAATGCCAAGAGGGTAAGTCTCAGCTGAGCAATAGAGAGCGCGCACTTCAAATTTTAGCTGCGAAGTTACAACAAATCGAAGACGATAAACGCTTGAAAGAAGCGTCTGACGCCCGTTTAGATCAAATCGGAACCGGTGATCGTTCAGAACGTATTCGCACTTACAATTTCCCGCAAACTCGTATCACCGATCACCGCATTGGATTAACAATCCATCAGTTAGATCAGGTTATGGGTGGTAAGTTTGAATTATTAATTGATCCGTTAAATGCGTACTTCCAAGCGGAAGCCCTAAAAAAGCAAGCGTCTAACGCTTACTAGGATCGCCTTATGAAACTGAATGATGTACTTCAAAAAACAATTCAGTTTTTCAAAGATAAAAAATTTGAAACACCCCGTTTAGATGCAGAACTTTTAATTGCGCATGCTTTAAAAATGCCACGCATTCAGCTTTACGTAAAATTTGATTCTCCATTAACTGAAGCTGAAGTAAATCTTTGCCGCGAATACGTAAAACGCAGAACCGCTGGCGAACCAGTAGCCTATATTATCGAAGAAAAAGGTTTCTACGGTCATATTTTCAAAGTGACGCCTGGAGTTTTAATTCCCCGTCCAGAAACAGAAATGATCGTCGACGAAGTTTTAGCTGATTTTAAAAAACACCCCCGTGACCAAATTCGCATTTTAGATTTAGGCGCAGGCACAGGTTGCATCGGTTTATCCATTTTAAAACATATTCCCTTGGGAAAACTGATTACTGTTGAGAAATCACCAGAAGCTTTTGCAACTTTAAAACACAATATCGAAGCTTTAGAACTTTCTGAGCGCACCGAGGCGATTAACGCCGATGTTGCCGATTTAAATACCGAAGAACTTGGAAAATTTGATTATATCATTTCTAACCCACCTTATATCGATGTGAATGACACGCAGGTTGAGGTGAATGTTCGTAAGTATGAGCCAAGCCTGGCCTTATTTTCAGAGGATCAAGGCCAGCACGCTCTTAAAACATGGTCAGCCAAATTTGCCAAAAGCCTGAATGAACAAGGCTTAATGCTTTTTGAAATGGGTTACACGCAAGGGCCGGCGATGCAAAAGCACTTTTCTGGTCTTCCCGGTCTAAAAGATGTCGCTGTTTTAAAAGACTTGTCAGGACTTGATCGAATCATCAAAGCGAGAGCATAATATCCTTTTTCACTCGAGATGGGATATTTCTATGGACAAAATGCTTGTTACAAGTGGCGCTTCTTTAAACGGTTCAGTGGAAGTCAGCGGAGCAAAAAATGCAGCTCTTCCAATTTTATTTTCTACTTTATTAGCTGAAGGCGAACACACATTTGATAATGTTCCGATGTTAAAAGATATCGAATCAACAGCTGAACTTTTACAAAGTTTAGGTTGTGAATCTAAACGTGATGGCCACACATTCCGCGTTCACGTAACGAAATTAAAAACTTTTGAAGCCCACTACGACTTAGTTAGAAAAATGCGCGCCAGTATTCTTTGCTTAGGCCCGATCTTAGCAAAATACGGCGAAGCAGTTGTATCTTTACCTGGTGGTTGTGCGATTGGTACTCGTCCAATTGATCTTCACTTAGATGCGATGAAAGCTTTAGGTGCAGAAATCGAACTTAAAGACGGTTACGTTTTAGCAAAATGTAAAAAATTAAAAGGGGCCACTGTATTGTTTGAAAAAACAACTGTCGGCGGAACAGAAAATTTAATGATGGCTGCCACTCTAGCAGAAGGCACAACAATCATTGAAAATGCAGCTAAAGAACCTGAGATCGTTGATCTTGCAATTTACCTAAATAAAATGGGCGCAAAAATCACAGGTCACGGAACAAGTGTGATGAGAATCGAAGGGGTTGAAAAATTAACTCCTGCTCGTCACAGCATTATGCCAGATCGTATCGAAGCCGGCACTTTAATGATCGCAGGCGCTATCACTAAAGGCGATGTGTTGGTTCAAAAATGTAATCCACAAGATTTAGAAGCCTTAATCAACAAAATGCGTGAATCAGGTTTCAAAATCGAAACAACAAAAGATTCTGTTCGCGTATTACCACAAGATAAATGGGAAGCCGTAGATATCACAACAGCGCCACACCCATTATTTGCCACTGATCTACAAGCGCAGTTCATGGCTTTAATGACAGTCGCTCACGGAACAAGTGTGATCACTGAAACAGTTTTCGAAAATCGTTTCATGCACGTAAATGAATTAATGCGTTTAGGCGCCGACATCACTCCGAAAACTCAAGTAGCTGTTGTGCGCGGTAAGCCAGGTGGATTATCTGGCGCCCCAGTCATGGCAACAGATTTACGTGCATCAGCAAGTTTAGTGTTAGCCGGTTTAGTAGCTAAAGGTGAAACTTTAGTCGGCCGTATCTATCACTTAGATCGCGGTTACGAAAACCTAGAAGGAAAACTTTCTTCATTAGGCGCAAAAATCAAACGCGTTCAATAAGAGAACTCAAAAATTTAAAAACCAAAAAGGGAATTGCCAAAAGCAGTTCCCTTTTTTTATTTCGTAAATTTAAATTTAGGGATTTTTTTGGAGGGGAAAAAAATTAAGGCTTGTTCGAGGAGGGGCCACAAACAAGCCTTTTAAAAATCGGTCGCTGTTTCCAACGATGATTTTGAACTTAAGAATCTATATTTACCAAACAAAGCTCTGAGGCCTATCCTGGGAGGGGATCCTGAATACTGCTATTCAGAGATCTTCGCTTGGTAATCAAAAACCGTAGTCGAATCTGAAAATGAAGTTGTGTTTACTGCTTGCTCGTCGCTGATGGCCTTAGCTTTCGCTGAGATCACCAAAACTGCGATGATGTATGCAACTGCAACCCATTTCATGTGAAGTAGTTAAAGCAACTGATGTGCCAACTTGAGACAGTCCTAGGGCTGTTTAATTTCTTTTGAAATCCCCAATGAAATCAAGCGGTTCCAACTTGGAACTGCTGCCTGGTTCCAATGATGGACTTTGGTCATAAGTTGGGTCCGATTTTTTACGATTTGCATGTCAGAATTTCGAATCCATTTCATAATAGATAGGTGGGAAAAAGAGTAAATTTTAACGATCAGTGGAGAGTCAAAATGGAAAATGGCCAAATCAAGGGGCCCTTTCCAAGTGAATCTATCAGTAAAATGATCGTTGAAGGTATCTTAACCGGCCAAGAAGAAGTGGCTCAACACCCAAGCGCGGAGTGGCGCCCACTCGCCAAAGTTCATGAATTTTATGAAGCGCTTTTAGAGTCTTTAGAAAATCCAACTGAACGCGATGAAAAAAAAGCAGCCAAGATGGATGCCGAAACGCAGATCCAATCAAAGCCTGTCGAAGACGTTGTTGAAGCCCCGCCTGATGTCGACGAAGTTCCTGAATTCAAAGACGAAATCAAACAGCTCGTCGAAGAAGAAATGAAAAAACCGGTGCCGGTAGTTCCTGATCGCGCTGTGGCTCGTACCCCTGGCGTTTCTTCAATTACTCCGCCTGATAATAACGCCTTATTAGTAGCTCGTGACCAACAGCTTACGATCGAGATGCAGCAGTTAAAAAGTATTCAGGCTAAAGAATCTAAAAAATTCTTTCCATTTATAATTTTAATTGTACTTGTGGCTGCTGGTCTTTACTGGGTTTTAAAACCAGGAGCTAAAACTAACAGTGGCTGGGTTTTAATTGCGCCAACTCGTGGAGCAGAAAAAACTTTAACAGGCGCTGAAATTAAATCTCTTAAAGCAAAAGCTATTCAGCTGATTAAAACTGGATCTCTCGAGAATACACGCGATTCACAAAAGTTTTTAGCCCAAGCCTCTGAAAATTCTCCGAATGATTTAGAAACTTTAGGTTTACTGTGTGTGGTGTACGAACAGCTTTGGCCGTACACGAAACAAAATTCAAACGACTTAAAAGCGATCACTGTCGTGACTCAAATGGCGCGTACGGTGAATCCGATTTCAAGCTATTCAGATGCTTGCCAATCGGTTTACTTATTAGCAAAAGGTCAGCCGCGCGATGCGCGTGGTTTAATTGAAAGAACACTCGATCAACAATCTGGTGAAAGATTTATTTTGTTTCCGTTCTTGTATTTGATGAAGGGCCAAATCCTTGAAGATATGGGAAACCACATCAGTGCCGAAGCGTATTACACCGAAGCGGTGAAATCGTTTCCGGGTTGGGCGTGGGCGCAGTTTGCTTTAGCCCGTTCGTATTATAAACAAGGTAAAATTAACGAAGCTAAAGACGCTTACACGAATATTCTTCGCGATTACCCAGAACATAAAGGTGCTCTTTACGGTATGGGATTAATCGAACTCAAAAGTTCAAGCGCAGAAAAAGCCCTTAACTTTTTTGGTCGTGCTTACGCGATTGAGGGAAAACTTCCAAAAAGTTTTCACATGGATGCGCTTCAAGAATACATCCAACTGTTGATTGCCAGAAAAGACACTTCAAAAGCCCTAGATGTCGGACAATTTGCCTTAACGATCAGTCCAAGTCATAGAGCAATTAAAGAACTTGTCATGTCATTAGGTGGTGAAGATCGCGGAAACAACCAATCCGCCGAATTAGTTTTCTTAGGAGACCAATTCGCCAGATCTGGTGACCACTTAGCTGCGCAAGCGCAATATAAAGCGGCTTTTGAATTTGATAAAACAAATGCAGAACCGGCCCTTAAGGCCGCAAAAAGTTTATGGGCGATTAACCAAACACGCGAAGCCTTAATGTGGGTTGATCGTGCGATCAGAGCTGATCAGAAACTTTCGCAAGCTTACGCCCAAAAAGCTGATTACCTTTCACAGAAATATGCCTTCGGCGAAGCAAGCAAAGCCTTATTAGATGGTCTTAAAGCTGGCGGGCAAAATTTTGATATCGTAAAAACGCAAGCGCTTGTTGAATTTCGTAAAAACAGTATGACGACAGCTATCACTTACGGCGAAAAAGCTGTCAAAATGTACGATGCTGACGTTGAACTTTTAAGTTTAATCGCCAATGCGAATATTAGTTTATTTTTAAATTCTCCTTCGCGCACCAAAGAAGAAGAAAACCGCAAAGCGAAGTACTTAGAAGATGCACAACGATATTCAAGTAAAGCAGTCGATCTAGAGCCGGGTAAACCTGAAGCTCAGATTACCTATTCAAAATATCTTTACGCCAAACAAGGTAATATCGCCGCTGAAAATAATTTTAAAAAGTTAATCGAGACTTTTCCGTACACAATTGATTACCGTTTAGGTTTAGCTGACTTCTATGAGCTTCAAGAAAAATACCGTTCAGCTTCTGAAATCTATGCGCAAATCGTTCAAGCTGATCCTAAAAACAAAAAAGCCTTAATGGGTTTAGCTAGATCTAACCAGTACATGAATGAAATTAAAACGGCGCAAAAATATTTTATGGATGCCGCCGTTCTTGATCCGTCAGATGTTGAACCGTTATTTTCGACAGCTCAACTTGAATTAGAAAACCCAGGCAGCAAAGATGCCAATGCGGTTATCCAAAGTGCTTATAAAAAATTTGAAATGGTTCGAAGAATTAACCCAAGTTATCCGCGTATTTCGTATTTCTTAGCGCGCTGCCATTTTGAATTGGGCGAATTTGATAAAGCTCTTGAAATGATTAAAGAAGAAAAATCAAAAAACCCTGGTATCGCTGACCCTTATTTGCTGGCGGCTACGGTTTACAACGCCAAAGAACAATTCAAAGAGTGTGCAGCTGAATATTCGCAAGGTATTAAACTTCGCCCGACATCAGCTGATCTTTATGTTAAGGCAGCGGCTTGTTACCGAAAAAGTGACGCTATGGACATCGCTTTAGACATGCTTGAGATTGCCCGCACTAAAGAAAGCGGTTTTGCACCCCTTTACCGCGAAAAAGGTTTTATTATGGAAGCCCAAGGCGACCGTAAGCAGGCCAAAGAATTATTTCAACTTTACATCGAACTTTCGCCAAATGCGCTGGACAGAAAACAAATTGAAGATAAAATAGCTTCATTAGGGGGAAAATAGGCCATGACTCTGGGAGATAAATTCAAAGGCTTTTCAAATGATCTGCAAGTAGGAGCTAAAAACGCTTCTCAAAGCTTTGCCCATGCGATGTTACGCCTAGTGTCCGGTTTCTTTATCGGTTTAGTTTTATCGTTAATTATTCAAGAGCTTACCCAATCGGGCACTTTTATGCTGCTGTTTTTAACGATTGTCTTTACCACAGCTATTTATAAAGCCCTTAGCCGCTTCGGCATGATGCAGATTTTGATCTTTGATCTTATCTGTGTGTTGCTTGGCACTGTGCTTCGCATGTATATTCTGATCGCTCCGGGCAAATAACCGGATTTCTTAAAACCAAGGATTTTTTGTGATTGATATTAAGCTCTTAGAGAAAAAAGCTGAAAATGGAACGTCTTACTTTGATGACTATAAACAAGGTCTAATCAATCGCGGAGCTTCCACAGAAATTCTTGAACAGATCATGAAAGCGAACATCACGCGCAAAGAAATGATCAACACCGCAGAAACAGAAAAAGCCCGTCAAAATAAATTAAGCGCTGAAGTAGGCCAATTAAAACGTGAAGGTAAAGATGCTTCTCACATTCTTTCACAAGTTGATCAATTAAAAGCCCGTGTTAAAGAATTAGAAACTCAAGCTGCTGAAACAGACGCGAAAGTTTATGATTTATTATTAACGATTCCAAATAAACCACACTCTTCTGTTCCGGTTGGTAAATCTGAACACGATAATAAAGTGGTTAAAACTGTGGGCGAGCCAAAGAAATTTTCTTTCAAAGCGAAAGAACATATCGAGCTTGGCGAAAAATTAAATATCTTAGATTTTGAACGTGCCGCTAAAGTGACTGGTGCTCGTTTTACTTTCTTAAAAGGCGCTGCGGCTCAGATGGAACGTGCCTTGATCCAATTTATGATGGATATGCACTCTACTCAACACGGCTACACTGAAATGATTCCGCCATTTATGGCGAATTATAATAGCTTCGTGGGCACTGGACAGTTTCCTAAATTTAAAGAAGATGTTTTTAAATTAGAAGGTACAGATTACTGCTTAATTCCAACAGCAGAAGTTCCAGTAACTAATTATTACAACAACGAAACTTTAACTGAAGACCAATTACCTCAGTCTTTCTGTGCGTATTCTCCATGTTTCAGATCTGAAGCAGGTTCAGCCGGAAAAGACACGAAAGGTTTAATTCGCCAACATCAATTTAACAAAGTTGAGTTAATGACTTTCTGTCATCCATCTCAATCTTATGAAGTGCACGAGCAATTAACTTCACACGCCGAGAAAATTTTAACTGAGTTAGAACTTTCTTACCGTAAGTCTTTGTTATGCACAGGTGATATGGGTTTTGGATCTGCAAAAACTTACGATTTAGAAGTTTGGATGCCGGGTCAGAATACGTACCGTGAAATCAGCTCTTGCTCGAACTTTGAAGATTTTCAAGCGCGTCGTGCAAACATTCGTTTTAAACCTAAAGACGGTGGCAAGCCGCAATTCGTTCACACGCTGAACGGTTCTGGTTTAGCTGTTGGTAGAACTTTAATTTCTATTTTTGAAAACTATCAACGTGAAGATGGTTCAATTGAAATTCCAAAAGCTTTACGCGGTTACATGGGTAATAAAACAGAGATTAAATAGCGCTGAAGCGCTTTAAATTAAATTTCTTTCCCGAAGGGCGTTTGTTAAAACGCCCTTTGCATTTTCAGCGATAATATCTCCGTGAGCCATCACGATTATTTCTATATCTAGTGACAAAATTTTCTCAGCCGTGATTTTAAATTCTTTTTTATTTTTTAAAGTGCTTTTAAACCAACGGCTGATCGCTGGTTTATTCCAGGTTCCGAACGCCTGCTGAATCACCCACGTTAAAAAACCTTTGCGGTTATGCAGATTAAAAATCAAATCGGTGACGACCAACGTTTTGGCTTGTTTATGATAAAGCATCATTTCGTGGGTTGATCCACCAAGGATGGGAATAACTTCAATTTCATCACCCATTGTCCAATTTTTTGGCAACAATTCAAAATCCCAGGTTAAATCATTGCGTTTGTGAGCCAATTCTTTAGTTGCCCAAAGCTTAGCGTTTTTCAGGTGGTTCTTCGCAGATTTCACGAATAAATGATGCAAATCACACGGGGCTACTATGTGCCTTACTTGCAAATTCGACTTGATCTGGGCCCAATCTGCCTCGGTAAAATCGATTGGCGAAACCATGATGCTATCGCCGTTATTCAGACGCAAAACTGTTGATCTAACAGGCAAATAGAAGTTTTTAAACATCTCAATTTCAGCATCGAAAGTGTAAACCCAGTCATTAATTTTCATACTGAGATTTTCTTATGCAAAAAGAGCAGCTGTCTTGAGCTTTTCAGATTTTGTGTGCGCAGCGTTGAAATGCTGATTCGCGAAAAACTCATTGAACCGAAGGCTCATTTTTAATAAAACAATCGACGGAAAGTTGGTAGAGCGGTTGAATACACCAGTCTTGAAAACTGGCATCCCTTCGCGGGGATCGAGGGTTCGAATCCCTCACTTTCCGCCATTTAAGGCCGCTCGAAAAATCTCTAAAATCATTTACAATTAAATATCACAACTCTGAAAAAGCGGAATTTCCAAAACTTCGCCTTTGTAATCAAGACGTTTTAATTTTTCTCTAAAAACATCAACTGAGATCGACTGACTTAACGGTGGATAAAAATCATCATGATGATGAGGAATCACCACTTTAGGATTTATGATCTTAGTTTGGTGCGCGACAATGCCTTGAATATCTGAATGACCCTGCAATGGCGCCAGTAAGTAATCTACTTTTAAATCGCGATACTGTAACAACTCTTTTTCTGTACACCCGGCAGAGCTGATAAAAAGAATTTTTTTATTTTTGATTTCAAACGAATAGGTTTGAACTAACCCTTTAGGGTAACCAAGTCCAAGCCCGCACAGTTTTGAGCAATCACCTAATTTACATCTTTTAAGAGTTGAATAAACCAAAGGTAAATCAAATTTCACATGCGAACTGCGGTACGCGCGTAAGTTAAATTTTTTAAAAAGTATTTCGTTATGAGACGCATGAATCAATTTCTCTGATGGTAACCCACGCAGTTTAAGCATTAAACCCGTAAGCCCCGGAGCAAAAATCTTAGCGTCAGAATGCATCGCGATTTGTGGAACATCGTAGGTATGATCAAAATGCCCATGACCGATAAATACCCCTTCGACATTCGCAAAAGAATCCACTGTAAACGGTGATTTTTCGCCTTCGCCCCTAGAGATAAACGGGTCAAAAGCAATTGTTCCTTGCTCGCCCTTAACAATAAAGCCTGCTGTTCCTAACCAAGTTAAATCCATAAAAACAACGATAGCACTACTAGGTCTTACAAAAAAGTGACTATTTACGACCGCTGATAAGGCCGTGGACGGTTCTGACAGTTTAGGCCTGTTTTATGCGTTTTAAGGTGGTTGGCTATTTGCTCCTAAACCACCTGTATTCATTTTAATTATAGGAGAAAACCATGAAATTAATGAAAAATTCGGCCAAATACCTTGTTGCAGCAGCTATTACAGCTTTTACTTCAGCTAGCTTTGCGCAATTAGCTCAGGGTTCATTTATCGGTAAGTCAGACAAACAAGGATCAATCACAAACGATCGTATGACTTTACTTATTAAAAAAGACCAAACGCCTGGTTCAGAAGATTATTATGCAATCTTAGCTGAATACGATTTATTAGTTTTCTCTAAAATCACAAAATGGATTAACAGAATGTACGCTTACAAAATGGTAAAACAATCTGATTTAATCTACGCGATGGTTCCTTTATTTGCTAGCAGCGCTGGTGATCTTGAAATCAAATACGACGTACAACCTTCAGCTCTTGTCTTAAAAAAAGCGGGCTCATTAGAAGGCGCGATTTTATCTCGCTCTGAAGTTAAAGATTCTACTAAAGTTGTTGAAAGAATTAAATTTACAGATGAATCTTCAGGTTCAACTTGGGAAAACTTTATCGCTGGTAAATATTTAGGAACACAAAAAACATCTGGTTTAGATTATTTCCAAGATAAATATAACATGGAAATCACAAAAGACGGCGTAGCCCGTTTTAACTATGAAAAAGAAAACATCAAAGGTGATTTCCAAATTCACGAAAGAATTCCAGGCGTATTCTACACATTAACGCCAAAATCAAACGATGTTAAGGGTTTAAGCCGCGTTCAAGGCCGCATTGGTTTCTTCGTTGATATCGTGAACCAAAAACCTAAGAAAACTAACGACGAATTTATGATGATCAACCCTCTTAAAGCTGACGACATCGGTTTCTACTACGAAAGAGAAGGCTTATAATTTTTAAAGAGCCCTGTCTTAAAAAACAAAAAGGAGAGCTTTCAGCTCTCCTTTTTTATTTGTGCTTTAACTTTTATCTTATTTCCAAGGAGCAAATGCTGTATCTAGGCCTTTCATGTGCGGCGCTAGTTCAGGCATATGGCGCGAAATCACTTGCGCTAATGTACCTTGTTGATCAATCCATTGAAGACCAGCTTTAGTGTAGTGATCTGCATTGTAGTAATCTGTAAAGTAAGGATCAGCCATTAAACGACGTGATGCCATTAAGATAAAGATTTGGAACATTGTCTCACCAAAACCGAAGTATCTTGTCGGTTTACCTAAAAGTTTATTCACGTGAAAGAAACCATCGTCTTTAGGACGTACTTCTTCAGCTAATGTACCCACAAGTAAGTCGATCATTTCTACGTTATCGTTACCCACAGAATCGAAACCGTAAACTGTTTCAAACTTTTTGATGACTGCTTTTTGACGTTCATCAAGAGTTTTCGTTGGTGGGAAGAAATCGCGGTAAGCTTTGATTGGCTTTAAACCAATCGCACGGCGGAATTGATTATAGCGCGGAACTCCACGTTCACGGTCACGCATAATATCAACCATTCCTAAATCCATTTTACCAATGATTGGAATTTCTAACTGTTGCATGAATTGTGGAAAGTTATTTAACACTAATTGACCCGGCAATTGTGTACCAAAAGAATAGAATAAATCTTTTGAGCTGTATTTTTCCATCACACCGTAAGCTTTTTCATTACGAGTTTCTGCAAAAGGAACCTCTTCAACGATAGATTTGTTCGATTCATTTTTGAAAACTAATTTTTCAGGAAGTAATGAGTGTAAACGGTAAACAGAAGTAAATTCTTCAGTGATGCTGTACGGAACGCCGTAATCATTACGTTTGCTACCAACCACGCCGCCAATAACGTACCCGGCGTCGATGTTTTTAGAATGGTCTGTTTTTGTCAGAAGTTTTCCGACAACAGGAACATTCTTTAATTTATTTGCACCCCAAGTTGCTGGGTTAGCTACGCCGTACCAGTTAACATGCATCGCACGTTTAAGAGCACCATTTGGTAAAATCGCCGGAGTCCATTCAACTGTATGAATTTTCGCTAAAATCGCGGCATTGATTAAACGCGCTGTTTGGAAAATCTCTTCATCAACTTGTGCCGCCGTCATTGAAATTTTCTTGTCTTGGCCATTCCAGATATAACGATCGCTGGCTTTATCATAAGTTACATATTTTTTTGCCAGCATATCTGCAACCGCATTGTGCTCTTTCACAAAAAGAGTATGTAACATACTTAAACCAACCCACCAGTTGTCTCTAAAACCTGTTACTTCGTAACCTTGGTTTTGCTTGTTGCGGCCAATTTCTAAACCTGTATTTTTAGGTAATAAAGTTTGACCATTGGCAGTTACCATTTTCATTCTTCCACCTGAAAATGAACGCAATTCAGCTTGAGCTGCTTTATTGCTACCGTAGATTTGTGAAGCATCCCACCAGTGAGTCACTTCATTTAATGAAACTTTACCGTATTCATTTTTATACTGTTTAGCTGGAGTAAGATTATCTTGTGTTCTTTCTACTAATTGAGTTGAACCATCTTTGCCAGTTACAACGTATGGATTTGCATCCATATTTTTACCATGTGTTAACCAGTCGTGATTCATAAATTGAATCCATACAGCTGCTAACATATTTAAAAATGGAACCGGCTTAAATTCTTCACGTGTGAAGAATACGTCTGAAACTTGCTTTGGATTTGGCGTCATTAAATTTTTCGACGCATTTTTATCAATAAATTTAGGATCAACGTTACGACCAAACGCCACTCCTGCGGCACCCGCTAAAGGGCGACCTGGATCATAACATGTACCATCAGCGGAACGAAATTTAGTATTCGCTTGGTTACAATCAACTTTGCGGTAAGACGCATAGTTAGAATGTGGGTCATGAAGATTATTTTCTAATAAACCTTTACGAACATCACTTAATACTCTTAAAGCAGCAACTTCAGTATTTTTTTCTGACCAAGTAGTCCAAGGTGTCTCTGATAATTCAGAGCTTGGTAATCTTTCAGCACCGTTACTTTGTGTATTAATAGCCACCGGTTGCGTAGTGCACGAAACCATTAACTGCGAAGCGACAACTAAACCCACGACAACACGTCGGCGAATCATAAAATCTCCTTTTATATTAGGCATACTTCTTGATGCTACCGACATTGTTGTGTCATTCAAAATTATTTCTTAAACACGATCTGACTGAGGTATAGTCGTGCGACCTAAGACCAGTTGTCTTTGCTCCAGACTAACGAGCATTTCGTATCTAAGTTAACTTAATTTATATGAAAAAAAATATTCTTAAGATTTCACTGATCGGTTTTGTTGTGGTTTGTGCTGGCGTCTATACCTTCATTAATGAGTTAGTTGAGCCACCGGCTTTACGAACTCCGGCTTCACATCCAGCAAACTATGAATCTTTAAAAGGCTGTGAAAAACAGAATGTTTTATGGCAAAAAATTCAAGAAACTCGTGTAACGACATTGCCACTTCCAGAATTACGAAAATTTGGTTTTTTTCAGTTCTTAGCTATGACAAGACAAGAATTAGAAATCAAAGGCCAAAATATTTCTGACTTTGCACCTACTGGATGGAAAAAATTAATTCACAGTCGTGGTGCTGTGGCTAAAGTTAAATTAGACATCACTGACAAACATTACTCTGGTGTATTTAGTGGTGCCGAATGTGCTTTATTACGACTTTCTTTAACATTTAAACCAGGTGGTTCAAAAGGTGTTGCTCCGGGTTTAGCCCTTAAAGTTTTAAGAGATGGTACTCATAGCGCCAATATTTCGGCGTTATATGGTATCGACGGGCAAGGTGAAGATTTTAACTTCTTCAGAAACACTTTATCAAATATTGTAGATCCAGGTAAAACATTTGGCGCGAAGATGATGCATAACCTATTTGAAAAAGCGTCGCCTTTTCCAGAAGAAATTAAAATTGAAGACATGGCTCTGATCGATGCTGCCGGTAAGCAAGTTACTAACCCAGTTATTCCTCGCCGCATTTTCTTTGTACCTACAATGACTAATCAATTTTTATCTAGCGAACACGATGTCAGAGAAGACTTTTTAAAAATCCCGGCCGGTACAGCTTTATATGAAATTCATTTAGCTTCTCCAGATGGAAAAGATCTAAGAAAAGTAGGCCACATTGTAACTGCCTCTGAATTTACTTCTTCAGAGTTTGGCGATTCAGGCCTTTTCTTTAGACATCAGTTTAAATACTAGAAAATGAAATTATTCATCCTACTTCTTACCTTTACAAATATCGCACTCGCCGCCACTGGAAAAATTGATACCCTGCGCGGCGATGTAACTATCACTACTAACGGCAAAACAAATACAGCTCTGGCGGGTGCCATTGTTAATTCTGGTGACTCGTTAAAAACCGGCTTAAAATCGTTTGCCTTGATTACTATGAATGATGGTTCGGTTTTTAAATTAGGCCAAAAAACTGATTTATCAATTCCAGCAGATAACAACATCAATTTAAAAAGCGGCTCTGTCTTTAGTAAAATTTCAAAACAAAAATCAAATCAACAGTTTAAAATTAATACGCCAGTGGCTGTGATCGGCGTACGCGGAACAGAGTTTTTTACTTCTTACGGGCAGAGCGAAGATAAAAAATCAGATGTTTGGACCTGCGTAAACGAAGGCAGCGTTGAGGTCGCAAGCACTAAAGGAAAAAAATCTGTTATTCTGAATCCCGGCGAGGGCGTTGTTGTTCCAAATGGCCAAGACGTCACAGCGCCACAAAAATATGCTTGGACGAAAAAATTAAATTGGAACTTTGATCCCCAAAAAGGCGAAGTTGAAAGTGATGTTCAAATAAAATACGAAAATCTTTTAAAAGAAGATTATGATTAGATTACTTTTAGTACTGGCTATTATTACCAGCTGTAGCTTTACCTTTGCAGCAGGAAATGTTCCCGAACATATTAATAAATCCAGTGAAACTGAAGCACGCCTTCGTTATTTGCAATCAGTAAATAACTTTACTTTATTCGCTGAAGCTCAAGTCGCTGATCAATCAGATCACCGCGAATATAAATCAATCATGCTTGGCAGTTATTATCGTTTTTTTGATAATTTGCGCGCTGGTCTTTTTTATCAACGTCAGTACGGATTTCGCCACGATGAGGATTGGTTTAAAGATCCTGTAACTCTTGTTTGGCAATGGAGAAACACCAACGACCGCGGCGAAGATTTAGCTATTTTAGATCTTTCACCCAAAGTTAGCTTAGCTGACAGTTGGACTTTCGAATTTAAAACGCGCTACGAATACAATTTTTTTAGTTCTGATCGTTCATTGCGTTTACGCCCTAATTTAACTTACTTCTGTCTTCGTGATGGAGAGCCTCTGGCAAGTTTTTTTCTGCAAGCAGAACATGTGTTGGGTCTTAATTACGGCACACACGCAGTTAATGAACGTTGGCTCTACTTAGGCGGGCTTTATCATTATTCATCAGCCTTACAATTTGGTTTGTTCGCAGCTAAAAAATGGCAACAATGGAGCAGCACTCCTAATTACACAGCTATTACCGGGAAAACCTATACTGTAGATGCTGACAGCGATGTGTTAGGTCTTACGTTAATTCTAAAAAAATAGACTCAACTAAAATCCGTTCAGTGGGGAAAAAAACCTCGACCTTGTGATTGATTTCATATATTATCGATTTGTTTGTTTTGTTATCCCTTGCTTAAAAGCCTCACTGTTCTAGGCTTAAAGTATGAAAACATTAATCCACCTTATCGTATTTAGCCTTTTATCAATCAACGCCCACGCAGCAACGCTTACAGCGGCGCCCGTGAAAGACTTAATGAAAGAAATCGAAGCTACGAATTTCAGATACACTGAAACAGGCATGGCTTATGGTTTTGCGACAATCAAGAGCTGTGTGTACACAAGCCCTGATATGATCGTAATTAAGAACTACTGTTCACCAAAGAAAGATTATCCAGCTAAAGGATACACCATCATTTCTAAAAAATTTGGTTTAATTGAATATTACCAAGAAGAAGTATCAGACACGATCTTAAAACGTGATGTCCGCATTGATGGCTTTCCAGAAATGGTTGCTCCTTATTTAAAAGCGAATTTAGATGGGCAAAAACTTTCGACGATCAATAATTTCTTAGAATCAATGAATCAAAAGCCAGATCCAGCGTGTTGGTCAACGAACTACAGCTTCTATGTAGAACAACCAGAAGCTGCTTGTTACAAAACAGATATTTCTGAATTCCCAGCTTGGGAAAAAGAAACACAAGAGCTAACTGGCAACGCAAAAGACTGGGCTGCTTTAATTAAAGAGATGGAAACAAAATTTCCTCGCTAATTAAGCACTTAAATAAAAATTAAACTTTTAAAGCCGGGGCACTTCACCTCGGCTTTTTTTTTGCTGTTTATTGTTAATGGCCTGGGCCACAACTATGAAACAAATATTTAAAGACCGTAAACAAGCAGGGCGTTTATTAGCCACCCATCTTCAGAAAGCCATCGAACTGGATCGTAAGGACAGTCTGATCTTGGCCCTTCCACGTGGCGGAGTGCCCGTGGCTATTGAGGTCGCTAATGTCTTAAATATTCCTATGGATGTTTTAGTCGTTAGAAAAATTGGCCACCCGTTTCAGCCTGAATATGGTATCGGGGCAATAACCGAAGACGGTTATTACTGGACAGACCCAGGTGCGGTTCGCGTATCTGATATTCAGCCGCAACAAATTCAACAAATCGTAGAAAAAGAAAGTGTCGAAGTTTCTCGCCGTATAAAAAAATACCGCAACGATCAGCCTCTGCCTTCGTTAATGGGAAAAACTGTCTTACTTGTTGATGACGGTCTTGCGACCGGAGTTACCGCACGTGTAGCCGCTCAATATGTAAGAACTAAAGGAGCTCACCGAATTATCTTAGCTGTACCCATTGCACCCGATAACACGGCTCACTCGCACCCACCAGAATTTGACGATATTGTGTGTTTTCACCAATCACCATCGCTTTTGGCAGTCGGGCAATTCTATCAGGATTTTACGCAGGTTACTGATCAGGAAGTTTTAGACATTTTAAAAAAGAAAAACCATAAACAACGTGAGAACTTCATATGATCAACATTGAAGAACTAATTATCAAAAACGCATCTTTTCTTGAGCGCCCCGATGATTTAGCGCCACTTATAGAAAAAATTAAAGATAAAAAAATTGTGATGTTAGGTGAATCCAGTCATGGCACGCATGAGTTTTACGAATGGCGAAGACTTATTTCACAAGAACTTATTCAAAATCATGGATTTAGTTTTATAGCGGTTGAAGGCGATTGGCCTCCAAGCATGGTGTTAAACAGATTTATCAAACAGGGTGATTCAACAATCTCTAAAACCTTAAAAAGTTTTAACCGTTGGCCAACCTGGATGTGGGCCAATACTGAAATCATAAAACTAGGACATTGGTTACAAGATCACAACCTGAATACCTCGTTAAAACAAAAAGTAGGCTTTCATGGCTTAGATGTTTATTCATTATTTGATTCAATGGATATGGTCGTTAAAGAATTAATGACCATTGACCCAGAGATCGCCGATAAGGCGCGCAACCTTTACACTTGTTTTGATCCTTATCAAAGAAATGAAAAACGTTATGCTAAATCGTTATTTCAGATTCCTGAAGGCTGTAAAAAAGCGACCTTAAAAGCTTTAGATGAAACTCTAAAAATCAGACTTAAAGATTTAACAAAATATGAAAATCTTTTCGATGCCCAACAAAATGCCCGCATTGTTAAAAATGCTGAAGCTTATTACAGCACGATGATTCATGGAGATGAAGATTCGTGGAATGTGCGCGACCGCCATATGATGGAAACATTAAATCACTTACTTCGTTATTATGGTCATAACTCAAAAGCCATTGTTTGGGCTCATAACACACATATCGGTGATCATCGCGCAACCGATATGGTTTCAGAAGGGCTTGTTAATCTGGGCGGCATTGCGCGCGAACAATGGGGCCATCAATTAGCTCTCGTCGGTTTTAGCACTTATGAAGGTGATGTTATGGCTTCACGTGCTTGGGATGGTAAAGCCGAAGTGATGCGTGTTCCGCCCGGACGGGATAAAACCTATGAAAAGTTTTTTCACAATGCCTGTGAAACTTTAAACCGCAACACTCTCTTAATGTGGCTTGAACCTTTTTCTGAAAATTCACCTCTGACAAAAGTGTTCGGTCATCGCGCGATTGGCGTTGTTTATAATCCTGAATTTGAGCGCGGAAATTATGTTCCCACAGCGCTATCTCAGCGCTACGACGCTTTTATTTTTGTCGATCGCAGCAACGCAATCATTCCGATCCCGCAGGAATTTGCAACCAACGAAATTCCTGAAACTTGGCCCCGAGGGCAATAATTTTGAAAAAAAGGAGACTTTATATGAAAAGAACAGCACAAGTACAATGGCATGGTGGCTTAAAGCGCGGAAAAGGATTTTTATCAACCGAAAGTGGCGAGCTGCGTGATATCTCATTTACTTACGGAAAACGTTTTGAAGATGATCACGGAACAAATCCCGAAGAATTAATCGGGGCTTCTTACGCGAGCTGCTTTTCGATGGCCTTATCTGGCGAATTAGAAAAACGCGGCTACATTCCAGAAAAATTAGAAATCACATCAGAGGTTCATTTAGATAAAACAGCTTCAGGTTGGAAAATTCCGCAGATTCATTTACGCGTGGCTGCTTCTGTTCCCGGAGCGACCGCCAAAGAAATTGACGAGATCGCAAGTCATACAAAAGATAATTGCCCGATTGGCAAAATTTTAAATACTCATGTGTCGATGGAAGTGCATATTCCTACTCATGAATCTGTAGCACCCGAATCAATGATTTAGCGGCAAAGCGTACGCTTATCAAAAAATTCGTAATCATTATCGCAGGGCTTATACTGATCATAAGCCCATTGCTCATTTTGCCAAACTTGATCGATGAAGTAATATTTTGCAGGAACTAAATCTTCAATATAGAAAAACTTAGCACTTAACATCTGAAGAGCTTCAGCTTTTGATTTGTTTTGATAGACCATTTGATAAATAGCTGCGGCTTCACCTGTACGATCAACTCCACGTAAGCAGTGAATTAAAATCGGGCGAGGTGCTGCTTTATAAACTTCTAAAAGCTTTAACAGATCTTCACGTAACGGAATGCGCATGGCATCCATCGGAATATTCACAAAATTGATATTATATTTCTGAGCTACGGCGGCTTCGCCATCAAACCAAGCTTCGCCTTCAGAGGCCCCACGAAGATTGATAATGGTTTTGATATTTTTCTTTTGGATTAATTGCTCAAGCGCAACGGGTGTGAGCTGCGCCGAGCGGATCATTTTGCCTTTGTCGATTTCATGAATGTTGTCAAAAATCGATGCGGCCTGAGAATGACTTAAATAACTAAAAAAACAAATTAAAGCTAAAAATTTCTTCATACCCTAAAATTAGAGCATGAAGATTTAGCCTGCGCTATTAGAAAGTTTCAGTTTTAACTGAGTGATTTGCGAATTCAACTTCTACGCTGTCGTTAGACATGAAGCCCATGCCGATAACCTTTTTAGCAACGCCAATCGGAGCACGAACACATTTAGTGTATTTAGAAGCTTCGTTATTGATGTTATAGGCTGTAACGATAAATTTTCTTTTGCCGTTAGCCGTAGCTTCAGTTTCTGTGATTGTTACCGGACCTAATTTATCCATGCAGCCTTGTAACGTAAATTTGATTGTTAAAATAGCCGCTGGGTCACACATAGCTGGCTTTGGGCAGTTAGGCATAAATGATTCAACAGTTACTTGGCCTTCAGGTAAGATTGTTAAAGCGATGCTGTCTTTTGGTAACTGAGTTGTTGCAGAAGCCACTGTTGATAAAACTAATACCGTTAAAGCTAATAATGATTTCATTAAAATTCCTTTGTTAATAGGTTTAAACCGAATGCCTGCAGGTATAACTGAGTTGCTTTATAAGTCGCAAGAGTCAAATTTCCCCTCTGGCAAAATTATCTGGTCTTACCCAACTTGGAACCTAGACACGGAACCATTTTTTTAGATGTCTTAAAGGCTTTTTAACTGCAATATAGATCTTATGAAATCGATTTGTATTTATTGCGGTTCACGTACTGGAAATTACCCCGATTTAATGCCTATGGCTTACCAGGTTGGCGAACAAATCGCCAAAGCCGGTCACACAGTGGTTTACGGCGGAGCGAATGTAGGCCTTATGGGTCAGGTGGCTGATGGCGCTTTATCTCAAGGCGGGCGTGTATTAGGGGTGATCCCGCAATTAATTTTTGATTTTGAAGTGGCCCATGAAGGTATTACCGAACTTCACCATGTAGATAATATGCACCAAAGAAAATTAAAGATGATGGAGCTATCAGACGCTTTTATCGCGCTGCCTGGCGGCTTTGGAACCATGGATGAATTAAACGAGATCATCACTTGGCGCCAAATTAAACTTCACGATAAACCCATCGCTATTTTAAATCACAATGGTTATTACGATCATTATTTGGAATTTTTAAAGGTCAGTGTGAAAGCGGGACTTATTTCGCAAGCCCACCTTGATATGCTGATTGTCAGCGATTCTATTGAGACAATTCTAGCTCAGCTCTAACCGGCAAATGATCTGAAGAAATAAAGTTTTCTAAAATCGTCACTGATTTGGCTTTAAAACCACGCACGATAATGTGATCAAGCTTAAGCTTTCTGTTATCTACTTCTGGCTTAAGCACTGTCATATTTAAAGCTTTGGCTTTCGCGTTTAAGTAGGCTGTGCGAACCGGATTCCAGGTATTAAAGTCTCCAGCCCAAATAATCGGACCTTGAAAATTTTTAGCCACTTCGTAGATTTGGTCCATGTGCTTTTCAAAATCTAAACCTTTGTTTGCATTCATGCCATGCACATTAATTAAAAGAGCTTTCACCCCTTGAATTTCAACTGTGGAAAACCCTGTGACTTTCGGCGTATTCACCACCGGCTCTAAACCAGGAGCTAAGATAGCTTCTACTGTAATTTGCGGAAAGCGGCTTCCCGTTTGAACTCCGGTTGCACCGTAGTCACGACAAAAGCTTTTAAAAAATGTCCAATCCATTGAAATATTCTGAGCAGCATTGGCTTGTAAGTCTTGCGAATGCACAGCCTCTTGAACAAAAGCGATATCTGATTTATTTGCCAATAAAACTAGGTCAGAAAAAGAATTTTCTTTTTTAAATTTATAAACATTCCAAGTCAGAACTTCGATCGTTTTTTCTTGGCGGGGTATTACGTTTTGTGAAAATTGAACTAATTTTTCTTCGGCATTAGCTTCACAAAGTGCTGAGGGGTTGGACCAAGCTAACTGAGATAGAAACAACATTGAAAAAACGATATTTAATTTCATACGCGTAACGCTACTAAAACAATTTGTTAAGGCCAATTAATATTTAGATAAAATCAAGCGGACGCGTTTCTGGCTTTGAATGCTGGAAGTACTTAGCCAATGTGAATAACAATTTATCTTTGTGAATAGGTTTGGCTAAAAATTCATTACATCCAGCGCGTAAACATCTATCTTGATCTTCTTTCATCGCGTAACCCGTTAAGGCGATGATCGGGATCGCAACGCCGCGGCGACGCAATTCTTCAGTGGCTGCATACCCATCAAGAACCGGCATTTGAATATCCATTAGAATTAAATCAAAGTTTCCTTTAAGAGCCGCATCAACACCTTCTTGGCCGTTGTTAGCAAACACCACATTGGCTTTATGCTTCGTCAGATAAAATTCAATTAACATCTGGTTATCTAAAGAATCTTCAACAACTAGAATGTTTTTATTCGCAATAGCGCGGGTGTTGTACGGAGGAATTTGCACAACAGGTTCTGTTGCGGGTTTTTCTGTTGGGTTATATTTTACCTGAACAAAAAATAAACTACCCATGCCTTCTTCGCTATCTAGTAAACCGGCATCACCGCCGAGAAGTTGAGAGAGTTTTTGCGCAATACTTAAACCTAAACCCGTACCGCCGTATTTTTTTCTAACCGAACTGTCACCTTGCGAAAAAACTTTAAATAAATTCGCACGCTGCTCTGGCGAAATACCCGCACCTGTATCACTCACCGTAAAAAATAACATCGAGCCACGCACTTCATACGTAAGCATGACGTGGCCTTTTTCAGTGAACTTAATCGAGTTACCAATAATGTTAGATAAAATTTGGCGTAAACGCGTTTGATCGGTAATAACGTAATCTGACACTTGGCCAATACGTTCAAAAATCAGCTGAATACCTTTTTCATCGCAACGCATTTTAAGTAATGCATATAAATCTGAAAGCATCTGCGACAATGAAAACGCAGCCTCTTGTGTTTCAATACGATCAGCTTCGATTTTTGAAATATCTAAAATATCGTTAATGATTGTATTCAAACCTTCACCGGTACGACGAATAATCGCGGCGTAACGCTGTTTGTCTCTTTCTTCTAAATGCTGATCTTGCAGAATTTCAGAGAAACCTAAAATCGCATTTAAAGGTGTGCGAATTTCATGAGACATGTTCGCTAAGAATAAATTTTTAGCTTGGCTGGCCTGTTCAGCGTGCTGACGTTCAATCGTTTGGCTTTCTAAACGCTCAACCATTTTATTTAACGATTCAGCCAACTGACCTAATTCGTCTGTAGACTTAACGATAACTTTTTGTGTGTAATCACCTTCGCCAACAGTGACCGCTGTATTATTTAATTCACGAAGGGTGTTGGTTAAATGACGGCCGAAGCGGTATGTGAAATATAAACCCGTTGATTCAACCACGATAACAAGCATGAGCAGTGTCACCATAAGAACCATTTCCATCAGACGCGAAGCGCTTCCCAGCGAATTTGAGAATTCACCTTCTGTATGAGTCAATTCACGATCAAGACGATTAATTTCAAACATGAAATAAGTCAGACGTTGTTGGTCAATGCCACTGGCCATTTCACGATGAATTTTGTCGCCTAACTGCATAAGCTCTTCGATAAGCTCATCGCCTGTAGCCCAAGCCTGCAGTGTTTTTGCCATAAGCGGAAGATCACTGAACCGACGTACCAATGTGATCATTGAAGGAATATCACTTTCGTGAATTTTTCCACCCAACATTCCTTGGCGCACGACTTCTCTGTTAAAATCTTTTTTTAAAAGTTCAAGACGGGCAACCTTATCACCCAACGGAACTTGTAATTCATTTTTAAAAGTTTCATATTCGGCTGGATTTTTTGTAAGAAGATATTGATTTAAAGCTAATACCGCACTTTTTTGCGCCTTTGACCAGTGACCTTCGCCACCCACAAATCCGCGCACGGCCGATAAAGTACTAATTGCGAAGTACAGCGTAAAAAGTTCCAAAGCCACAAGCACAGCCATAATGCCGACGACACTAAATAGCTTTTTCTGAACTGAAAGATTCAGCCATAGACTTCTTAAACGCATGGGCGGAATATAACTAACTATGCCGCTGGATGCTAAATATAACTTTATCGACTTTAAAAAATGATGACTTTTGCCCCATTTTTACATGCTTTTTAATCGTTTTTTTGCAGGTCGACACCCCCTAAATAGGTGGCCTAGCTGGACGCTGGTCGGGTCGTGGCCTAAACCGGACTTTTGAATGCCGCACCAGCCAACTAAACTAGAAAGATGAAGAAAAATAATAAAATCAATCGTAGAAAGTTCGTTCAGACCGCAACCGCTGCCGCAGCTACTGCCGCCGCTTTTACGGGATGTTCAACATTCGATTCTTTAACAAGATCTCCTTCTAATGAAAACAATTGGACTATCGATGAAAACGATAGATTTGATTTTATTATCGTAGGCTCTGGCGCTGGCGGTGGACCTCTTGCTTGCGGTTTAGCAAAAGCCGGTTACCGCGTATTACTTCTTGAAGCTGGCGGCGAAAGCACAAATAAACTTTCTACGACTCCGGTGTTTCACGCGAAATCAAGCGAAGATCCATTGTTAAATTGGTCTTACTTCGTTGATCGCTTTCAACAAAGCAGCGGCTACAAAAGATTTGAAGAAATGAATTCTAAATTCTTACAAGAAAATCAAAGTATTTATTATCCACGTGCGGCCGGTATCGGTGGTTGCACGCGCGTGAATGCTTTAATCAGCTTATATCCGGATAATGAAGACTGGGCTAACATTGCCAAACAAACTGGTGACCAAACTTGGAACGCCAAAGACATGTATAAGCGTTTCCAAAACATGCAAACGAATAAGGGCGGTTGGTTATCGCTCACCCAAGCAGGCCCATGGAGTTTAATGAAAGACCGTTTTTTAACTAAAATGGCTATCTCAGCTCTTAAGGTTGATACCGTTGATGCAGCCAAAGGCTTTTTTGACAACCTTTGGGAAGGTGACTGGAACGAACTCGAAAAAGCGGTCACTGTGGCTCCAAGTTTACGCTTAAATCCAAACGATCCGGGTTATGTGAATAACAAATACCCAGGTGTATTTAATATGCCTTTCAATGCGATGAACGGTGTTCGCCAAGGTGTGCGTGAATACATTTTAGAAACGCGCCAAAAATATCCAAAAAATTTATTTGTAAAAACAGATTCACTTTGCACAAAAGTTATTTTTGATCCGAACGATAAAACAAAAGCTATCGGCATCGAATTTACCGAAGGTGCCCATTCATATCGTGCTGATGTGATGAATAAAGCTAAAGCTCCTACATGGATGGCAACTCCTAAAAGAGCTCTGGCCAAACGTGAAATTATTCTTTCAGGCGGAGCTTTTAATACGCCACAATTATTAATGCTTTCTGGAATCGGCAACGAACAAGAGTTAAATAAACACGGTATTCCTGTTGTTAAAAATCTTCCGGGTGTTGGTTTAAATTTACAAGACCGTTACGAAGTCACAGTTGTGAGTGAATTGAATAAACCTATTTCTTTAATTGAAAACTGCACATTTGCTAAAAATAATGATTTTGCGAAAGATCCGTGCTGGCAAGATTATGTGAAAAATCCAGATGGCCATATTTACAGTACAAACGGTGTTGCGCTTTCACTAATTCGCAAATCCACAGACTCACAAAAAACTCCTGATCTTTGTATTTTTGGTATTCCAGGTAGATTTACTGGTTATTACCCAGGTTACTCCGCTGATGCCGTTCCAAAAAACCCAAATGATCCAAGTTATTTCACTTGGGCTATTTTAAAAGGTCATACAAAAAATCACGCAGGTTCTGTAAAATTAAAATCGACTGATCCGCGTGATACACCAAAAATTAACTTTGCTTACTTTCAAGATGAAAAAAATGGTTTATCCGAAGATTTAAATGCGGTTTACCAAGGTTTAAATGTGGCTCGTCGTATTAACAAAAGTATCGGCAGCAAATATTTTAAACGTGAAGTTTACCCAGGTGATGATGTGACAAAATCAGAAGATTTATCTTCGTGGATTATGAAAGAAGCTTGGGGTCACCACGCTTCTTGTACCAGCAAAATGGGTCTAGCAACTGATCCATCAGCGGTAGTTGATAGTAAATTTCGCGTTCATGGTGTTAAAAACCTACGCGTTGTTGATGCTTCAGTTTACCCAGATATTCCAGGTTTATTTATTATGCTTCCAACGCTGATCGTTTCTGAAAAAGCGAAAGAAGTTATCTTAGCTGATCACGCTAAGGGTTAATGTTGACAATACAATCCCGCTTTGTTTACTTGAGTGAGCTCAAGAAAAACAAAGTGGGATGATAAATGTCAGTCTTTTTTAAATTTCTAACAGTTCTGATTTTTATTCTTCCTCTATCTAGTGGTGCCGCTTTTGAAATTAAAAGCAGCTTTCTTCCATCACTCGCTTTTATTAATCGCACCGATGTCGTTTTCACTTCACACAACACTTTGCTTTTGGGTGCAGGTGATTTTTGGGCCGGGGTTTATGTCGGCCACGAAGTGATTAGTGAAAATGTCACCGATCAAACTTTTGGTGGCGCCTTTCGTTATGGCCAACAACGGTTTTTTGAGATTCAGGGTGGGGCGTTTGTTAGAAAATTCACTCAGTATCAAACAGATCTTGAAGGTAAAGGTTTTGCCGCTCAACTCCTTTACGGAACGCATTTAAATAGCGTTTTTGGATTAAGCTTAGGCCTTTCTGGAAAAAGAATTAATTCTGGCATGGAAAAACGCACGATCATTACTTTGCTGCCACTGCTTAGTTTACGGTGGGGGTTTTAATGAAAAAATTAATCTGTGTTTTCATTTTATTTTTTCATATGACTGTAGCTTCAGCTTGGGAGCTTGAAGGTTTTGCTGGCGCACAGACAACTTCTTACGACGATGTAGAAGAGGCCAACAACACGGGGATTTCAGCACGTGCCAAAGTCAACTTCTACACCCAAAACAAAGGTGTTTTTGCCATTCTGAACGCTCGCGGCATTAGTCCGATCGCCGGTGATTTACTAGTGGGTTATGGCTGGCGCACCTCAGGCACTTGGTTTTTTGAAGGCGGTGTCGGTGGTTCAGTATCTGCTATCTATGGTACAAATATTGGAGCGTTAGCTGGAACCGGTTACCGCGTTTCAAATAATTTATTTATTAATTTTCCGATGATTATTTCTGGTCCTGGAATTTTTTGGTCGCCTTACATTGGTTACAGTTTTTAAAGGAACAAAAGTTTTATGAAAAAAATATTACCTCTGCTTCTTTTATTTTTAACTACGGGTTGTGGGGAAGGTGTGCCTGAGCTTAGTCACACTGGAATTTGTGATGGTTATCCTGCTTGGGATACTTCAAGTTATAAACTTCCGTGGCCTGTCGGCATCAGCCATGAAATCAGCCAAGGTAACTGTGGCCCAGCCAGTCACTTAGGAGCACATCGATATTCTTACGATGTGCGTATGGATATCGGCTCATCCATAGTAGCGGCGCGCGGTGGCGTTGTTGAAAAACTTGAAGAGCAATACGACGACGGCGGTGGCTGTGATGAATTAAATTATTTAAGCATTCGTCATAGCGATGGCACCTTAGCCAAATATTTACATTTAACCCGCAACGGTGTGCTCGTAAATTTAGGGGCCACGGTAAACCAAGGCGATTCTATTGCTTTAAGTGGAAACTCAGGCTGCAGTTCAGGAGCGCATTTGCATTTTATGGTTTTAACCCCAGATGAAAAAGACACAGTTCCTGTTACTTTCAGCAATACAACAAGTAATGCTCGCGGATTAATTTCTGGAAAAAACTATACCGCTCAATAAAATAAAAAAGCCAGCAAACTCGTATCCCTGCTGGCTGGCTTTCTTACTTTAAAATATTAATTAAAATCCTGAAGCTACATTTACCGCATCATTTAAATATTTATCTGCGAAGATAAATGTATCTTTTTGACCTTTGATCTTACGGATGTAAACACCAGCTTGATCTGTTGTTAGATAGATCACGCGGAAGTTTTGAAAGTACGTATTTTGTACGTTATACACAATTTCAGCTCCTGATCCGGCCATTCCTAAAATAGCTTGAAACATCGTGGCGTTTTTTAACATCGCACGGCCAAATTCAGCGTAAGCCATAGAAAATTCTTTATCGCGACCAGCGGCAAAGTGAGTTTTCATCACGCGCGCGGCTTTAACTAATGAACTTGAAACTTCAGTGTTTTCGGCCATGTATTTAGCTAAGCAAGCATCTGTAGACATAGGCACTTCTGTTTCTTCAGGAGTACATAACGCCAAAGATGTTGATTCGCTCATGATAAAGTTATTTGCGATTTGGTTAGCACGGGCCGCGATCATTTCTGGCGTCATACGGGCTGCGGCTTCCATAAATCTTAATGTTTGGTCTTCGTCAAAATTAACTTCTAAATTAATACGCGAAAATTTTAGTTTTTTGTATTTCGGAATATTTAAAGCTAACTGTTGGCTTAAGCCGGTTTTTTCAATCAGATTATTGATTGTTTTATTCATGTCTTTAGTTTTTGTTTTATTATCGTCGGCATTAAACACGTATTGGCCAAAAATATATTTTGTAATTAAGTCATTATCATAGCTATAGAGTCTGTAAACCGAACCGTAGAAAGATTCTGTTTTAACAGCCATGCTTCTGAAAATTTTCTTACGTTTTTCTTTAACATACACACCGTAATCCACTTCGGCACGTGTATTGTCGTAGTAAGCGCGTGTGTCGCTGAATTCGTAGATTTTTCCTGCAGTCCAACCCCATGACATAATAAATGGAATACCGAAATTAAAATGAGCTAATTTTCGCATTTGCATGCGGTTTAGTTTTTCCCATTTTTGAATGGCTGTTTGATTTGGATCAGCTAATAACATTTGAATCGCAGCCACGTTACCACGAATTAAATCGTGATATGCTTTTTGACCTACAGGATCTTTGAATTTAATCATGTAAGACATACCTTGTTCGATTTCTTTATACTTAGTTACACCAACTTGAGCCACGGTCGCATCAACTTGCATCACTAAGCTTTTAGCGTCGGTATTTGAAATCATCACATAAACTTCATCAGCACTTGTTTTTTCAACGTATGTTGAGAAAGTACCTTGCACGATAAAGTCAGTGCCGACATTAATACCTGGCACACCAGCACCCACAGAGAAAATTAAGCCCCCTGTTGTCGAGTAGTTCACAGAATCGTTTTGCGCCCAGCTGTTAAGATCGCTGGCTTCCATTGGAATTTTACGAGATTTTGCGTTGATCGCTTTTTCAAATGTTGGTTGAAATTGATTTGTGACCGCTGTTTTTCCGGCCATCGGCATAAGACCTACATAAAGCCAAAATTTACCGGCTAAGCCTGTTTTATTTGGCCAGTTCCAAGTTAGTTTTCCGCCTAAGCCGGCTGAAACTTCAGAGTACTTAACAACACGAAAGCCTTTTGAATAATCGCCCATAACCAAAGTGTCAGAAGCTGATTCAAAAAATTCTGAATTTTTTGGATGCGGAGTTAAGTTAATAACTTCTTCACCCCAATCAAAATCAAGAAAGAAATCGGCTCTTAATTTCTTTTTTACTTTGTCCTTATCAACAGTAGGTGTGTCGTCTGGAGTATCAACGGGTGTGTCCACGTCCGGTGGAACTTCTTGCGCGTGGGCAAGATTCAATGACATCGTACAAAGTGCAGATATCAATAACAGGCTGAGTTTATTCTTTAAACGCATGCGAATCCTTCTTTCTTTAACAAATGTTAACAGTGGGTTAAACCAGTATAAGTTTTAGGGATTCTACAAAGACTGTGCCTTCAGTCTTTGTAGCTTTAATTTTTGTTATTGGTTCATATTGCCCCAATTTACTTTGGGCTCGGGTCTTAACACGTCGACATTTTGTCTCGCGAAATCTTCGATATTAATAAATTCGTAACCCATTTTTTTAAGTTCAACGACAACTCGCTCCATCTCGCGGGTATCGCCATCAAAATCAGCCCACGTTCTAACAGCTGTTCCCGCTGGTAAATGTTCAGGGCGCAGAGTTTCTGGAACTTCAAATAAGAACGGGTGATAGAAGTATGAAGCCCAAACATCACGAAGCACTAAATTTCTTTTTGCATCAGCAATAATTTCATCAGCTGTGCGTGGATAAACAACTTGATCATTTTGTTTGGGTTGTACGTTGCCTAAATTTTCAGGAAGCACACGCTGGCCGTAAACATCACCGTAAATTTCATACGGAAATAGTTGGCCACTCCACGGAGACGTTGTTTCTAAAGAAATTCCGCTCAACTTATTCAGACGCGCTTTTTGCTTTGCTAAATCTGCATCAGTGAACCATGTGCTCTTCGAATGCGATGGTAAAGCGCTTTTCAAATGAACGTTTTGATAAATCATGCGCCCCATCGACCAAGGAACTAAATGCGAGAAAACAATGTTATCAACAGCTGAGGCTTGGTAGTGTGGCGTAATCCAAATATACGGATGAATATTGACTTTACTTAATTCTTTGGCGCCGATAAACATTCTATCTACAACATATTTAGCACTGTCTTCGCCAATAGCTCTATTCGTGCGCGCATTCCAAAATTCAAAGTCATCACCAGAAGCTCCTGTGTGAGGATTTTTAATTTTACTGTATTGGTGAGTAACTCCGTGCCAAATAAAAGTGGCATTCTGAGCTTGCAGATCTTTAATCCATGCCACAAAGTTGGGTCGTTGTGAGGCCGGCATAAAACTTTCTTTAGCAGGACGGTCGTCGTATTTTAAAGAATCGTAATAGAACGGTATGATTGAAATATTAATCGGTACCTGAAGTTTTTTAAGTGTTGAAGAAATTAAGGCCAAGGTTTCGTTTTTAATCATCGGATGCACGTCTTCGATACGCATGACTGCATATTTTTTCTTATGACGTGGTTTTTCATTTAAGATGTCGAAGATTAAATCAGAAAAAATTAAGTAGCGGTCAGATTCGTGCATATAACTAAACACTGAATCAGCCACATAAAAATGATTTTGATTACGTAAAATATACGGAAGTCTTTCGCTCGTACCGTTGTGTTCGGCCACAGCTAAGATTTGCGTTTGTGAATTTACCATATCCAGTGGTGACAGGGCGCTCATTTCAAAAGGCGCATGAAAAAAGCGTGGTGTTGTCACACTCCATTCGCCAAATTTTTTGAAGCGTTCGCCTTTATAATCAATCCATTTAAAATAAGTCGGCTTTGCCGATTGGTCTAAACGAGTTGTATCTAGAGTTGTTAATTTATCGTAGCGATAATTAAAAACTTTTTGTAACAGCTCTGGTTTTTTCCAAATACCATAACCAAGCCAGGCCACATTTTTAGTCGTCTCCATATAATCCGTGTGGAAAACTTCGGGGATTGCGGTATTAAAGTGTGTTCCAATATAAATACTGGCTTTACAGCGATTTAAATCACCCTTTTTGTAATTTTCAATAGGCTCTACAATTTGTTGCAGATGCGGAAAATGCCCTAAAAGATTTTGCATAAAGACTGCATTAGCATGGCCAATCCAATAATCACTCGGACCGCGGTCATAAAAAACCTGCACACAGTCTGCTGCCTGGGTGATTGCCGGAAACAGCAGTGCGATTATTATTTTTTTTGTCATCTTAGCTAAGGTTGTTTTCATAAGGTTGCTCCGTTTGTTTGATTTCTACCGTGGTTACACCGAACATTGTGGGTAACTCGTGTGTGGTTTTTACCCATTGTGGACGTTTGCCGGTTTTCACCGATTCACGGTAAGTTTTGAAAGCTTTAATAGATGCTAAAGTGTTAATGTAATTCGCTAAAAGCCAGCGCGCAGGAATAAGAAGCGCTAATTTAAATCCGTTCAACTCACTCACTAAGCGAAAACGTTGAACAAGGCGAATCGCCATTAAATAAAAACTTAATTCTAATAAACCCTTAAGCACATGATCTTGGGTTAACAGGCGAGGCCATACACCAAAAAATGTGTAATACGAAATGTAAGATAGAGTTAACGCGTACGATGCAATTAAAACTATCGAGTTTAAAAAGCTGCGGCGATCACGCCATAAAAAATAATTTTCGACTAAGGTGTCAGACCATTTTAAATTATCATAGCCTTGAAAGCTAATTCCTAATGTCCAACGGGTTTTCTGACGAATCGAAGTCGCTGTTGAAGCTGGAAAGTATTCGCGAGTGGCGATGTAATCAATACGGTTTTTCTTTTGCACATAACTGCAAACAAATTTGCTCTCGTAGCCTAAGCGTGTGGCCATTAGGCCTAAATGGTAATCTTCAGTCAGTGTGTCTTC
Organism: Pseudobdellovibrio sp. HCB154; assembly: GCF_046267985.1. GTDB lineage: Bacteria > Bdellovibrionota > Bdellovibrionia > Bdellovibrionales > Bdellovibrionaceae > Pseudobdellovibrio. Next base: position 73,836 of record NZ_CP176530.1, on the reverse strand, counting down.
TTTTAATAATTCACCGTTTTGTAATTGTTTAATTTCTGACACAAATAAATGTGACATAGCTGTACCAACACCAGCCGAAGGAACTCCGCCTTTTAAATGACTGCGCACCAACATGTCTTTTGTGTGGCTTTCAGTAAATTCATCAATGTAAATAGCACGAGTTAAATCCGTCCACTTCGTCGGAAGACTAAATACTGGTGTTTGTAAAAAATCGACAGTCTCCATTTCGTAATTAATAAGCTTTAGCGAAAGCGGATGAATAATGTCTTCTGAATCATGCAACATATAGATGTCGTAAATTTTTTTCTGCCAAATTTCTGTGGCTGAAATGTGCTGAGCGATTTGATTTAACATTTGCCCTTTGGATGTAGGGCCTTCTTTAGAGTTAATCACCACATGCACGCGGCTATAAACAGCTTCTAAACGTTGTGCCGCTAAAACTGTTTCAACATCGTTGGGATACACACCTAAGAAAAAATCATAATTTAAATAATCAATACGACCCATATTTCCATGAATCATACGCTCGATAATGTCGGCCTCATGCCAGTTCGCAATCATGATCGCAATGCGCTTTTGCGGCATATTGTGCATCTGTGCTAACTGATCTAAAGAAACATCCTTTGGCTTTAAATTAAAAACTAAAGAGATAAAGTCGATAAACAGATCGTCGAAGCAAAAAAACAAAACGGCTAAAACGGTGAAGTAGGAAATAATCATCCATAATGTTTCCATTTTAGAAATCTCCGACCTTGTAAATGTTAATTTGTCCTTGCCATTCACCAGCGGCATCGTCTTCGCTGGAAGCAACAGGTATAAAAAATTTAGCTGAGATAAAATCCCACGGCTGATACTTCACCCCGATGCGAAGATCGGTGCGTGATCCACCCCAATTAGCCGGAGAATCTTTGGCATAAACTTCTGTTAACAAATCTAAAACATGAAAATCTAAAGCCTTCGTGTCCCAGTAAATACTGGCTCTTCCTGTGCTTAACGGATGATTTCTAGAAACATCGGGAATGTGAAAAGTTTCAGCGTAAATATCTAAAACCGTTCGTTCATTAAATTGATAATAATATCCACCGTAAAGACCGTAACGATTTTCATCTTCGTAATCAGATTTATTACGCAGAATAAAGTAATGATACTCATAAACTAAAAAAAGCCAGTTACGCCAAAGATTTAATTTTGCTTGAGCTACACCACCGTGTCTTGTTGAGTAATCAAAATTTTTTGCATCTTGATAGAGACCGTAGCCGCCAGCCGCCAAGCGCAGATCACGATCACCAAAGGCATCGAATCTTCGGCCGATCAGTAAGCGCAAATCACTTTGCACAAGTTCAGTATCAGAAAAATAGACGGTTTCAGAATTAATTTCGTATTGATTACGATAGGCCGGAATACCTAACGGAGTTTCCGCAAAAACTGGAGCAGCAAACAGAGTTAGAAAAATTATCCACACACATTTCATTCTGAGCGATTTGAGCAATTATCATGACAGCAGCGGCACCGGGGCAGTTTGTTTTTAACGGGGACTATTTACCAAAAAAGCCCCCATCTGAAATTTAACAAGGACAAGTTGGGACCTTAAACAATTCCAAAGACTAGTCCAGTCCTGCAAAGCTTTTCAACACTTTCTTGACCTTTAAAGGGGTTTTCAAAACTCGACGATAAGCTACCTAGCACAACAACTAGGTGGAATTATGCACAAATTATTATTAGTTTCTTTATTAACTTTTTCATTCGTAGCTCACTCGAAATCACGAGTTGATAGCTCTGGTTATGGTTCATGTTCATTTTTATGCGATAACATTCCAGATGATAATCATGTGATGCACTCTATGGGACAAGCTTCACTTCCTACTCTAAACTCAACAAAGCTAAGCATTCTTTCTTGGAATATCTACAAAGGCAGAAAATCAGAATACAGAAAAGCTTTTGCAGCTATGGCAAAAGGCCGTGACCTTATCATGTTATCAGAAGCGACAACAGGTTCTCCGGTTTCTGATAGTTTTAAAGCAATCACTGGTTGGGAGTGGCATTTAGCAGCTTCGTTTAATATGAAAAACGATATCGCAGCCGGAACTGTACTTGGTTCAGCGGCCCGTCCGTCTAATGTTCATTACTACCGTACAAAAGATATCGAACCGTTTGTGAAAAGTCCGAAAGCGACAGTTCTTGCGTACTATGCAATTCCAGGAAGTGCTAAAAAATTATTAGCGATCAGTATTCACGGCATTAACTGGGATGGTGATGAAGCTTTAGAGCGCCAATTAAATATGATTCTTCCAGAAATTAAAGCCCACAACGGCCCCGTGGTATTTGCAGGTGACTTTAATACAAAAAATCCTTCACGTGTTGCTTTAACAAAACGTATTTTAGGCACAGCAGGTTTAAAACAAGTGCCGTGGGAAAATCCTTTAAAGAAAAAACAATTAGATGACGCTTTTACGCGTGGTATGTCTATTAAACGCGCGCGTTTAGTACATGACTGGGTTGATAAAGGATCAGATCATCCAGCCATTGATCTGCAAGTTGAATTAACTGATTTATAATCGTGAAACTAACAGGCGTTATTCTTAGTTTAATTTTATTATCTGCAAGCCACACGTTGGCTTGTCAGAATTCATCAGCCGCTGATCGTGTGATTTACTTAGGTGATTCACACACAGTAGGTGATTTCGGAAAACGCCTTTCAGAAAATCTTTCAAAAATCTACGGCACTGAAAACATAAAACGTTACGGTGTCATTGGTGCCGCCGCCCAACACTGGAATAAAAAAGATAATTCTTCTTTAAGAAAATTAAAAATCGGCTATTACTGCGATGGCGATGGTTTAGTAAGCGGTAAAGCTCCGGCAACGAATTTTCCAACACCTTCACAGCTGTTTCAAGGCTCTGCTCCGACAATGGTAGTTGTAGCGCTTGGAACAAATGATGTTCATGGTGGCTGTCTTATTAAAGACAAAGAAGATCAAATGGCGGCCGCCAAAGAATTACTTGCACAAATTCGTCCAAATTCAAAATGTGTTTGGGTAGGGCCAACTGAACAACCGAGCACAGGGCCAATCGGTCAGAGATGCGGCCAAGCTAAGATCAAAGCGTTTATTGACAACTTACGAGATACCGTTAGTGATCGTTGTACTTTTATTGACAGTCGAAAAATTACTTATCAAGGCAAGCCTATCTTGCCAAATCGTTCTGATAAACTTCATTACGGTGGAAACTTAGCCAATCATTGGGCCGACAGTGTGGCTGAACAAATTGCTGGGCCTCAGGTGAAAAAAGTAAATTCTTCACCGCTAAAACCAGCTTCTCATTCAAATTAAATAGCTTCTTTATTGCTAAACTCTGCTCTAGTCCCGGTTAATGTCTTTTTACGTTAGCCTCAGTGAATGATTATTTTGAGTAATCACAAACATAGTTTAATTAATTTTATTTATTTTTTTACCCAGCATAAAAAGATCGCAACTTAAACAGGAGATCTTATGAAAAATTTAATGTCAGTTATTCTTTTAACATCAACTTTAGCATCAACAGCTTTTGCAGAAAAAATCGTATGTATCGGCGAAACGCGTATGGGAACTAAAGCCCAAGTCGAAATTACAGATAAGGCAGTTACAGTATCGGGTGGTTCTTTAAGCGCACCTCGCGTTTTTAAAAAACTTGCACATGCTAACGGCCTTATCACAGCTCGTGGTTTAGCGGTTTCATTTGAAAACCACTATGGATGCATCAGAAGAGCAACCATCATCACTGAATTTACAGATTTAATTGATGCTGGTTATATGGAAGTTGTGAAAGTTGGTACTTGCTCTGGTGGATCTACTCCAGATGACATCTGCGGCCTTTAATAGTTTTTATTTATAGGCAGTTGCCAACCTAGCGAACTGCCGTCACGATTAATGGTAGAGGAGATTTCTACCATGAAAGCAAAACTACCATTAATCGCGCGTATTTTATTAGGCTTAGTGATGTTCTTATCAGGCGTTGCAGGATTATTTAATCTTATTCCGCCACCACCAGATCTGCCCGCAGACCTTGTAACATTTATGACAGGTTTAATGGCGAGCAAATACTTTTTCCCGTTTTTAAAGATGACAGAGATCGTTTGTGGCTTAATGTTGCTCACTGGTTTTTTTGTTCCACTAGCTCTAGTGGTACTAGCACCAGTTGTGCTTAACATTTTCTTAGTGCATGCGTTTTTACAGCCAAGTGGTTTGCCGCTAGCAGTAATTATCGGCTTATTAATGGTTTATTTATCATTTTTTGCTGAGCCCTACGCTTCAAAAATTAAGCCTTTATTTCACAAAAAATAATTTTCTTCACAACAAATCGTTTTAATAAAAGACGAGGCATTTGAATTGCTCCAAAAAGTTCTACGGCATTACGCCATTAGATCTACAACAGGAGGTTTATATGTTTCGTCTTTTTTCTTTTTTAATATCAATAACATTATTCGCAGCTCCAACTTTTGCTGCCTGGACACCGTGGGTGTCGCTGGGCGGTGGAATCATTGGTGACCCCGCAGCTTGTACCGGAGCGGGACAAACCTATGTCATCGCTAAAGGAACTGACTATGCAATGTGGTATCGCAAAAGAACTTTAAGCACCGGCATTTGGGATGCGTGGAAACGTATTCCCGGCACGCGCCAATTCAGTGGTTCACCGTCCATTGCCTGTCGTGTTTATCGCGGCGAAGGTTATTTTGCGGCTTATGGTGTTGGCTATGATGGCCAACTTTATATTTCGTACTACGGTGGACTAAACAATTTCACACCCTGGACAAGACAGCCACTTTATGGAACCGCAACTGGAAGTTTCACAATTGGTTCAGGGCTTTCAACACCTTCGCTTCCAGATTACGATCTTATGCCACAACTTTTTGGACGCGCGACCAACGGAATTTATTGGTCGATCTGCCCACAAGGATCTTGTTACTCAACTTGGCGATTAATTAGTGGTCGTGTGATGTCTGATCCCGCCGTAGCGTATCAGTCACCTTCAAGATTAGATTTAGTCGTGCAAGCGACGAATGGATATTTATATCATGCCATCCAAGGCGGCTTAATTTGGAACCCGTTCGTACTTCTTGCTGGAGGGCCGGTCTCATCCGCGCCTGATATCGTGAGCCGTTATCAAGGTAATCTAGAACTTTTTGCCCGCGGACCAAATAGAACTCTTTTACAAAAAACATGGATCAACGGTGTTTGGGGTAACTGGGTCGATCTTGGCGGTATTCTGACTTCGGGACCAGGGGCTACAATCTACGCCAGCAGTGGAGGTAATGCGCGGATCATGGTTTTCGTTCGCGGAACTGATGGTGCTTTATGGTATCGCGCTTGGGCTCCGTAATTAAAGGAGGATTGTATGAATAAAATTTTAAGTTTATTCATTTTAATAACATTGTTCTCGGCTCCAGCTTTTGCAAATTGGTCGCCGTGGAATACATTAGGTGGCAGCATAATTGGCGACCCCGCAGCTTGTTCATCACGGAATGTTTCTTACGTTGTCGTGAAAGGAACTGACAATGCCATTTGGTATCGCAAAAAAGTTTTTGGTCCGACTGCGTGGGAGGATTGGAAAAGAATCCCAGGCAGCTTAACCTTTACTGGCTCGCCTTCAGTCGCCTGCCGACGTAGCGGTGGTAGAGATATTTTCGAAGTCTTTGCTATTGTTAATTATCGCCGTGTTTATCATAACAGGCTTACAGCAACTTCAGGGTTTACTGGATGGAATAGCTTTTCGATATCTGGAATTCCGGTTCCATTATTAGCTGTTGAATCTGGTCTATCTTCTCCTCGTGCTAATTCAAGTGAAAGACCCCATCTGTTCGCAAGAGGAAGCGACAACAAAGTGTATTACTCAAGATGTATTCGCGGGTTTGCTTGTAATGAACGTTGGAGTCCTGTGGTCGGGGATGTGATCAGCGATCCCACCGCCATATTTCGATCTCAAAACAGACTTGATGTCATTGTGCAAAATTCGCTCGGGCGTTTAGTCCATCACAATATAAGATTTGGAGTAGCGTATCACTATGGAGTAATACCGAGGCGGGGCGGTGGGCTCAGCGCCGGACGTAGTTAGTCGAAATTCAAGTTCGTTAGATTTATTTGCAAGAGGGTTCGGCGGTAATCTTATGCATAAACGATGGATCAGTGGTGCTTGGGGACAGTGGAATGATCTCGGGGGTATTGCGACTTCCGGCCCTGGTGCAACAACTTTCGCAAACAGATCACGAATAATGGTTTTCGTACGCGGAACCGACGGTGCCCTTTGGTATCGCACCTGGGCTCCGTAATATAAAAATAATTTTAGATCTCTGCGGCTTTTCGCATTTGTTCTAAAATAGTTTTAAAACCCGGACGAGTCAGAGATTCTTTACGGTAAAGCATATAAAACTGCACCTCAGGAATAAGACTCGTCGGGATTTGAATTACATCGGCGTTTTTTAACTCGCGCGTATAATAACTTGGAACAATCGACCAGCCTTCGCCAGCATTTGCTAATTGCGAAAGCATATTCCACTCTGGAAAGACTTTTTTGTAATAAGGTTTTTTCTTAATCTGATATTTATCAAGTAACGCTTTGTAGTTTTCCGACTGCGGTCTATGCGAAACGTAAGGAAGCTCAACTAATTTTTCTATAACGTCTTGTGAGAGTTTGTTGGCTTTAATTTTCCAGCGTCCCGGGATCACAATACTGTAATCGTAAATGAAAAATTTCTTCGCATGTAAATCACCAACCTGAGATAAATCAAACGAAATACCGATATCAAATTTACGCTCACGCAATCCCTGCGGTACGTTTTCTGTGTTCACAGGAATAAATTCAACCGTACCTGGGCAGTTTACCGCAGGAACAAGCAGATTAAGAATTTCTCCGCGGCCAGCTATTTTATACCAGATGTTTTTTGCATCTTGTTCTTGTTCATTTAGTAAATTTAAGTCATCAGCCAAATAATCAAAGCGATTTTTAAAGAGCTGTCTGACTTTTTCTCCAAACGGAGTAAGCACTTTTCTGCGCCCTTCAAACACAAATATGGCCTGTGGAAAATACTGTTCAAAACTCTTTAGATGGCTTGTCAGGGCCGGCTGTGAAATTTTTAGTAGAGCAGATGCTCTTTGCATGTTCTGAGCTTCAGTAAAAGCCAGAAAGGACGCGATTAGGGCATAAGGAGGTGAATTCATTACATCAGTATAATGATATTAAATATAAAATTCTATCTCTTTAATTATAAATTGGAATTTTGTAAAAAGACTGCAAGGCGGGGAATGTATGAATCATATCGGTCATCGAATGAAGCAATTTAGACTTAATGCGGGTTTATCAATAGCTGAAGTTGCCGCAGCGGCAGCGGTACCTGTGTCAACATACCGTGAATGGGAAAATGGCAGACAGATTCAAGGCGAACCTTATGCAAAAATTTCTCAAGCGTTGAATGTTACTTTGTATGAGCTTTTGACAGGTGAAAATCCTAAGTCATTGGATGTACTTCACAAAGTAAATGAAATTGAGCGTCTTTGCCAAGATTTGCGAAAACACCTGCAATCACTGATTGATGGGTAATTCGCGAGTTTTTTGCCTAAAAAAATTAAACTGGGGCATGATGTGAACCACATAACCCCAACCAAAAAGAGGAAGACTATATGAAACACATGTTACTATCGGCTCTAGTTATTTTATCAACGACTTTTGCACATGCTGGAACAATTCAATCCGAAGAATTAAAAGTCGCGCCTTCAGATATCGATCAAGTTATTCGTTTAGTAGATAAAAACGATCCAGGTTCTTCTCATAAAAAATTATCTATTATTGTAACTGATCATGGCATGAGTACCGATGTGTCTCCGCGCTATTCAATTTACTTAGGTTACGCAAGTTTAGCTGAGATGGGAAACATCGCCGTTGATTTTAAAATCAGTGATCAAGCTATTCAGTTCCTTGCGGCTTCAAGAAAAGCGGCTGGCGTATACGAAGTAGTAACTACTGAATACCGTGATGATGGCATGTACAAAGTAACTACGACAATTAATGCTACTAAAATGTTTTCTGACGAGAAAAAAGAAAGACAAGCTTGCGGTGCTGATTTCTGTGATGTGAAATTAAAAACTTCAGTTACGACGAGTGAGAAAGCTGAAAAAGTAATGTTCGACTAATTTTTAAAAATAAAAAAGCCGGGTGATGAACCCGGCTTTTTAGTTTTTACGTCTATTTTTATTTTAGTCTTATTTAAGAGCTTGGGCAATTCCTGACCACAAGTTCATTTCACTCACCTGAGCGTAATCATACACATCAAAATTCACATTCATTGAACGTAATGTTTTTAACTCTTGTAAGAACTGTGTGCTTGTTGGTCTAACAGTTCCGTAGCTTCCGCTAAATTCTGAAAGCTCTGTATGTACGATCGCAGGCTGGGCTAAAGTGTTCATTTGCGATAAGAACGATGTTGCAGCTGATTTAATCCAATCAGGGTTAAACACTGTTCCACCGTATTCAGAAGCCCATTGAGCCCACATAAATTCACCTTGAATATACGTTGGACGTTGATTTAACGGTAATGCATTAAAACCTAAGAAGTTAAAGGCAATGGCTTTAGCTAAGCTTGCTGCCGACAACAATGTTCCATTTGATTGGGCTGTCCATGTTTGTACAACGTGGGCTTCTTTACCTTTAGCTTTTGCAAGTCCGAAGAAATTTCCTAAGTGCGAAACAACCTCAGCTGTTTGTACAGATTCCCAGTTTGCAGAACCTAAAGTTCCAGTCGGGTATTTTGCGTAGAACTTTTTATTAGCTTCAGGATTGTAATCGGCCGCATTGTTCCAGTTAAAATCTAATTGTGGCTCAAACGCTTCGATACCATCAATATTTGGATGTTTTGCTAAGAAGTCATTAATAAATCCTGTGTACCAAGCTCTAAACTCGGGATGAAAAATCGATAGCAGATACAAATCGCTATACGGGCGATAATCATAGCCATTTTTCTTTTTCATACGCCAGGTAGGTTTTGCCTGCCACACTTTAAAAAAGTTATTCATCGGTAAATCCGCGATAACTTTAATTCCGCGCGCGTGCGCTTCATTAATTAGAGCTGTCGTAAAATTACCTTTACCCATTGAACCTTCAACATTCGTCATGTTGTAAGTCGTATTGTAAAAAGCGCCGTAATAAGGTGAATAAGCGAATAAAAAGATTGTATTAAAGCCCGCATTTTTAACGTTCTGAGCAGCCGTTGCAGCGATTTGCTGAATCGATTTACCCGCTAATTGTGGGTCATCATAAACGTAGCCTGGATCAAAACGAAGTCCACGTACGGGAGCAGTTTGAGCTAAAGCGAGATTTACAGAAAATAGAGCGAAAATGGCAATCAATAGCCTCATGGTAAGACCTCCGTTGTCTTAGTGTTTTTGTTATCGGTCGATGATGCTTAAAATCTGAGATGTTTGTTGCGTTTTCATTGTTGTATTTTGCAAAAGCGCAATTCCATAAAATTGCGAATCTTGTTTAGAATAATTAGACGATAGGCCTAATGCAGGAATTCAAAACAAACGAAGAGTTGTGAGAAGAAAAAATTAGCTATGATTTGTTTATATGAATTTTGCTAATAACAAACATACTTTTAGTAATTATTTTTCTAATTGCAGGAGCGCTAGATTTACTCGTGAAAGGAATCCTTTTATGAAATCACTCTTTTTTGCTATCACTTTATTTTTAGTTCAACAAACCGCTTTAGCAGGTCTTCCGGTCTTACCTGCGCAGGACCAACAAAAGCTTTTAGTAAGTCAGGACCGCAAGCTTCAGGCGAATAAACAGTTAGTCTATGACTTTACCCGTATTATTCTTTCAGGCCGTCGCCTTGAACGTACGAGCGAGTTTTTAACTGATGGGTACATTCAACATAATCCGAATGTTGAAACGGGCCTTAAAGGCTTCATCGATTTCTTCTCTAAACTAGGTGGCCCACGCCCAATTCCTGAAACTGTTAAAGGCCTTGTAGCGATTCAAGCTGAAGGTGATATCGTAACCCTATCTTTTGTAAATGAGCTTAAAGACGCCTCGGGCACAGCGTATTCAACGACATGGTTTGATATGTTCAGAGTTGAAAATGGAAAAATCACTGAACATTGGGATTGCGATACGAAGTAAGTAAAAAGACCAAAAAAACTGACGAAAAATGTCTTTTTTCCTCTGACAACGCTCCGGTTTCAGAGAGCATCGGAACCTTTTACCGTCTAAAATCATAACATCTATTTTTCTCCCTTAGAGGCGGGTAGTTTCCCTATCCAATTAATAAGAGGAAAAATATATATGAAGAAGTCGTTAGTAACTGCTATTGCCACCATGCTGCTTGCCCTTAGCTTTGCAACACCGAGTTTTGCAGAAACCTGTCATTTCGATGCTAAGGCTGATTCGGCTATTAACAACTTTTTAAAAACAGATCCGGAAATTGATCTGGTCAGATATGACCATCTTGATTTAACAGATGCCGAATACCTAAAAGCCCTTGAAGAAGAAGATACAACTATCGATGAAATTGCTTTTGAATTTGAGCCGTATTCATTTCTTCTAAAAAAAGGCTCAACAATTGATTGCAGTTCAAAGCTTACACAAGACGAGAACATGATGGTGTTCATGTATACAGTTCAGTATTTCGGTCTTTTCAACACGATTTTAAGAAAGGGCACTGAAGCTCATAAAAATCAAATCAAACCGATGGTTGATCTCCTCTCAACGGCCTTATCTAAACTTGACCCTTATACAGGACCTGTGGCGCGCGGATTAAAAGAACTTTCTCCTGAAGTGTTAGCAGCCTATGTACATGGAGCAACAGTAACCTTTGATGCCTTTACGTCGACAACGAAAGATTTAAATTCAAACTACACAAAAAATCCAACTTTAATGCTGATTACCTCAAAAACGGGAAAAGATATCTCAACACTTTCTTACCACAGCTACGAACAAGAAGTTTTATTTGATAAAGGTGCCTCTTTTAAAGTGATCAGTGTCGAGAAAAAACCTTTAGCGGCTGACAACGAATATCTACAAACCGTAATTGTGTTAGAGGAGATTTAATTTTAGAAATTTTTAGTTTTGTGCCCATCGAGTTAGCGTAATTGTTCGCGTGTTTTTATAAAACCCACCGGAGCTTTACCGCTCGCTAAAAATTCAAGAATTTTATCTGCCGACTGCTCTGGTGTAGATAGAGAAGAATCAATTGTTAAATCATAATGCGTCCACTGATGAACTATTGAATATTGTGCTTTCGCAGATCCAAGAGTTCTGTCTTTACGACCAAGCTCTCGCTGTTCAAGAATTTCTAACGGGCAGTGAATACCGATAAAATATGCGTGCTGATTATGAAAAAGATCAGCCAATTCAGAAACCCAATTTTTTTCAATGAGCACATGATCGGCTAAAATTAAATTTCCACGATTGATCATTGAAAGCATTGAATAGTGCATGCCACTCATTAAACGATTTCCTAATTCACCCGCGCTGGTGTGATCCCACACGTCTTTCCATAAAGGTTGTTTCATATATTGATCGGGAAGCATGTAAAGAAACTTATCTAACCCCATGGCTAAATACGGACTTTGCAGTTTTTGATGAAGGCATTGAATGATGCTACTTTTGCCCGCGCTAGTTGTTCCGTTAAGAAGGATAAGTTGAGGTTGTTCCATGAAGGCCTTTAGAAAAAGGTGTGTCGGAGACAGATCAAACAAGAAATGGCGGAGTGGGTGGGATTTGAACCCACGGTACCTGTTTTGCAAGTACGAGTCTTTAGCAAAGACTTGGTTTCAGCCACTCACCCACCACTCCGCGCGCAAGTTTTTAATGCTGAAATAATATAGAATATGAAAATGCCATAGCGTTTTTACCAAATCAAGGAATGACCGATACTTACACTTGATTTTGGACTAATAAATCGGTAGAACCGTATTTCACAATTAAATTTGCTTATATTACGACAGTGCGGTCGTAGCTCAGCTGGATAGAGTACTTGACTACGAATCAAGTGGTCGGAGGTTCGAATCCTCCCGTCCGCACCATTTTTTGCCTAATTAACAATCAGAATATTAAAATCTTAGAACTGTGAACCGAATTGGACCACCAATTCGCCGGTATTAATTTTCGAATAGGCCGAATCGGGGAGTTCACGCTGAACACCGTTGAATTCAACATCATTGTAGATTGTTGTACGCCCTAAAAATCTTAAAAATCCAACTGATCCCGGAAACTCAACTCCAATACCACCAGAGTACGCATACCCTTTTAAGACATCGCCTCTGCGAAATGGATTTACATGTTCGTTGTCTGTGTAAGTCATCTTGCCGTAAACGATCGGGTCGTAACCCGCATAGAAATAAACGACTTTTCCGAATGTAAAATAACCGCCGGCATAACCGCGAATCATTTGATAATCATACTCTGAAACTCCGGCGGCTGAACGGTGCTCGATAGCTTCTTCTTTCCAACCAAGATCAGTGCTGATGCCGATCGAAAAAATATCGGTACGCAAAGCGCCCTTAAGACCAAGGCTGAACCCCATATTGTAGAAGAAGTTCCAAGATTTTTTATGATCAACCGAACCATCCGTGGCATTAAAATCTGTTCCCCCAAATTGCGGAGAAAAATAAACCTCACCACCAAAACGAACGGCTTTCGCCGATAGCGGTAACATCACCCCCATAAACAGGGTCAAGCAGATCATAATTTGCACCTTTAGCATGCAACACCTCCAACTAAACACAATCTTGCATGACATTCGTGGCACACACAATGCGACCAAAGCTCAGAAAAACTTAAGCTTCCTAAATGCTCGCTTTTTACCTAGACTTAAAGGGTGGATAAAAAACTCATTTTTAAAATCAGCATCTTAGTTGTCGGTCTTGTAAGCATTTTTCTTTTTAAAGGTTATTTAAGTAAGAATTCTTCTTCTCATCAACCGGATATGGCTGAGATCACCAAGCAAGTAGCTTCATTTCAATGGTGTTCAGAGACAAAAGGCACAGTGAAATGGCAAGATGCTGAGTTTAAAGCTAAATATAAAAAGTGGACTGACTATGCTCTTCGCAAAAAGTTCTGCAAAGTTGATCTAGAGCCTTTATCAGAGGCAGAAATGAACAACGCGAACTGGCGCGATCTGGCCATGGCGATGGATTCTCAAGCAACAATCGTCAAATTAGAGTGGGATAAGGGGCTTCAGGTTTTTAGAGCTGCGGGTCTACCCTTTAAATCGAAAAAATTGAGTCGAGAGCTTCTTGACGAAGCCCACTGAATTAGTTAGTTTGGTGAGCACTGTTCAGATGTAGCTCAGTTGGTAGAGCAAGCGACTGTTAATCGCTTGGTCGCAGGTTCGAGTCCTGCCATCTGAGCCATTTATTTTTTAGTAAGTGGCTTAAACATTTTATTTTGAACATATAACCCTTGGAGAAATCCGAGGGTTTTTTATTTATAAAACTCAACTACGGTCCGATTAAAGTGGTATGAAGATTTAATATCTCCACAACTGCAACCTACTGCCAAATTGAAAAAGTAGATGTATCATAAAACTGAACTGTAATAGTCGGTAGGCTATTCTGGTTTCTCTGATAATTTACTTGTTCAAATTTTGCGTTAATTGCGTTTAAAGTTGCGTGATCTGGCTTATAAACACCTAGACAAACTTTACTTAAGCTTGATAATTCAATTGCCTCAATTAAGTGATCATCTTGATTTTTATCCAAGCCTACCCCAAAAGTATATAAAGTTCCTTCCAAGCTTTTAAAGTGATAATACGCATGACGGAGAATTTTTTCATTTAAGATTTTCTTCTTCTTGGTATGAGAATCGCCTTCGGCAATTGTAACTGGATAAAATTTCTTATTTAACTTTTCTTGAATTTGATCAACCAGATAATCATTTTTGCGAGTGTTCTCAATCTTAATGTAGTCGTATTCGGATATATCCTCTAGATCCATCGTATTTTCTGAATTCCACAAAATTTTATACAAATGAAGACCACCATGCAGGTGAAAAAGGTTTTGGCCCTCTCCACTCCAGACCAGTGGTCCTGTTTTCGGCGGTACGCGAGAGAATCCATCTTGAAATTTAGAAAGTAGTTTTGCCCTATTGATTGTCCAATAAAGAAGAAGATCGTAATTAAGTGTAAAAACCGATTTAAATCTCCGCAGAAAATCACCGCACTTCTCGTAGTTAGTGTCTGTTATTCCATCCCAAGGATGCGCTGGATGGCTTGCTCCAATGGCGGCAATTAGTTCTTGTTTTAAAATTTCGCTATCAGAACTCATCGCGCCTGAGGTTAATCCGTATTCTTCTGATATAGGTTCCGCAGCGAGAAGTCTTTTTATTGCCTCTTCAAAATCATTAGATCCTATGTGTGAAAATATATTATTTATTTTAGAACCGATAGAGAAGCTACTAGAGTTTAAATTATTTTTTAAGGCAGAATACGAAAATATATTTTGACATAATGAAGAGCTGAATCCGTTGCCGACTAGCAAATGATTCGGCCTGACCGAAAACCTCACTGGCTTGACGTCATCATAATTATAAACAGAAAAATTTCCAAATTGTTCTGGCATATAAAACCTTTCTACTTCCACTTATTATTTAAATGATCCCATTCGCCACCCCAAGTTAAGGTGTTGCGGTTCTCTCTGATGTCTAAAATCACAGAAGATTTAATAAAATATGATAGTCCCGCATGTGACCCATGATTATTTGGAGCTCCACTATCTAGCTCCTCTGCTTCCAAATGCCAGGTAAGAACTCCTTTGGTCGTCTGAATTGCAAAGTGACCCGTCATAACGCCAATAAAAATCAAAAGCCCTTCAAGACCTTGATAAAAAACAGGGCTCCCACTAGACCCAGAAAAAGACATCCCAGAAACTAAAACTCTTCGCGCGTTCGGTTGATTTTTTGCAGAGTAATCAAAATGGGCATCGCTTGATACAACGGCTTCTCTTAATATCGGTAGAGAATTTCGATGGTCCCACATATGACCTGGGAATCCGATAAAGAAGAGCCGGCCACCTAGAGGTAGTCTATCAATTGAAGTATCACCACTAACTCGATTCTCCCAAAAGTTACCGCGCATATAGACAGGACCTGCTGGGTTGTCGATCTTTTTATATTTAAATTCTATCAAAGCAATATCATTATATGGATTAGGATCAATCCATATTAAGGCATCCGGTTCAATTTCAACCCTACATACAATTGGCTCATCACCATTTCTCCATCTCAAATGGACAATAATTTTAGTGAGTCTAAGATCATCTGGGTTATCACCCCCAAAAGCGTAATAATCAACGTTATGCCTATTAGTAACTAGAAAAGATTGACCGCTTGGAACATTTTTACCAGGAGCCATGGCAGACATCACAAAGGAAGTTCCGCGACATCTCTTTGGTTGGATATTTTTGCCACTACTATACTCGAACTCTGTTAACAAAATGCTCTCTAAGAGTTGTTCATTCTGAGTGGTGTGTGACAATCGACCCATTCAATCTCCATAATTACGACAAGAGATTCACAAGTTTACTATATGTGTATCCATTGGGAATATTATTTAAATAACTCATAATTTGCTCTTCAGACTTGCTGATCTCTACCATAAAGTTGTGCTCTTGCTGTTTGTACTCAGCAAGAGTTTTCGCTCTTGGATCGTCTTCAATCAAACGTTGAATTGCCAGTTCGCCAGCAGCATTCATTTCACGATAATAACTGTACTCACTTGAACCGTGTTCTTGGAATTTATAATCAAGAATTAGCACAGGGCCAAAAATATCACCAAAGTTTGGCTTGGCAACAGCGAGGTCTATCTTTTTATCTTCATATTCAAGCCAACCATGCGAATATAGAATATCATCCGTACCATCGTTAACAAATCCAATAACGGCAGTTGTTTCAATTCCATATTTTTTACGAAGGATCATCTTAAGAAAATAAGTCATGTGATAGCAGGCCCCTTTAAGGTTATGTTCACAAATAACTCGTTCATATGTTTTTTTAGATAGATCGAAAACAATCTGTTCCTCTTTCGATAAAGATAAAACAAATTTTTCTAATTCTTTTTTTCGATGCTTTGCCTGACCCATTTAAACCAGTCGCAAATTCGCGGCTGGAGTTTTTGTTGAGCCACTTGCGCGTCCACCAGGAATAGCCGTCATTAGCAAACCAAACATCAGAGAACTTAACTCATCAGTGTGTATGTTAAGGTCGCGAGAAAGATCATTTCGATTTATGCCCGCATCTTTTAAAGCAGAAAAAATCTTAGGGAAGATTTGCGGAATTTCTTGAGTGATTCCATTAGGCTCTGCTTTGCGATAACCACGCTCTGAAATTTCAATACAGAATTTTCTATATAACCATTCTGACAACATTCCTGTCGAATGAAGCCTGTGGTTAAGAGCTGCAACCGAAACATTCCAGTTTCTTTTTATTTTTATCATTTGTTCAAGGGTAATGAATCGATTCCCTAAGGCGACAACACTAGCTTTCGGCATCAGGAATGCTGAAGCAAATCGATCTGCTTCTAACTCTGCATCACGTCCTTGTGGCTTACCATGTTGGTGTAAAACTAAATGGGCCAGCTCATGGGCCGCATCAAATCGACTACGCTCAGCAGATTTAGTTACATTTAGCAAAACAAACGGAACATTGCTTCTCCAAAAACAAAACGCATCAACTTCAGCATCACGAGAAGGGAGTGAGAAAACTCGAACACCGCGAGATTCGAGTAAATGAATCATGTTTTTTATTGGACCCTGTCCAAGACCCCACTCGGCGCGTAAAGCCTCTGCAGCAGATTCAGGATCGTGACCACGAAGATCTGGTAAAGATGCTTGCGGTAAATTAAATCGCGCTGTCATCCACTCGTTGATTAAAGTAGCTAGTTCTCCCGCAGCAAGCGCAGAATCTCTTTTAAAAGCGGGCAGTGTTGTAAGTGCTCTAAAACTTGCACTCTGAGGTGCGACTTCAGGAATATCTACACCGAAAAAGAATCCTTCTGGGAAGTTCAATTCTTTTACAAGAAGCTTAAGAGTTTCTTCTGAAGGTTTTGCATCACCTTTTTCATACGACAATAAAATACGATCACTTATTCCAATAGCTTCAGATAAGTGCTTCTTTGAAAGCCCGCGTCTTTTTCTGGCCAAAACCAGTCTTGTTGAATTAAACATTTCTCTCTTATGTTAAAACTTTCGAGTAACTTCGACAACAATATCGTCAACTTCCTCAATTGTATTATCAATCTTCACCGCATCATCATCAAGAGTAATTGGTGCAAAAAGTATGCGTTCCTTCCACTCTGCAACTTGACCATTTTCACTAAGTCCAGATGGAAGCGAAAGTTCAAATCTAATTTCATCCGCCAAACGACGAATAACTAAGTACCATGTTAAAATTGTTCCGCTTGGTTTTTTAAACAATCTTGGACCAAGAATTTCTTCGTCAAAACCAAGTTGTGTATGATTTACTTCAACTAATGCAGCAGTTGCTGATCCCTTTGAATATTTAGATCTTAGTTCTCTAGTTTCAATCCCAGTTCCTTCGTCGCCAGTAGTAACCGCAATCGAAATCATTCCTTTAGGATGAACCACTGTTGGAAGTCCACCGGTATCGTGTTTTGTCCACTTTTCAGGAATTAAACGATCGCGCAGTAACTTTACTGTATCTGACCAACCTACAAATCCCGGCGTCATGCGCGGATGATTTGCCGTACATCCCAATCTTGCTCTTTCGCCGGCCTCAACCGCAGAGCGGAGTATTTCTTCACTAACCCCCAACTCATGCAGACGACTGTTAACTTCAATTGGTTTCGTGATTAAAACTGTATTCACTAAGCCTCCTATATATAGACTTCGCTTTATTCAATCTCATTTGAGGTCGAAAAAACCGAACTGTCAACACCTGTTGATTTAATTTTTCATGACTAAGTGAATAAAATACTGCGATTTGGGCCAAAGGCCCCCAAGAAGTCTAGCTGTTTGAAATTGACCGAATCAAGAGGCGTAGAATATGATGATATTCGGTTTTTAGGCATAAACCAGCCGCTTGCCAGTAGCGAAGCTGATTACAGCAATGTCTCAAGTTACTAATGATTGAACTCTTTAACCTAATGATCTTCGGTTGGAGTTGGCGGGCAAGTGACAATGGTCCACAGAAGAGAACGAGGTTTAAGATGTCGTCATCAAATGATGGCCATTCGGTCGCTTATGTAAAGCGCAATGCCAAAAAAATTAAAAAAGAAAAAAACATTTCTCATCACGAAGCTTTAGATTTAGCTGCTATTGAAGCTGGTGCTTCAAACTGGAAGCATTTTCTAAGAGTTAATGTCGAGTCTACCAAACCAACGATTACTGCTGTTGTTAACAAACTGCCTGACCCACTTACTATTACATTCTATTTGTTAGGTAAGTGCGTAAGACCAAATGCCAAAATGCCGATTGAAGCTCATAAACAAGTCGGCACCTTGCTGGGTGAAGTTCTTGCGTTCACGCATTTACGCAAAAGCGTTCATAAACTTGTTGGTTCGGTTTGTTCTGAGTTGGATGACTGGGTTCAAAATGAATATAAGACAAAACAAGACATGTCTGACGAAGATTTTCGTGACATGTATTATCCCCACAAAGCAGATATTCAGCTTAAAAAAAGTATTACTGATGCTGATGCCAATCTTCTTGTTGAAAAGCTTGAATCAGTAAAAAACATTTTACTGAAATTTTACCATGATTGCGTACCTCGCGAAACAATTTTAGTGAAGCTGGATCAAGCCGCTTTAGGATTATATAAGTGGGCGGGTGTTCCCCAAGTAACTAAAGAACTGAAGCGCGGCACCGTTATTCATGTAAAGCCGTTTGGGTTTGACGCTGTTGTTCTTGAAGAAAATCTGATGAATCAAACCGTAAAATTTTATTCAGACAGCGGACATGGCATGTGCGCTCGTCATGAAATCAAAGTCTATCGCCAGCAACCACGCTCGGCTGAGCAACCTATGCGTCGCGTACTTCCTTACGGTTTGTGGACTTGTGAAGACGGTTCTCAGGTTTTATATAATCGTGACTACAAACCTATTTGGGTAAAGTTAACGAATGGGACTGTTACAGCACTTGAGACAAATACTTGGGTTACTTACAAAGAAAATGAGTACTTCTTTAACGACTCAAACCCTCCGTGGATCAATAAAAAGACCCTTGCAAAATGTCAGGGTATTTTACAAAACTGGGGAGTTTTCGAAAAGATTCCTGCGGCTTTAACTGATTACTACGAAATGGTAAGAACTGGTATTGAGCCTAAAAAACCTAGCGTTAAGTTCCCAACGCCTTAATTGCAAATGGGCCCTTTAAAGTAGGGCCCGTTTTAAGTACGCTAACTATAACTTACTACCACAGTCTGACTAGACACGCTCAACAGCCCAATTACTGTGATCGTGTTTTCATTGCGAAGTTCTAACCTGCAACCATTCGCTTCAATCACACCCAAATGCTCTTTCGGACAGTCAAACGCCATCACTCCCGGTATTATTTTACCTGGAATCCTTTCGGCTTGAGCACCACTTCTACTGATACCGGGTCCTGACACTGTATATTCTTGGTAAGACTCAACGCTAACCGTAGCATAAACCTCACAAAGAAAACGACCATTACAATAAAGATCTTTTTTCATAAGATACCTCTTTCTTTCTGTATTGTATTTACCGATTTACAGTTTTGGATTTTGCGAAAATCGTTCTTTTTTATAATTTTAAACACCGTAGGCCTTTGCCAGCCTTCAGCCCCATTCTTTGTCGGTACATTTCGATCATTCAGCCAATCGGCAACCGCACTATAAGTAGCACCAGAACTGTGAAGCTTTAGAATTTTTTGAATAACCTTTAACTCGGTTTTGTGTGGGACAATCTTCCCGTAAATCAACCGTTCGCCGTAAGCCAACTGACCTTTGCTTAACTTTCGAGCTTCATCTTCTGGACGAGTGGGGATTTTAAATCGACGAATAGCTTCTTTAACCGTCGATCTGGCGGAACTAATTTCAGCAGCAATCTGACGAGTTTAGAGCCTGTTTTAATAGGTATCGGTTACGGAGGAACTCTTCGTTTTCATACAGGGGAGTGACCTGAACCGTTGAAATCATTGAGAAATCCTTGGCGGAAGCTACCAAGGTAATGGGCGAAGGCTGGTGAGCCATTTTATTTAGGTTCGAACATATAACCCTTGGAGAAATCCGAGGGTTTTTTTTTGCTTTTTTAGTAACGCGTTTTTGGCTGGGCTGTGCCTGAAGCGGCTTGTGGTGGGCGAGGGAACTTATCTGTTTGTAACGCTTTTCCGCGGGCGCGTGAACCTATCCAACTGTGTTTGTCTGATGGATCATTTTGCCCTCTTCTTTCAGACACACCTTCTGCAGAAGTATTTGGTGTTGTTGGTTTTTTATCTTTATCCGCAGCAAAACTTTCTGAAGAGGTTTTTAAATCTGTATCTCCAGTTGTCGCTGTACCCGAGGCTGGCTTTGATCCCATACCCATCATCACCAGTACTGAAAAAAGTAAGCCAACCATCGGTTTTTTTATTTGTGTTTTCATTGATCCTCCTCAAGTTTGATATTTCAAAACAAAGGAGGATCAAAGCAAGATGCCGACCAACTTAATTACGGCCCAACTGTAATACTCATATTATAAAAGCTTGAAGGCGCAATCCAATCACCTGCGGGACCAAAACTTGCGGCCGCCACTGAAGATCCACCAGTGACTGCACTACAATCTGAATTCCAGTTGGCAGCGCCATTACTAGCTTCAACACATACCGAATTGGGATAACTGGCTGGCGTTTCTGTACCGATTTGTCCGCCACCATCACAGATACCAACATACTCATTACAAATATCACTTAACGGGTGCGAAGTAATGGCATTTGCTGCACGTGTGCGCTTAACCATGTAGACATTCATTTTTGCAGCCGTGTTGTCTCCAACAAAGTCTGAAAACATATTTAATCCGTTAGCATCTGATGGTGTTGTTGCACATGTCGGATCTGGAGAAAACTCTGCCCAGCGCGGGTGATAAAGCATCGCTTTACCTTTCCACAGTCCGCTACCTTTAGACATAGCAATACGGATATTTTGCGGAGCGCGCACGTCATCTGGGTTACACTCAGAATCAAGCATTGTTGAAGTCATGCTCCATGTATCTGCATCGGTATAATCAATAATCGACTGATACGAGCCTTGTGTCGGTGCACCATCTTCCGGAGGAAAGTTGGCAAAGTTAAGTTCTAAAGTATAACTGTTGTTTGCGACTAAAACATAAACAGCAATATTTGAGTTCGAAGCATTACGTATCGTGATTGACCAATTTAGCGAATCAGTTTTGCTGTATTCTAAAATCATTCCATCTTCATTAACTGTTCCAGAAGCACCCTCTTCAAGTTGTCCTAATTGCGCACCTACACCTGAAACAATCGACGCCACCATATCAAGCTGTTGTTTTGAAACCGCTAAATAAAGTTTTAATAAATTAGGTTGGCAATCCACCAAACCGTTCGTGCCTTGGCACGGATTACCGTTCATCGCACCAACACTGCTGCCACCCAGGTCTGCGTTTAACGATTCCGGTGTAAAATCACTGCTGACCGCACTGATTTTTGCAACAGCTTCAGAGGTAAAATTACTTCCAGAGCCTTGGCTTTCTTCTTTTTTTGTACAAGATGCAAAAATTAAACAAACAATCATAACTAGCTTTTTCATATTCAAACTCCTTTAAAAATTTTTATTTTCCACCAATAGATAAGCCACCTGGCTTGATCCAACTTGGTAGTCCGCTGATAATTAAACCCACGCTGACATATGGGCCGCTTAAATCAATCTCGTTAATATTTTGTCCGATAGCTCCTTCGTGTTTAAGATTATCCAGTTTGAAATTTTCGTAACCACCTTCAACGAACATCTTAAATGAAGAACCACCAAAACCTGTTGAAGCACCGGCACGCTGATAGAAATGTGAGTTCTTATCCCATTTTGCATTTCCCATTGTAGTTCTTAGTTCGACCGTGTTGTTTGAGAGTCCTAGTTCACCGAAAACATCGAAGAAAAAATTTTCTTTATTCACCAACATCACACGCCCGGTTAAGCCCGCCGAATATTGCTGAACCGATAAATATTCAGTCGCCGGAAACGGCGCTTCTTTTTTATTTGAACCGTTAAACACACCTTTAATTTTTGTTCCGGCTTTAAACCAAGAAGAAAGTTCGGCATCAACTTCTAAACCAAATCCAGTAACCTTTTTTAATTCTTCAATTTGCTCAGCCTGCATCAGTGCACCTAGGTTTTCATCTTTGTTCGCAAAAGTCGTGTCTGATAAGAAAAATCTAACTTCAGACCATTTTAAGTTAAACTCTTTCGCGTGAGCTGGAATATTCATAAAAAGTACATTTAGAAAAACATTTATCGTCATCAGTGTTTTCATTTTATGCTCCTCGATCTTACAAGCAAAAAGCTCCGGTCGTTAAACCGGAGCTGGGGTGGGGGGACGCTTTGGCGAATTACTGGCACACTACCGTTTGTAAAGTTAGATCTTGATTTTCATCACCTTGGATACACATACCCGCCGTAGCATTGACGTTTGATAAGAAGTCTTGTGTACCAACATATTGAAAGTTACCTGCTAAAATTTTTGCCTGATCAGAATCTTTAGCAAAGTAAGCTTCTGTACCTTGAGCAATTGAAGCTGTAATCGTACCTTGTTCAGAGAACAGTGGGTTAGATACTGCTGTTAATTGACCATCGATAGCTGACAAGAATTTTAATCCTACATGGCCACCTTGGTACGAAGTCACTTGCGCATCAACTTGACCATTCACAGTTAACTGAGCCATTGATTGACCGTCGGCTTTAGCACTTACTGTTGATGCAGCTAATTTAACACCTGAAAGTTCAATCATCGACATCGCATTATTTAAAGTTGCTAAACCACTACCGCCTGGAAAAGATAACGATACCGCGTGGTTAATGTTGTCATGATCGTGTACAGGAAAAATGGCTTCAACAGCTGGAATATTTACTTGTAATGAAGCTACACCCATCGCAGGAAAAGCTGAAACTGTTGCTGCATTTTGGCCAGCTTCAATCGCGATATCATAACTTTGCATTTCGCTATTCACACCCTGAATACGAATTTTTTGATTCACCGTTAAATCAACAACCGTTGCACCTAGTTTTTGCGCAACTGTTAATGAAACATTACCAGAAGCCGATGATGGCAACTCCATTGATTCTTCCTGGTGGGCAACGATAATTTCGTCAGCTTTTGTTAAAGCCGCTAATAGTGCCGACAAATCGACTTGCGCTGAAAGTAACTCTGGCGTGTAAACAAAACCAAAAGCTTTGATATTCGCTAAGTAAATTTCAACATACCCAGATGTAGCGTCTTGCTCTACTTGTGCTAATTTGATTTTTGAAAAAATATCTTGGCAAGTTTCTGGGTTATTTTTCGCTAAAATTTCACTGCAGATACGTGTGTCTGGCGAATATACCGTGGCACCGTTATCACTTTGTTCGTTGGCTAATAAATAATCAACAGCTTGCTTAACTTCGTTTTCAGTTTCCATCGAAATTTTTTCGGGTGGATTTTCCAGATCTAAATTTTTTAGAAATTGGCTATCAACGATAACATTGTTAAAACTATCAACTAAACCTTGTGCTTGAGTTTCTAAAGCTTTGATTAAAGCTGCGCGGCCTGAAGGTTGAGCAATTGGTGTGACTTCAACTTGTTCTTCTTTACAACCTGTTGTCGCAAGAACTAAAGCACCACATGCGATCGATTTTAAAATATTTTTATTCATAACATCTCCTTTTGTTAGTGTTTGGATAAACGCTGATACAAAGAGATATTGCTATTTAGTGACCAACACCGAAGTGTTGAAATCATTGGGGAAAATTAAATATTAGGGTGCTGAAAATTCAGCGCTGCAGAGTTTTCAGCAGTGAAAAGCTGCTTAAAACTCAATGGGTTGTCTTGAAATGATACGTTTTAAGATAGCCGGGTCGAAGTAATAAGATACGCCTAATGTCTTTAGTGTCGAATCTGACTGAATACTGTTTTGCGAGCGAAACACACGATGATCGATCGAAATGAAAAAACCGAAGTTTTTATACTGGAGTGGCTCCCAACGTACAAAATACCCACCTTGATTAAACCAAGTGTCTGCAGAAGTTTCATTGTATCCATCAAGCCAAACTGTCGCATAAGTTGATTTGCGATGATAATTTATTAAAGACGCATGTAAACCCAGAGTTACACGGCGATAATTTATATCACCAGAATTTGTTTGAAACGGGTTGTAGCCGAATTTATATTTGAATTCTAAAATCCGCTGCTCAATATTATCAGCCCACGGTGTATCTGCTCCAACAACATATTCTGTGTGCGCCACGCCCGCAAAAACTTCGTGACTATAATTTTTTTTATTTAACACGCGCGAACTTACACCTAGAGTTGCCGGCCTGTTGTTGCCTTGTAGCGGTGGATCGCCCAGAGATAACGACCAGCTGGTCATAGTGAGCAAGTCGTCTTTGTATTTGCTAAAATCTAAATTGTAAATTCGCCCAATATTTTCTTCAGACAAAAGCTCAAGCGTGTGAGGTGTTTCAATCCAGTTTAAAGTGGATGGCACTTTAATCGTGGGGTTTTTAACATCGATATCTTCACCATCATATTTGGCTTTTTTAGTTTTATCATTAAACTGCATAACAAATTCTGTGTGCAGCAATTCCATTTTCGTTACAGCCGGGTAAGAAAAATCTAAGATAGGAACAAGAACGTTCTTATTTGTTTTCCATTGCAGTAAAACTTGATCACCCTCAACAACTTCATAAAAAGTTTGTAACCCGCCGGTGTCAGTGGTTTTGACTTCGCTATTGTTAATGACTAGCGCTGAATAGTTCGCATTTTTTTGCGGAAGCTCCGAACCATTAATACTGATCGACGGCGGATTTAACACACCTGAAATAATCGTTTTCTTTTTTTCAGCAGCATCGGTTAAATCAATATATTTTGCGTAGGCCAAAGACCCACACAAAAGACTTGTAAAAAAGATCCATGCTTTAAGCAGATTTCTTTTTTGAAAGCTGATGTTTTTTAATTTTGTATTGGAGTGTGCCACGATTCAACCCAAGTAATTCTGCTGCCTGAACTTGATTTTCTCCTACGATTTCAAAAGCGCGCTGTAAAACTTCAGCTTCGATATGATCTAAATAATCTTCAACGGCCATGCCGGGCTTCCAAGACGGTGGTTGAAATTCATTATTGCTGTTAGATGGTGTAATTTGAGGTGTAACTACTTCTGCCGTATTGCGATTAACGATCTCGGCTGGCAACTGCGCCACATCAACGCGACCATTTTGCGGTGTTAATACAATTAGGCGTTCAAGAACATTTTTTAATTCGCGAATATTTCCCGGATAGTGATATTGCTCTAAAACTGTTTTTGCTGCCGGAGATAACGAGGATTTCATTCCTAAATCTTCGCAAATATAATTCCAGAAATGATTAATTAATAATGGAATATCTTCTTTACGGTCGCAAAGGGGAGTCATTTGATATTGCAAAACGTTTAAACGAAAATAAAGATCTTCGCGAAATAAACCTTTATCAACCAAATCTTTTAAATTGCGGTGAGTGGCAGCCACAACACGCGCCTGGCTTTTGATCACGCGAGTGCCACCAACACGGCAGAATTCCTTTTCTTGAAGAACACGAAGCAGTTTTGCTTGTAAATTTAATTGCAATTCACCAATTTCATCTAAAAAAATTGTACCACCAGCGGCTAATTCAAATTTACCTGGCTTTGAAGATACGGCTCCTGTAAAAGCCCCTTTTTCATGGCCGAATAATTCTGATTCAAGCAAATTTTCACTTAAACTTGCGCAGTTAACAGCTACAAAAGGACTATTGTTATCTTGATTAGCTTCATGAATTGCTTTCGCGACAACTTCTTTACCTGTACCACTTGGGCCAAGTAATAAAACTGGAGAATTCACTGGCGCTACTTTTTCAATAAATTTTTTTGTTTCAACTAAAAATTGTGATTCGCCTACAAGTTTAGTTTTACTTTTTTCAGATGAGCTTAAAATCTTTTTGGCATTCCACGCACGCAATTCGATAATGCGATTAATACGGTGAAAAACTTCTGCGAATTCAATAGGTTTAGATAAATAATCATCGGCGCCAGCATGAATAGCGGCAACAGCCCCTTCGATGCTTCCTTGAGCGGTCATTAAAATAAAGGATGTGAGCGGCGAAAGCTCACGAATTTTCGCTAACAAACCTAGGCCATCAAGTTTTGGCATTTTTAAATCGCTTAAAACAATTTCAAAGGATTTTTCTTGAATAAGTTTTAAAGCCTGTTCGCCATCTTCAGCCGTTTCAACATCATAGGATTCTTGCAATAGCTCTTTTAAGCTATTTCGCAATCCTACTTCATCATCTACTATAAGAATTTTCATAAGTTACGTCTCGGCTAGTGACACCATTTGATCAAGTCTTGCCTTATGTATTAGGCCACGACGATAAGCCAGTTTTTAAATTAACTGGACTAAATGATGGATGCTTAAAATGCTAAGATGGTCACGTCGTATGAAAAAGGTTTTACAGAGTGTCTTATTGATTCAAGTATTTTTAATTTTTGGTGGATGCCAGAAAGAACAACCGGCTAAGGTTGAAACAACGCCAATTGCATCCGCAACGGCGCAAAAAGTTACAAGCTCTGTCTCGAGTACGGCAAATGCTACGTCTGCAGCAGCGCCCGTAGCTCATCCCAAAGCCACAGCGACGGAAAAAGACTGGTTGGCTAAACTTGTAAAGCTAACTAATCAAGTTGAATACCGCCAAAGAAATCAAAATATCTGGAATCAAGCTGAAGGCGAATTATCGTTTATGAAATACGATGCTTTGCAAACAAAAAATTCAGCCACAGCAGAAGTCGTTTATCAAAGTGGTTCAACCTTAGATGTCAGAGAAAATACTTTGATCATTTTTGATGAAGACCCTGGAAAGAAAAAGAAAGCCGAAGACCGTGTGATTATTAAATCCGGCCAACTCACAGGGCGCACTAAAACTGAATTGTGGATTTTTACTGATGCCGGTCTTGTGCAAATCAAAGCTAAAAAAGGCCAAACAAATGTTACGAAAGTTGCTGAAGCTAAGGTTGTCGTAAAAAACGATCGCGCTGTAAATATCAAAGTTAAAACTGGTACAGCCGAAGTGATTTATAAAAAAGATAACGAATATACTCGCTTGGCCGTTGCTGAAAACGCTGATGTTTCTATTAAACCAAGCACTGAGCTAACTTCAGGTGTTCAAGTTAATGCCGACAAAGTCAGTGAGTTAGTTACGGCACAAACAAAGGTGGCGGCTGTGGCTCAGGCTGAGTTAACCGTTGATTTTCCGGCTGACAATGCGCTGGTGCAAGACTCTGAAATTGAAATACGTGGTCGCCTTACGGGTGCCGGCGCAAAGTTGCTGATCAACGGGCAACTTGCTGAAGTTTCTGACGCCTCAACGTTCTCAAAAAAAATCAACCTTCAGCCAGGAACAAATCTTATTGTTTTTCAACTCGTGCGCAGCGATGCCACTGTTAAATTTCTCAGAAGAAGCGTGAGATACCAAGCCAAATGATGACAATTAGATCAAAGCTTATGTTTGTGTTTTCTTCGTTTGCGGTTGTTGCGGTGCTGGCGGGAAGTGGATTTGTTTTACAAAAAGCCATCGCCGAAAAAAGCAGTTACGTGAATGAATTAAACTCGCTACTTGTTCCACAGCTACGTTCTGAAGTAGATCAGCGCCTACGCTCACTGGCTATTTTACTAAATCAGTATTCAGCAGCTCCCAGCAAAACAAAGTTTTCTAAATCTCAACTTGAAACCTTAATCTCCAGCATTAAGTCATCAGCACCTTACGTTGATGCTCTTGTGTTAACAAACACGGCCAATGGTAATTTAGCGATACAAATTAATACCTCTGACGATGTGGGCACCAGAACCGAGAATTTAATTAAGGATTTACAGTTTAAAAATAAACTTGATGTAACTGCTAATAAATTTCAAATCTCAAAAGATGCTTTTGCTTTGTATCGTGCGCCGGGTGGTCATCTTGTTGGCTTAGTTTTCAATACCAAAGAATTTTTAGCTCTTACAGAATACAGCCGCGGCAAAGATTCATATATTGTTAATAGCAACAATGAGGTTTTGTTTTCAAATGTTTTACATGGCAGCGCAGCTAATTTTTTTCCAAGCCTAAATTTAGTGGGCACCGGGGCAACTATTGTTGGAACAGATGTGCCTTGGGCTAACGGTAAAACTCGCTCTGCTTTTTTTACTCGCTCTGAAATGATTACCAACGCCTCGGTGTTAATGGTCGAAGATAAAGTCAGCTGGCTTACAATTGCAACGCCGTTATTAAATTCAACGATTTCTGTGTTGTTCATTCTTATCATTGCCGCCTTTGCAGCAGCACTTTGGCTAGCCAAATCGTTAGCGGCTCCCATTGAAACATTAACCGAACAAGCTGCAAAGGTCGGTTTAGGGGATTGGAAAGCGATTTTTCTAAAAGCAAGTACCGTTGAAATAGCTAAATTAACTTCGGCTTTTAATGCCATGATTGAAAATCTACAGCGACGTGAAAGAGATTTAACCCTGGCCAATCAGAAAATCGTACGCACAGAAAGTTTAGCTGCTGTGGGACGTATTGGTGCCGGTGTAGCTCATGAAGTGAAGAATCCTCTGGCTTCTATTTTAAGTTATGCACAACTTTTAGAAATGCAGATCAATGCCGCTCAAAAAGTCGAACCACCTTCTGCTGGCCCAGAGAAAATTGAAAAAATTAAAAACTACAACTCGATGATTTTGGATGATACTCGTCGGGCTACTCGAATCATTAATGATCTACTGACTTTTGCCAGACAAAAAGAAATTCAAACAGAAAGTGTGCGAGTTGAAGAATACGTCTCAAGTTTAAAAGAAAAGTTATCTCCGCTTTGTCAGCAAAATGGCATTCAGTTTTCAACTGTCGTTGATGTAAGCTCAGCCGATGCTCAAATTTCAGTTGATCGAGAACAAATTTATCAAGTGATTTATAACTTAGTACAAAATGCTACGCATGCTTTAGCAGAAATAGATTCACCCAATAAAAAGATTGAATTATCAGCTAAAGTTCAAGATAGTTCAGTTTGTTTAGCTATTGAAGATAATGGCAGTGGCATTAAACCAGAAAATCTAGAAAAGATTTTTGAACCGTTTTTTTCAACTAAAAAAATGGGACAGGGATCTGGCTTAGGTTTGGCCATTAGTTATGGCATCATGCAAATGCACGGCGGGCAAATTCAAGTTAAATCGTCTATAAACGTCGGCACAACATTTACTCTGGTTTTTCCGAAGGAAAAGTAAACTTCTTAACAAATTTGTCTCATCCAGGAACGAAACAGACTCAACTGTGAAGAATTCTATAAACCTATTCAAGTGCTATCTTGATCTTTGAATTTTCGCCGATAAAGTTGTCATGCCAACAGTACGTCCATTCACACAAAATCATGAAGTTTTAGAGTTTTTGGAAATTTTTCTCGATGAAATTCACAACATCAATGTTGAGTTTTCAAAAGCAGAGAAAAGTAAAAATATTTCGTCGCTACAAAATATCAGTCGGGTCATTCACTCGATTAAAGGCAGCGCCGGAGTTGGCGAATTAAATTTCGCACCTGTTCTTTGTCACAACATAGAAGAAGCCTTACTTAAAATCAAAGAAAACGGATTTACCCCAGAGCAGAGTGAACTGACTTCTAATTTGTTTGCGTTACTTGAAGACTATTTCAATGCTAAGAAAAAAGAGCCCGAATGCGAAGATGATGCATTCGCCGTGCGTATGTATAGCCTATTGGGCAAGGTAGACACAAAAAAGGCCGGGCAATCTTTGGCTGGTCTACGTGGCCTTATCGTTGATGACTCTAATATCGTTATCAAAAAAATCGCGACTGCGCTTAGCGAAGAAGGCGTTTTTTGTTCGCGAGCAAGTAATGGACTTGAGGCCCTAAACCGACTCACAGATGAATATTTTGATTTCGTTGTTGCTGGACATAGTTTAAAGAAAATTAATGGCTTTGAACTCATTGAAATGCTGAATATTTCAAAGGGCAAAAACCCACACTTAAAAACTTGTCTCATTTCGTCTGCAGAAAACTTAACTCCTTTGAAGAAAACGGCTAATTTAGTTCTACAGAAGAACGCATTTCTCATTCAAAATTTGAATGCATTTTTGCACAAAGAATTTAAAGGACTTCTGAACAAACAACCGACGAAAAGCTTTAAGAAAATCTTGTTGGTTGACGATGACCCGGTTATTCGCATACTTCTGCATGCAGTTTTTAAGACAGAATCTGATTTGCAGGTAGAGATTGTAGCGAGCGGGGCCGAAGCTTTAAATAAGGTGCAAAAATTTACGCCCGATGTAATTGTTTTAGACTGTATAATGCCGGAGTTCTCGGGCGAAGAAACTTTCAAGGCTTTGAAACTGTTAACGCAGCTAAAAGAAACACGCTTTTTCTTTTTAACAGGAAAAACACGTCCTGCAGAATTGGCTGAACTGCAATCTTTAGGAGTAGATGGAATTATTGTTAAGCCATTTATGCCAGATCGCTTGGTGCACACGCTGAAAGAAAAATACAGCAAAGCAGCTAATGGTGAGGTTGGTTAACTAAAAAGGCGGTACGTATTGAGCCACCGCAAGAAATTGATTTCATTCCGCGCTCTCTCGCTGCGCCTTCGCGCGCTATGATTCCATAGTATTTTTTATCTGAAGAAATCCACGGATAAAAACCAAAAACCCCCGGACTTGAATACGCCTCAACCACGCCTTTCTTATTTTTTTCAATCCAATAATGATTGGCATACCACCACGGTAAATGATCCGCCACCGGCGATTCGGCTACATCTTTAAAGCCGCACGAGATATTGGCGCAGACGCCGTTCTCAGACTGCAATGTTTTTCCAAGAAAGTATTTATCGTTTATTAGGTTTCGCAAAAATACCGCGTAAGTAGCGGCATTTGTTTGAACTCCGCCGGCTAACTGCGGAAAGAAATAAGAAATGTTTTCTAATTTAAGAGAGCTTTTCATAGCTTGCGCCAAGGTTGCATTATTTTTTTCAGCCAAACCCATTTCTTCTTTAACCGCTAAAGCCTGGGCGTGCGCACCGTTATAGTAAAATTTTCCTTTATTCTCAGAAACTAGAGTTGCATTGCTTCCATGACCGAAAAGCTTTCGCATTTTTAATTCGGCTAAAAAACACTCTTTCACGGTTTTTATTTTGTCGCGCAAACAAGAAACATTAGACATATTAGTGTAGCCCGAGCGCATTTGTAGAAATTCTTTTTGTTCATCAGTCAAATGGCCTTTTAACGTCTCAAATACGTAAGCACCAAACAACCATTTTGAAGCTGATGCGATTTTCATCGTCGTAACGGCACTATATGTTTTACCTTCAGCGCCAGAAATGACTTTTCCTTTGCTGTCACCAATTTCCCAGTAAAAATCGCCTAGCTTTTTACAGTCTTTATTTGCAACAATCGCATCTTGAATCGCCTTTTGCAAATCGGTTGCAAAAAGCGATATTGAAAATAAGCTAACTAAAACAAAGATCTTAACTGAAGTGTGCATGCATCTATCTCAGCAACTTCAGAAAACCCTGTCAAACCGGCCTGGTCTTTTTAGAAGTGGTATTTAAATCCAATCCCTGCGTTGAACTCTAGCTCAGTTTCTGGAACCACAGCGATAATCGGAACGATTTGAATATGAAAACTAAAACCTTTTGTTTCTGCGGGACGCCAATCTAAACCCACTGGCACACGCACACCAAATCCAACTTCACCATCTTCATCACCATAATAACCATTGTCATGATGATAATGATCATCATTGGTAATTACGATAATTCCACCCACACCATAAAATAAACCCACGTCACCAAAATTTGGGCTTCTCAGCGGAGCATGAGTTTCAATCAAATAATCACCATATATATGTGTGGCATGGTTATAAGAAAACGAAACCCCGGCTTCGATTGCCGATGGACCGCCCAGCCCATGGGTAAAGTGAATATATGTAGGGCCACCTAAAGTTAAACCCACAGCATTTTGTGCTAAGGCCTTGGGAAGGCAAAGTAGAGTTACTGCCAAAGACATTACAACATATAGAAAACGTAACATAGCTGAAAACCTCCGTATTGTTTTCATAAATAAAAAACATTGAACTGTTATTAATCTTAATGAGTTTCTAGGCTGAATAAAAATTCTTACCTAAAGATTCTTAATTTAAGAAGAAGTTTTAAAATAATGTGCAGCAGTTCGACAAATTTGCCCCAAAAGTCCAGGAAGCAATAAGGCCTATCTTATGCATTATAGATTATATCTATTTTATTTCTTTTGTCATAGATTTTACAGATTTGTACTGGCAGTATTAACTTAATATTATTTATCTGGTTTTTAAATTAACCATAACAACACACAAGGGAGGCCCACGTGGCAGCAACATTAATTAATACAAAGGTAACTGACTTTAAAGTTCAGGCTTATCACAACAACAGCTTCAAAACTGTATCTAGCGCAGACCTTAACGGTAAATGGTCAGTTTTCTTTTTCTACCCAGCAGACTTTACATTTGTTTGCCCTACAGAATTAGGTGACATGGCTGATAAATACGCTGAATTCCAAAAACTTGGCGTTGAAGTTTACGGTGTTTCTACTGACACTCACTTCACACACAAAGCTTGGCACGACACTTCTGAAACTATCAAAAAAATCAAATACCCAATGTTAGCAGACCCAACTGGTCACTTATCTCGCGCATTCGGTGTTTACATCGAAGAAGCTGGTATGGCTTACCGTGGTACTTTCTTAGTAAATCCAGAAGGTCACATTAAATTAGCTGAAGTGAACGACAACGGTATCGGTCGTAACGCTGATGAATTACTTCGTAAAGTTCAAGCAGCACAATTCGTAGCAGCTCACCCGAACGAAGTTTGCCCTGCGAAATGGACTCCAGGCGCAAAAACTTTAAAACCAGGTTTAGACTTAGTTGGTAAAATCTAGTTTTTACTTATTCCTCTTACGGGGCTTAGGCTTTAGTTTAAGCCCCATTTTTTTCAAGGAGGTCTCTCATGTTAGATGCCGATTTAAAAGAACAACTTAAAAGTGTATTTGCAAATTTAGAAAATCAAATTGATCTGGTTTACCAACCAAGTACACATACAAACCAAAATGAACTTGTTGAAATGTTAACTGGAGTGGCTGAAACAAGCCCAAAAATTTCTGCGAAATTTGATCCAGCATCTGCTGCAGTCAACGCACCTCCACGCTTTACGATTCATAAAAACGGAAAGTCGACTGGCGTATTCTTTACAGGAATTCCTGGTGGACATGAATTTACATCTTTAATTTTAGGAATTTTAAACGCTGACGGAAAAGGAAAACTTCCGGATGCGATGATTTTACAACGTATTAAATCTTTACGCGGACCTATTCGCGTAAAAACTTATATGTCGTTGGATTGTGAAAACTGTCCGGTGGTGGTGCAAGCGTTAAACTTAATGGCGCTTAACCATGATGACTTTCATCACGAAACAATTGATGGCGCTTACGCGCAAGAAGAAATTTCGGCTTTAGGTATTCAAGGTGTTCCAAGTGTTGTGGTCGACGGAAAAATGATTCATTCTGGTCGCGCTAACTTCGCTGAAATCATGAAAACTATCGAAGAACATTTTGGTATTGATGATTCAAAAGCAAAATTATCGGGTGCTGACGCAAATCTTGGTGATTACGATGTCGTGGTGATCGGCGGTGGCCCTGCGGGCGCGTCGGCCGCTATTTACAGTGTGCGTAAAGGTTTAAAAACAGCCTTAATCGCAGAACGCTTCGGTGGACAAGTTCAAGATACTAAAGGTATCGAAAACTTAATCTCTGTGGTTTACACAGAGGGCCCACAATTAGCAGCGCAGTTAAACCAACACGTTTTAAGTTATCCGGTAAAATTATTAGAACACCGTAGAGTTTCAAGAATCGATAAAGATGAAAACATTATTCATCTTGAAAGCGGCGAATTTTTAAAAGCCGGTTCGATCATTATTACGACTGGCGCTAAATGGCGTGAATTAAATATTCCGGGTGAAAAAGAATATTTAGGCCGTGGCGTTGCGTTCTGCCCGCACTGTGATGGTCCTTTTTATAAAGGTAAGAAAATCGCAGTGATCGGTGGTGGTAATTCAGGCGTTGAAGCCGCCATCGACTTAGCAGGCATCGTGAGCGAAGTCGTGTTGTTTGAATATAATGACACGCTTAAAGCCGATGCTGTGTTAGTTGAAAAACTAAAATCATTACCGAATGCAAAAATTATTACTTCGGCTAAAACCACACAAGTTGTGGGCAATGGCCAGCAGGTAACTGCGTTAGAATACTTAGACCGCAACACAAATACGACTGAAACAGAAACGTTAGAGGGCGTGTTCGTGCAAATCGGTTTATTACCTAATAGCCAATTTGCTAAAGATGTTGTTGAGACTAACAAGTTCGGTGAAATTGTAGTAGATAACAAAGGGCGTACTTCGGCTAAAAACATTTACGCTGCCGGTGATGTAACAACAACACCTTTTAAGCAGATCGTAATTGCCATGGGCGAAGGCGCAAAAGCAGCACTTACGGCGTTTGAAGATCGCATGTACGCGCAAGCTCCCCATAACTAATTAGTCATCGAGGTTTTTATCTATCACGGCGAACGCTTTAACAGTATTTCTCATCTTGTTGGTTTGTTATTTGCGGTCGCCGGGGCTTCAGTTTTAATTACTTTAGCTACAGTTCAAGGTGATCTTTTAAAGATTGTCGGCACCAGTATTTACGGAGCTATGTTAATTCTGTTGTACGGAATTTCGACTTTGTATCACAGCATTCCGGGCGCAAGACCCAAAGCCATCTTACAAAAGCTTGATCACATCTCAATCTACTTATTTATCGCAGGCTCTTATACCCCATTTACTTTAGTGACTTTAAAAGGAAATGTCGGGTGGTGGATCTTTGGAATTATCTGGAGTTTAGCGGCTATCGGTATTGCCTGTGAATTTACTCTGGCAAAAATAACGAGAATTCCGTCGTTATTGATTTATCTATTTATGGGATGGCTGATTGTTTTTGCCATTAAAGATTTGATGTTAGCCCTGGCTTTTCCAGGTGTCGTGCTTTTAGCGGTTGGCGGTATCTTTTATACCGTAGGCGTTTTCTTTTTTGTCTTAGATGAAAAATTCAAACACTTCCACGGCATCTGGCATTTATTCGTGATGGGTGGAAGTATTTTTCAATATTTCAGTATTGCTCTTTATTTACTTTGAGACTTCTTCTAAAAAGTTTTTCGCCGCCACGAAAGAACGTTTATCGGCTAATTCATTGTAAGCGGCCCCTTTAGAAATATCATTACCTGCTTCTTTATGGGTAAATGAATGAACTGCATTCGCATAGGCCGTTAATTGGTAATCAACTTTGGCATCGTTCATTTCTTTTTGAAATTGTTCCACTTCATCAGGCGGAACATTTGGATCAATCGCCCCGTGAAGCACCAAAACTTTGGCTTTAATTTTTTTCGCATCTTCAGGATTGTCTGAGCTTAAGCCACCGTGAAAGCTGACAACACCTTTTAGTGGTAAACCCATACGAGCTCCTTCAAGAGCCGCTGTGCCACCAAAGCAATAACCTGTGGCAGAAATTTTATCACTTACTACATATTTAGATTTAGCTAACTCATCGTAAGCGGCCTTTACACGTGAACGCATAAGACTGCGGTCACCTTTGTATTTACCAGCTTGAGCACCAGCTTCTTTGTTATCTTTCGGACGAACGCCTTTACCATAAACATCGGCTACAAAAGCCACGTAACCCATTTCAGCTAATTGTTCGGCGCGCATTTGTACGTAGGGGCCAACGCCTTTCCAATCGTGAAATACGACAACACCTGGGCCCTTTTTATTTTTAAGTTTTGCAGAATCTACAACTAATAGACCTTCAAGAGTTGTTTCTCCGTCTTTATACTCAACTTTTTCCACAGACACTTTGGCCAAAGATGATAATGAAAATAAAAGTGTGACCACTAGATATAGGTGCTTCATAAATTTCCTCCGAAATTTATTTTGCACTTAATTTTCCACAGGAGGGAAGTGATGAAATCGCAATGACGCTGTTTGTGTATTATTCGACGACGATATCTTTACTTGGTGGATGATCGTCCATTGTTTGGCTTGTGTATTGGTATGTGATTTTGCCGCCGGCCTGAATCGCTAAGATCCCACCAAGCTGCCAAACATTTCCTGAACCCGTTTTTTTCATCGTGTGAAAAATCGCCTGCGTGATAAATTCAGGGCGGGTATGCATATTTCCTGGATCAATCCAAAAACCGCGTTTAAACCCAGCTGCATCAAATGATTTTAAAGAAGGATCTGTAAAAATTTTTGCTTCTTGTAGATTAAACTGTTCTTGAAAACCACGCATAAAATGAGGAGTGCCATTGCCAATGAAATAAATTTTCACGCCTTTACTTTCAAGGCTTTCTTTGTTTTCTAAAATTTGACGAACATGCGCACGACAAGCGGCACAGGCGAAATGGCGCAAAAAAACTAAAAGCACAGTGTCTTTTTTCCACAAATCACCAAGTAATGTGATCTGTTCATTTTCATCCATCACATAGCATTTTGCTAAGGATGAAACCTCCGCTCTTATCTTTGTATCACCAACGATCTGCAGATTTCTGTTTTTATTAAGCTCTTTAAGCTTTTGCTCGGCCGTATTCATCTCTAAAAAGGTTAGCAAACACCTCAGAAAAACCCAAGCCTGCTTGGCCGTAAGTCTAGAACACGGATGGGTCGCGTTTATATAAACCAACATCGATATAAAATAGAAAGCAGGAGCATCTAAAAAATGAAAAAAATCTTCGTTCTTTTTATTTCAATTTTGTTTCTGCAAAACTGTGCCACCTCATCACAAAAATCTGAACAAGAACGAATGACCTCGTCGGAAGAGATGAGCGAGTACCAACAAAAAACAGAAATCGTTGAATTAAACCCAGAAGTCTTCATGGATGTGGAGAATAAATCTAAACTTCGTGAAATGTTTAATAAAATCGGTTCTATTAAAAATAATCTGATTGATCGTACAGGTCGGGCTATTGAGCATGTGACAGTTGGAGTTTCTGCTGACGCCTTTGTCGGTGTAGGCGTAAGCAAAATGCTTGAGTTTGCGGTCCACGAAAAAAGCATCGGTGTGTTTTGCGCTCCAGGAGTTTCCGCACGCACGGATGTAGGTGTGGGAGTTGATTTATCTGTTGGAAAAACTTTGGCGTGTCAGTCGAACGAACATTATAGTGGTGGGTTTTTAGGGGCCTTTGCAGGGCTGAGTGCTGAAGCAGCGGGGCTACCTGCCGGAGCCAGCGCAAGCTATAACATCGGCTTAAATTACCCTAAGTTTAAAGACGGGCTTAACGACGCTATCGAGTCTAATAAATTATCTGCAGCTAAACTTTCGCGCGAATTAGGTTATTTGGCAGAACACGCCGACACGGCGGGAATGCTCTTTTTATACAGCATCGCTCACCAAGTCTTAGCTAAACGTAGCAGCTCATCACAAAGATTATCTGATCGACTCAATGAACTTATCGCGCGACTTGCGCACTCTAATCATTCTTTATCAAAAGAGTTTCTCGCGTATTTAAACTCGCAAGCGCTCAGTGATTTTTTAGATAACAATAATTTTTATCAATTACGAACTCTCACAAATATTCTGCGAAACTCATTAACGGGTTGTGATTCGGTCGGTGGGGCCCTTGGATTATCTCTCTCGGTATCGCCAGCCTCAGTCGGTATTAAGTATTCTGATTTTAAATTATTGACTGAATTTGATCTCGAAGAAATGAAAGATCTTGATATTATAAGCCCTGATATTTTTGAAAACCCTTATGATTATTCGATTTCACACTTAAGAAAAGCCGCAAGTCTTGCGACGAAATTACTGAGCATTCCTTTTCAACTATCTGGCAACAAGTGTTCGGTATTTCAGGTTATCAAATTATAAAATTAATTCTGCGCTCAAAATAAAAAACCCAAGGTTTTTATACCTTGGGTTTTTAAATTCGTATTTGAATTTGGATCTATAGACGCTGATGCAGTCTTAGACTACATCATGCCGCCCATGCCACCCATACCGTGGTGATCGCCACCTGGCATAGCTGGAGCTTCTTTTTTCGGAGCTTCAGCGATCATTGTTTCAGTCGTTAACATTAACGAAGAAACTGATGCTGCGTTTGTTAATGCGCAACGAACAACTTTTACTGGATCCATAACACCGTCTTTTAATAAATCAGTGTATTCATCAGAGTAAGCGTTGTAACCGTAGCTTGCTGATTTATCTTGTAAGATGTTGTTTACAACGATAGCGCCATCAAGACCTGCGTTTGTAGCGATTTGACGGATAGGCTCTTCGCAAGCACGTTTGATGATGTTTGCGCCGAATTTTTCTTCGTCGTTAAATTTGCCTTTAGAGATTTGTTGAGAAGCGCGTAATAAAGCAGTACCACCACCAGCTACGATACCTTCTTCAACAGCTGCGCGAGTTGCATTTAATGCATCTTCAACACGGGCTTTTTTCTCTTTCATTTCAACTTCAGAAGGAGCACCAACGTGGATAACAGCAACACCACCAGCTAATTTAGCTAAGCGCTCTTTAAGTTTTTCTTTATCGTAGTCAGAAGTTGTTTCTTCAACTTGAGCTTTGATTTGGTTAACACGAGCCGTGATATCGGCTTTTTTACCGTTACCATCGATGATTGTTGTGTTGTCTTTATCTACAACAACGCGTTTTGCGATACCTAAGTGAGTCGCATTAGCTTGCTCAAGTTTCATTCCTAAGTCTTCAGAGATAACTTGTGCGTTTGTTAAGATAGCGATGTCTTCTAACATAGCTTTACGACGGTCACCAAAGCCTGGAGCTTTAACAGCACATACGTGTAAAGTGCCACGTAATTTATTAACTACTAAAGTAGCTAATGCTTCACCATCAACATCTTCAGCGATGATTAATAATGGACGGCCTTGTTTAGCAACAGCTTCAAGAACGCCTAACATATCTTTCATAGAAGAGATTTTTTTATCGTAAACTAAGATGTATGCGTTTTCTAAAACAGTTTCCATTTTTTCTGCGTTAGTTACGAAGTATGGAGATAAGTAACCACGGTCAAATTGCATACCTTCAACAACTGTAACTTCTGTTTTAGCAGTTTTTGAATCTTCGATAGTGATAACACCTTCACGACCAACTTTTTCCATAGCGTTAGCTAACATTGTGCCGATTTCTTTATCGTTGTTAGCAGAGATCGCACCAACTTGTGCAACTTCGTTTGAACCTTTAACTGGTTTAGCCATGTTTTTTAATTCGTCGATAATGATCGCAACAGCTTTGTCGATACCACGTTTGATAGACATTGGGTTGTGACCAGCAGAAACTAATTTAGCACCTTCACGGTAAATAGCTTGTGCTAATACAGTTGCAGTTGTTGTACCGTCACCGGCTTCGTCATTAGTTTTAGAAGCAACTTCTTTAACCATTTGCGCGCCCATGTTTTCGAATTTGTTTTCTAATTCGATTTCTTTAGCAACAGTAACACCGTCTTTTGTGATTAATGGAGAACCAAAAGATTTGTCGATAACTACGTTACGACCTTTAGGTCCAAGAGTAACTTTAACAGCGTTAGCTAAAGTATTAACACCTTTTAAGATGTGTGTTCTAGCGTCTTCAGAGAATACTAAAATTTTGCTCATGTTTTTTTCCTTCGTTATTAATTAATAAAATTTATTGTACTGGGTACGTGGTGTGCTTACTGCACAACGCCTAATACGTCTTCTTCGCGCATCATTAAGAATTCAGCGCCATCTAATTTGATTTCTGTGCCAGCGTATTTAGAGAATAAGATTTTATCGCCAACTTTTACTTCTAAAGGTAAAACTTTACCTTCTTCAGTGATACGGCCTTTACCAGCAGCTACGATTTCACCACGTTGAGGTTTTTCTTTTGCTGAATCTGGAATAAATAATCCACCCGCAGTTTTTTCATCTTCTGCAGTTCTTTTTACTAAAATTCTGTCATGTAATGGACGTACGCC
Source organism: Pseudobdellovibrio sp. HCB154 (assembly GCF_046267985.1). GTDB lineage: Bacteria > Bdellovibrionota > Bdellovibrionia > Bdellovibrionales > Bdellovibrionaceae > Pseudobdellovibrio. The sequence goes on along the minus strand of NZ_CP176530.1, from coordinate 33,620 downwards.
TAATTCTTTAGCCATTGAAATGTCTCCCTTAAAATAGTTACTTTTGTCATTGATGACGAAGGTAATATGAGTACCTTTTTAAAGTCGTCAAGTCACGGCAAAGCTCTTTTTTCAGAGTGCAGACGTAGTCAATGCCAGAGGGGAAATTCGCCTGATTTTCACACCTTGCCGCTGCCTAAATTCTTGGCTTTTTATAGTCAACTGCGCATTAGGAGCATTATAACGATTACACACTAGCCCTAGGGGTAGGCCAACTAAGGTCCAAAAAAATGTCGGAACCTGCAAAAAAATTGAAACAATAATAACCCAGTGATCGAATGAAATTGTCTGATGCTTAGTAAGGCGGTTAGCAACACGCTGATCACCCCGGAAAGCCCATGGATAGGGCATTCTAAAGAGTAACAGATACCTTAAACCCACAAGAGCACGGAGGCGAATGTGAGTCGAGTTTTAGAAGTATTTTCTCAAGCAGCCAATATTGATAAAGACACTATCGAAACAGAGCTTTTCGCGGCTATTAGAGCGCTAGAAGTAGATCCCAACACGATGACTGTTGATGAGCTTCGCCAAGCCTTGTTGATCTATTTAGATGAAGTGTTTTACGGAACTTCTCCAGAACGCGTTCAGTAGTTTTTAAATAATATTTCAAAAACAAAAAGGGTCGACCATTGCGGATCGACCCTTTCTTTTTATCTTAACAATTTTATTTAAAAATTTATTTTTTCACTTCAGGATTTAACAAATTCTTTTTGATATCTGTTAATGCTGTTTGTGTACGTTTATATTTTGTTGGATGCGCTTCAGTAATTTTTAAGGCGCTATCAATTAATATAATCGCTTCGTCTTTTTTGCCTAACTCTTTTAAGATTTTAACCTTCGCTAAACTTAATTGTGGTTCGTTACCTTCTTTAAACTCCAGAGCTAAATTCGCTTGCGCTAAAGCTTCGTCATGGCGTTTTTGTTTTGTTAAAAAGCTCGCGTAACGTTGATAGTAAACGTAAGTTTTCGGGTAGGCTTTGATTAATTGTTTTAAAAGTGGTTCTGATTTTTCAGGAACACCAGCTTGTCCGTAATACCAAATTGCTGAAATCATTTGGCCTGGAAGCTTCGTTGAAAGTTTAACTTTATCAACTGCAGAAGCTAATTCGCCCTGAATTTTTTTAGCGTTTTCTTTGTCGTCAGTTAGTTTATATAAACGAGCTGTCATATCTAAAACTTCGGCTTTTTCAAAGTTTTCATTGTCGCCTAAAGTTGATTTGGCAAATAAACCTTTTAAATCTTTGCTGTTTTTAATTTCTGCTAATTGAAATTGTAAAGCTTTGATCGCATCTGTTTCAATCGGACGTTCTTGTTCTTTTAGCTGCTCTAAGTAGTCGAGCTTCCAGCGCGTTTGATCTAAAACCGAAGACGAAAGCGTAAAACCTTTTTCTAAAGCTTGTTGGTAAGCCTTTTTAGATTCAGCTGTTTCGCCCATTTCATCAGATGCATAGCTGATTTCAGAGGCTAATTTATAATTTAATTCTTTAGCGCCTTTTGAAAAAGAAAACCATTTTGCAGCATCTTTCCAAATCATTTTACTATAAGAATTGTAACCTAAAGTTGTCGCGGCCTTTTCATCACCAGCTTCAGCTTTCGCTACTAATTGGTTGATTGATTGTGTTTCTTTAAGGGCTGCTTGTAATTCAGGAGCAAAAGATTTTGCCGGTTGATAGTCTAACCAACGTTTAATTTCTTCACCTTGTTCGTTCACTAAAATTACCGTGGGAATGGCTTTAACGCCGTATTGATCAGAAATTTTTTCGTTCTCAACAAGATCGATATTAATTTCTTCAAAGTTTACTTTTTTAAGTAAAGCCTTTACCGGTGGTTTATTCATTGTCTCTGACTTAAGACGAATACAAGCCGGGCACCAAGGCGCAGAAAATTTTAGTAATGTGATTTTATCATATTTTTTAGCTGGAGCATCTGAGGCTACGGCACGCTCGTAAGGAGCAGCATCTGTGGCTGCGCGCTTTGCGGTCAACTCAACAACTTGATCGTGTGGTTCACAAACAGTCTTTGCATCGTCGCAAACATAGTAGTTTAATTTAGCTTTTTTAGTATTTTCTAAAACTTTGAATGTAAATTTTTGTTCCGTTTTAATTAACGGTTTGTGTTTAGCCTCTAAATCATCAAACACAACGCTTGCCGGAGCTTTGTCGTTAAAATGAAAACCTTTTTTAACAGTTAAAACAATTTCTTTGTTTTCGACAGCTGCAGTTACGGCACCTTTGGTTTTTTGTTCTGCAAAAGCATGCGTTGAAAAAATAAGACCTAATACAACGAAAAGCTTAGTCATAGCCATTCTCCTATTCGTGGAGTTTCACTGTACAAAAACTAAGCCGCTCATTCAACTGAATGCAGTTGGTCTAGTCTAAAAAGAAAGGGCCGACACTTTGCGGTGTCAGCCCTTGGTGGTTCTATAGTTATTTAAAAACTATTAAGCGCGTTCTACTGCGATTTGGATTGGAGCTTCCATTCCTTCGCTGTATTTGATTGTCGCTTTGTGAGTGCCTAATACTTTGATTGGCTCTTCTAAAACGATATCTTTTCTATCTACAGAAAAACCTAATTTATCTAGGCCTTTAGAGATATCAGTAGTTGTTACAGTACCGAAAAGTTTATCGTTTTCACCAGCGTTTAATTTAAAAGTAACAGTTGTACCTTTAATTTTCGCTAAGAACGCTTGGCGTTCAGCATTTGCTTTTTTCTTTTTAGATTCAGCAACGCGTTTTAAGTGATTATATTCATTAACACGAGTTTCAGTAGCTTCAACAGCTAAGTTACGTGGGAATAATAAGTTACGTGCAAAACCTGCAGAAACATTCACTAGATCGCCAACTTTTCCTAAGTCTTTAACGTCTTTTTGTAAAATTACTTTCATTGTCTTAATCCTTTATTTACGCCTTTTAATCGGCTTAACTCACTTTAACTTTTTTTCTCATGTGACGGCGAAAATCCACCCAATAATCTGCAAATCCTAAGACTGTAATTACAGGTAGTGCCCACGTGATGATTAAAAGATAAAGTAACAGTTTTGTTATTCTGCCAACTCTAAAAATTCGCATAGCAAACTCAAAAACTGAAATCCCTTGAAAGAAAAAGCTAATGATACTTACAACCGCTAAATTAATGGCGATCACTTGAAGGAAATGAAATGGCGTTTCTACTACTGAGAATAAAAAAGAGAATAACGAAACCCAAATAAACATATCGGGTAGTCGGAATTCCAACCATTTAAGTCCTGAAGCAAGTCTTTCACGTTTGATTTGAAAGGCCTGGAAAATTTGAGCTTCGAATACAAGTGAAACAGCTAATGCGCTGATCAATGCAGAAGCCAGTAATCCCGGCATAAACATCATAACGGCTTTTGTTTCGAAATTTTCTTCGGGTAAAACCTGTTTTAATGAAACCATGAGCGGATCAATAACCTGTTTGAATAACTCGTGATCTACTGACCACTTCGTAATCGCTAGGAAGCTGATAGCTCCAAACGCTACACCGGCAAGAACCGATAAGGCGCCTGATTTTTTCCACGTGATGCCCTTCTTTTCCAATTCACTGTAAAGGCCTAAAGTCATCCAAATTGTCCCTACATAAATTGCGACCAGGTTCATCTTTAGAAAAAATAATGAAGACACGAAAACAATGCCAACCAACCAAAAAATTTTGGATTTAGTTGCTGCTAACACACGAATAAACGGAGCGCTCATCACAGAAAAAATAATGCTCATAGCTGCAGAAACTGCAGCTAATAAGAAGTATTTTTTATTGTTAGAGGCTTGTTGTGGCAGCATTTATCACCTATTGGCCTTCGGCCAAATGTTACTACTCTTCGTCTTGTCTTTCCATGCGAGCTTGTTGAGCCGCTTGACGACGAAGTTGTGCTTTTGCTTCACGTTCTTTTTCTTTAGCAGCTGACTCAGCTAAGCCTTTTTTGAAAGCTTCTAAGTGTTTTGCTGGAGAAGTACGTTCATCTAAGCGAGTGTGCATGAAGCGTAAAACTTTATCGTTGATACGCATTGTACGCTCAAGCTCTTGAACCGCTTGTGGGTTAGATTCGAAAACTGAGTGAAAGAACACAGCTTTACGAATTTTGCCAATCGGAGTTGATAAAGTTCTTTTGCCCCAAGTTTCTACTGAGTGCACAGATCCTTTAAAACCAGTGATTGTTGCTTTGTTTTTTGTGAAAAGAGCTTTTTGCTCTTCTAAGTTCGCGTCTGGGTGCATAAGGATAACAACCTCATACGGACGCTTTAAGTTTTGGTCCATGAATATTCCTCTCGGTTAAAGCCCCAACCCCCAATGGGTGGAGCAAGGATGACTTTTAATGTTCTAGTGGTTTAGCACCCTCCCAAGACGTAGACAAGGCCTGATCATAGGCCTATGATATTTTCTGCGAAAGCTTGAGGAAAACCATGAAGTTGGCTCTGCAGGTTCTTGATGGAACCCAAAAAGGAAAGATACTTACCATGCGTGAAAACTTTGTTTTCTCGTCAGGTTATTTCGGCGACCCCGAAATGGCGACGGTGCACGCTGAAATCTATCTTGATCCAAATTTCTTGTGGAAAATCAGAGCCTTAGAGGGCAACAAGATTCGCGCTGGTTCATCTGAAGGGGTGTCGCTTAGCTTAATTAGTGGGCTAATATTTCACATGGGTCAGACCGGTTTTAAGGTAATCGAAAAGCCTAAACCTAGTTATGACAACTGGGAAGACGAGCTTGTCGACTTCTTAGAGTCAGACACTTGGGAGCCTGTTTTAACTGAGTTTTTCTTCTATCTTTACCCGGTGCGTTTGACCTTTTTACAAGGTCCGCAGACCGATGAGTTCTATACCCTAAGTTACGGGCCTCGGGCCATGGGGTTTAACAGCCTAGATCTAAACATCAAAGATCCTACTCAACCCGGACAAATCGCCAAATTTTTCCAAGTCGGCGAAACGGCCTACATCGAAACTCTGTGCGGTGATAAGATTCTTATCAATGGCCAACCTTTTACCCAACATCCCATTGAAAGTGGTGATCAGTTGTCTTTTGGCGCCAATTTAGTGGAGCTTTCGATTTTAAAATGAGTGCACAATTTGTTGAGAAAAAAACTGGGTATTACACCGCTATGGACGGAACTCCGATTTATTACGAAGTTCACGGAAAAGGCGAACCTATTGTTTTTATCTACGGTATCGCCTGCTTAATGAATCACTGGCATCCGCAAGTTGAGTTTTTTTCCAAAACGCATCAAGTGATTTTATTTGATATTCGCGGTCACCACAAAAGTGTTCCGGTAAAAAATTTAGAGAACATGACTTTTGAACATTTGGCTTTTGATTTAAAAGGTTTGTTAAATCATTTAGGCCACAAATCAGCGCATGTTGTTGGTCACAGCTTTGGTGTGCCTTACCAATTAAAAACATTTGAACAGTTTCCAGAAATTTTTAAATCACTCACGTTGATCAATGGTTTTGCCCGTAATCCGTTAAAAAAACTTTTTGGCTTAGAATTTGTTGAACCACTTTTTCAATTTATTAAAGCCCAACACGCTAAAGCACCCGATCTGTGGAATTCTCTGTGGAGAGCGATGGTTGATAATCCTGTGGCGTTTCAAGTGGCCGCATTATCGGGTGGATTTAATATTAAACTTACGCAATTTAAAGATATTGAAATGTACGGTCGGGGCGTTTCGCGCTTAGAACTACCGTTATTTTTTAGATTGTTTGAACAACTCTTAAATTTTGATGCGACAAATGTTTTATCTTCGATTGATAAGCCAACGTTAATCATTGCCGGTGATCGTGATTTTTTAACTCCGCCAAGCTATCAAAAAGAGTTGGTCGAACAAATTCACGGATCCGAGTATGTGTTGGTTCCTTACGGATCGCACTGCTGCCAATTAGATTTTCCAGAGTTTATGAATCTAAAGCTTCGCGATTTTTTAAGTCGCCATCATTAATATGCGGTTAAATGAAAAGAATATTTTTCTTTTAGATGGAATCGGCGCAGTCTTAAGCGCTTGTTTCACAGGCTTAATTCTTATTCGTTATTCTTTATTTCTAGGAATCAATGTTTCTACACTTCAAAATTTGGCTTTGCTTCCAGCGATCTATGCGTTTTATTCGCTATCGTGCTATTTTTTCGCTTCAAAAACAAAGCCTTGGATGTTGCTTACAATTATCGGGGCTAATTTATTTTACTGTTTAATTTCTTTAGGTTTAATTTTATTTCGCGAGCGCATCACTTGGCGCGGGCAATTGCTTTTAGCTGCAGAAATTATCGTTGTCCTTTTGGTGGTTCTGTTAGAGTTCAACGTCTATCGTAAAATTAAATCTTAATAATGATTCATCGGTTGGCGATTAAGTGCTGACACAATTAATTCTTTGGTAATGTCGTAATCTAAACCGTCGGGATCATTGCCGGCAGTGTTTCTCCAGCCTTGCGGTGCTTCAGGATGTGGACCCGATAAAACCACAAACCCCTTTCCTGAGTACGCTTGTGAAATCGCTGCTTTGCCATCACTGTATCTAGCAACAACGCCACCGGCCCATTCCGGTGTTGCGGGGCCACCATACCAAACTAACTGACGAGATCTGCCGTCGGCAAATTGCACGGGCACAACATCAGCTACAGCGTTGCTGTTTCCATCAGGCCACCAGTTGAGTAAGTGCGATCCGTAAATCACCAGAAAGCCGTAAGATGTTTCTGTGTTGGTGTTAGCTTGTGTTCCCACGGCAGCCCAAGCGCCAGCACAAATTCCTAAGTAACTTACGCCAAAATCGCGCACAGCTTGCCTTACGCGAAGGCGCGCAGCGCCTGTTAAGCCGCTACTAATAGTGGCGGCTTTTCCGCCGGGAACAATAATTAATGAATACTGTTTCAACTGTTCAAGCGACATTGCTTCAAGTTGTGCGGAGTTTGCAGTTTCTATTTCAAGATTCATCTCTTTAAGAATACTTTGAAACGATTGCCAATCAGACGTTGAAATACCTTGGCCGTTAAACAATAAAATTTTTTGATCGGCCGCTTCAGGTGGCGGGTAGGGTTTAATTGTGGGTTCGTTTGTTGGATCTGTTAGTGCAGTGTCGGGCAAAACAGATTTTGAATCACTGTCTGAAAAACCAAAATCAGAGCAGGCTTGAGTTATTGTCATTGCGAAAATAAGTATGAGTTTTGCTGTATGTTTCTTCATGCTTTCAAAGTGCTTTGCGCAAAAAAAAATTGCAAAGCTTTAGCCTTGCAATTTTTCTGAAATAAATTTTATCGATCTTTCGCAGGCAAAACTATTCGTTGAACCTGCGGCAAAACAAACTTACTCAAATATTAACGGTAAGCTGCTTTCGTGATTGACCAACCAGATTTTTCAACTGATTTGTCTGATTTAAAAACAACACGTGCTGATTCGCCAGTGATTGTCATCGAGAATGACTCATCCATTGAACCTGTTAATGTTTGTACTTTGTTTCCAGCAGCATCGTAAATAGTTACGAAGTCATAACCAGATTCAACATTAAATTTTTCAAAATAAATCGCAAATTCTTTAGCGCCTGGAACGCTGATTTCAAAAGTTTGATCAGTATTTGGTTTATACGGAGATTCAGAAGCGAAGTTCATCGCAACTGTTGCCCAGTTAGATGGATCATTTGCATCAGGTGGAGCTTGTGTGTTTGTTAAAGCACCGTAAGCATCAACCATACCACCAGTTCTCGTTTTACCTTTCATAGAAGCTAAAGGACGAACTGTTGCAATTAATCTTTCTTTAACTTGAGCTGCTGTTAAGTTTGGCTCGTTAGCCCATAATAAAGCGGCAACGCCGGCAACGTGCGGAGTTGCCATTGAAGTACCAGAGAAAGATTTATAAGAACCACCCGTTGTCGACATAACGTTAACACCAGGAGCGCCTAAGTGAACTGTCTTTTTACCGTAGTTAGAAAAGTCAGCTTTAGCACCGCGGTTGTCGATAGCTGCAACAGACATTACGTTTTCAACTTGGTAAGTTGATGGGTAAGTCGGAGAGTTATCGTTATTGTTATATTCATTACCAGCAGCCGCGATAAAGATCGCGCCAGCTTCATTTGAACGTTTGATCGCATCCATTAATGTTTGCGAGAAGCCGCCGCCACCCCAAGAGTTCGACATAACATGCGCACCCATTTTAGTTGCGTAGTCGATAGCTTTGATAGCATCAGCTAATGAACCAGATCCACCAGCATCTAAGAATTTAACAGCCATCATACGAACGTTCCAGTTTACACCAGCAACGCCGATGCCGTTATTCGCACGAGCACCGATTGTACCAGCACAGTGAGAACCGTGACCTTGGTCATCTTTTGCATTACCAGTTCCAGTAATTGCATTGTAACCGTAAACGTCATCTACTACGCCGTTGTTATCATCATCAACACCAGCTTTACCGTTTTTCTCAGATTCGTTCACCCACATATTGTCTACTAAGTCAGGGTGAGTGTAGTCGATACCAGTATCGATAACCGCGATGATTTTTTCGCGAGTACCAGTTTGGATTTCCCATGCTCTTTCAGCGTTGATATCTACACCGGCAACACCGACTTGGTTTTTAGGATCAGCTTGGCCAACATTTGATAAACCCCAAGTTTGTACATATAAAGGATCTGTTGGAGCTTTGTTGATTTTGTAAATGTAGTTCGGCTCAGCGATTTCAACCATTGGATTTTCATTTAATGCTTTGATAGCTGAGTCGTTAGTTTCAAAAACAGCTTTTTTAACAACAACGATATTTTGTCCTGAAATTTTTTGAGTTACGAAACCCTTAAGTTGTTGTGAAAGAGCTTGCGTAGATGCACGCATCATTCCTGGTTTTAATTTTACAACGAATTCACCTGGTACAGATTGAGTTGTAAAACTTGCGTTTGCAGTAACTGCTAACATCATTGTCGCAGCTAATGCGCTTACTTTAGAAAAATTATTTTTCATGGTGGTGGTTCCCCTCTAGTTGAAAAAATCTTAACATGCGCACGATTTGTGAGCAGTCTAGATTCCGGTTCCAGACTGAAACTGGAAAAACGGCTAGGAGAAATTACCATTCAATAAAAATTATTGTTACGCTTTTTTTGAGTTTTTAGCAGGCGTTGCGATTTCTTCATCAGAAAAATCGAACGCTAATTGTTTTGGAAATTGCACGATTTTATCGGGATTATCGCGGATAATTTTTTTCTCGGTCGGAGTCATAACATCCGCGCCAGTAGCGGCTTTGATGAGATGTTTGATAAAGGCTTCTTGGGTTGCCACTGGGGCATTTTGGTTGAAACCCATTTCTTTCATTAATTCGCTGACTTTTTTCATTTGCATCCTACTTATGATTCTCTTCGTCAGAAAAGGTCCAGGTATTTAGACTTTTGTCAGGCTGCAAATCAGAGATGAGTTTAGTTCTTCATGAACTAACGTCTGGTTGTGAGACGTATGACGCATTTTTTAAAGGTTAAACGCAGACAAAATTTTTCGAAAATATTTTCACCCCTGTATAACAAGATTCGGCGGCATCTCAGAACGAGACATCAGAACTGGTGAAAAATCGTTTAAAAGTGCGAGAATTTTTGCATCTTATGGTTTTATGAAAAAACTAAGCCTTTTATTCGCTGTTTTAAATTTAATTTCCCTCGCAAGCTTTGCCGGTCAAATCGGAGAATTTGAAGTTAAATCCTGCTCTTTAATTGTTTCACCAAACACGAATGACGAGATGCTTTCAGTATTAATGGCCAAAGGCTACCGCCCAATGAACTTATTGGGCGCTTCAAAAAACCCTGAAAATTCAAAGGATCTTATCGGCTTTCCTTATCTAGAAGAAAGTTCGTTAAATATTAAAATCGTCGGAGAGACAAAAACTCTCTATTCCATCGACGAAGTTCCCAACTGTCTTGATAATTAAATACGGTCAGTGCGGTTTAAAACAAAGCTGCCAATCAATTTAGTAGTTCCATTCGGAAGACGTTCATAAAAATTGCCGGCAATTTTATCCGAGCCTTCAATTTTATAAAGCTGAAGATAACGATCACCCACGTTGATCATATTGCCTTGGTAACCTTCGGGTTTATAACCCCAAGCATCTGTGGTGAAGGCACTGTTCGATTGAACTTTTCCCTGGCGAAAAAATTTAACTTCACCAGTCACATTATTAGCTTTTTCTGCAGGACCAACTTCAATTACCAGAGATCCATAGTCAGAACCATCAATAGCCGAAACCTTTCCGCGAAAAGTTCCAAAATATTTTTGTAAATCCTGACCTACAGTTCGCGGTGCTCCTTTTAAAAAAGCATCGATATCTGTTAGTTTTACTTTTTCTAAATTTCTAAGAATTTCTTCAGCCGAAGAGCTGTTAACAAGTGTCCATTCGGTTGATTTAAATCTTCCTGAATTTAACTTAGAAAAGCGGGGAGCTTTTTCGACAACTTCTTCAGGCTGAGCCGTTGGAGTTTCAACAGGAGCTTCAACAGGCTTTTCTTTTACGGCAACACTGGCTTTCGCAGAAGACGGTGAACACATCGCCATTTGCGCTTTGCCAGTATCTAAATCTTTTTGTTGTTGCTCAGAAATACGAAGACCCAGATCAACTAAAAATAGCGTCATCATCTTACCGTAAACTTCATCAGCTTTTTTAAGATCAGCGCTATCTAGTAGGTTTTGAAATTTTTCTTTCATCAAACGCAGCTCTTCATCAGAGCGCGCACTATCTGCCAGATTGCTTTTAGTTTCTTTATAATCTTTAGATTCTAAAATAGATGATTCGCCATAGTTACGACCCGAAACAAAGGCGATCACAACGACCACTAACACAAATAATATTTTTAAAAAATCTTTCATGCCGTGGCCTTTCTTGAAAACGACTAGCCGTCGCCGCCGCCTGCGTGTTCTTCTTTTTTCGTGATTGTGGCTTTTAGCAACTCACGATTCATTGTTGCAATATTGATTAATGAAATGTCTTTCGGACAAGCTGCAGAACATGATCCAGTTGTAGAACAAGCTCCGAAACCTTCTGCATCCATTTGCGCTGTCATATCTAAAGCGCGTTGAGCGCGCTCAACTTGACCTTGAGGTAATAAAGCCATGTGTTGGATTTTTGCAGATGTGAATAACGCTGCCGAAGCATTCTTACAAGAAGCAACGCAAGCACCACAACCAATACAAGTTGCAGAAGCCATTGCCTCATCGGCGTCCGGTTTTGGAATTAAGATATTATTCGCATCGCGGGCATTTCCAGTATTTACAGAGATATAACCACCTGCTTTAATGATGCGGTCAAAGGCCGAACGATCCACAACTAAGTCTTTTAAAATTGGAAAAGCAGAGGCTCTCCATGGTTCTAAAACCAGTGTTTCGCCGTCTTTAAACGCGCGCATGTGTAATTGACATACTGTTGTTGATTTTTGCGGGCCGTGCGCGTTTCCGTTAATCATAAAACCGCAGCTTCCACAAATACCTTCGCGGCAGTCATGGTCGAATAAAATCGGCTCTTCATTTTTTTTGATTAACTCTTCGTTAACAGCATCTAACATTTCTAAGAAAGAAGCGTCAGGAGATACGTTTTTTGCGTCGTATTCTTTAAAGCCGCCTTGAGATTTATTATCTTTTTGGCGCCATACTTTTAATTTTAAATTAATATTTGGTTTTGCATTTCCCATGTGTGCCTCAACCTTATTTGTACGAACGTGTCGCTAAATGCACGTTTTCGAAAGTTAATTCTTCTTGGTGACGAGTTTGCACTTTATCTGCAGATCCGTTCCATTCCCACGCAGCCGCATGACAGAATTTATCATCATCACGCTTAGCTTCGCCGTCTACTTGATATTCAGATCTGAAGTGACCGCCGCAAGATTCTTCACGCGTTAAAGCATCACGACACATTAATTCACCTAACTCGATGAAATCAGCTACGCGGCCTGCTTTTTCTAATTCATTGTTAATGCCTTTGCCTTCGCCAGGAACATTAACATTCGTGTGAAATTCTTTACGTAAGTTTTGAATTTTAGAAATCGCTTCTGTAAGACCTGCTTTATCACGGGCCATACCGCATTTTTCCCACATGATGTGGCCTAATTCTTTATGGAAAGATTCAACAGTTCTTGAACCTTTAACACTTAAGAATTTATTTAAGTCAGATTGAACTTCGTTAGCTGCGTGTTTGAACGCATCGTTCGTAGTTTCAACTTTACCTAATTTCGTATTCGCGAAGTAGTTACCGATTGTGTACGGAAGAACGAAGTAACCATCAGCTAAACCTTGCATTAACGCCGAAGCCCCTAAACGGTTGGCACCGTGATCAGAGAAATTTGCTTCACCAGCTACGAATAAGCCTGGGATTGTTGACTCAAGATTGTAATCTACCCATAGACCACCCATTGTATAGTGCGGAGCCGGGAAAATTCTCATTGGTTGTTTGTATGGATTTTCGCCAGTGATTTTATCATACATCTGGAAAAGATTTCCGTAGCGCTCAGCTACTTTGTCTTCACCTAAACGTTTAATACTATCTCTGAAATCTAAGAATACGGCTTTTTCACCTAAAGCACCGTGACCTTCGTCAACGCGATATTTTGCTTGGCGAGAAGCCACGTCACGCGGAGCTAAGTTACCAAAACTTGGGTAAACGCGCTCTAAGAAATAATCGCGTTCTGCATCTGGAATTTCGTTCGCAGGACGAGCGTCGCCTTTTTTAAGTGGAGCCCAAATACGACCGTCATTACGAAGTGATTCAGACATTAATGTAAGTTTTGATTGGTTTTCACCATGCACAGGAATACAAGTTGGGTGAATTTGTGTGTAACAAGGATTTGCGAAGAACGCCCCTTTTTTATGAGCTTTCCAAGCTGCTGTTACTGCACACGCCATAGCGTTCGTCGATAAGTAGAATACGTTTGAGTATCCGCCAGAAGCTACAACAACTGCATCCGCTTCGTGTGATTCGATTTCACCAGTTAATAAATTTCTAATAATCACGCCGCGCGCTTTACCATCAATTACAACTAAATCTAACATTTCACGACGAGTGTATAATTCAACAGTTCCTAAATCCACTTGGCGCATCATAGAAGAGTAAGCGCCTAATAATAATTGCTGACCTGTTTGTCCGCGAGCATAGAACGTACGAGAAACTTGTGATCCACCGAATGAACGGTTTGACAATAATCCGCCGTACTCACGCGCCAAAGGAACACCTGAAGCTACAGCCTGATCGATAATGTTAACTGAAACTTCTGCTAAACGATGAACGTTAGCTTCGCGCGCGCGGAAGTCTCCACCTTTTACAGTGTCGTAGAATAAACGATAAACTGAGTCGCCATCATTTTGATAATTTTTAGCGGCATTGATACCACCTTGTGCCGCCACTGAATGGGCGCGGCGAGGAGATTCATGCACGCAGAATGCTTTTACTTTGTAACCAAGTTCACCAAGCGAAGAAGCCGCTGATGCGCCCGCAAGGCCCGTACCGATCACGATAACAGAAAGCTTACGTTTATTCGCCGGATTAACCAGCTTCATGTCGAATTTATGTTTTGTCCATTTTTCGCCGATGGCGCCGCTAGGAATTTTGCTATCTAGTTTGTTAGACATATTATTTTCCTTTTAATAAAAATACGTAAGCAGGTTGAGATAAGAAACCAGCGACAACGATGATCGCGTAAGTCCATGCGAATTTTCTTAAACCTTTTTGCATTTTTCTCTCTAAGAAACCAAAAGATTGAAAAATTGAACTAGCACCGTGGCTTAAGTGAAACATTAATAAAACTAACGCCACAACATACCAAAGCACGTAGCCAGGTTGTTGAAACACTTCAACGATCAAGCGGTGTAAGTCGCGCATTTGCACGCCGTTAACTACTGTATCGTAGTGAGTTCCATATTTAAAAGTAGCTAAGTGTAAAATGATGAAAGCTAAAACTACTGAACCTTGCATTCCCATTGTGCGCGAGGCAAGTGTCGAAGCTTTGTCTCCGCTAGCGCTTACGGCATAACGAGAACCTTTCGCTTTACGATTTTCAACCGTTAAAGAAATCGCCGTCATCACGTGAACGATTAACGCTAAAACTAAAACGCTTTCAGCTCCGTACAATAGCGGCTTGTTAGAAACAATCGCATGCCCGTAAGCATTGTACAAATCGGGGCTTACCAGAATAAGCATGTTTCCCGCCATGTGTGATAGAACAAAACCCATCCACACTAGGCCCGATATACCCATGATATATTTTCGACCAACAGTCGACTTCACAAAATCGAACATAAACACTTCACCTTCTCATGTTGTTTTCATCTTACAATAAACCTTCGCCCTATAAATTGTCACTTTGCCACTTAAAACTAACCTGCATTTTTGCGTCACGTTATATTGATAATTCACTGTAGGATTTCAGGCACTTGCGCTAGAACAAATGGGTTCATTTATTAAACAATAATGAGGTATTTCTTGGCGCAGCCGAGAGGAGTTTAAACATGAAAATTTTCGTGTGTATTAAGCAAGTGCCGGACACTGAAACAAAAATCAAAGTGGCCGCTGATCAAAATGGTATCGATACAACTGGTATCAAATGGGTTTTAAATCCCTATGACGAATTTGCAGTAGAAGAAGCTGTAAAATTTAAAGAAAAAAATCCAACAGCTCAAGTTTGGGCAATCACGGCTGGTCCTAAAACTCGCGCAGTTGAATCTTTAAGAACTGCTTTAGCAATGGGCGCTGACGAGGCGATCGTTGTTAATGCTGATGAAAAATTAGACGCTATCTCTACGGCAAAAGCCTTAGCTGCTGCAATTAAGGCAGAGGGCGGCGCTCACTTAATCTTTACTGGTAAGTTAGCGATCGATAACAACCAATCTTCAGTTCCACAAATGGTTGCTGAGTTTTTACAAATTCCACACACTTCAGTAGTTTCTAAATTTGAAAACCAAGGCGAAAGCGTTTTGGTTGAGCGTGACGTTGAAGGTGGAGCGAAAGAAGTTGTGCAAATGATGAATCCTTCATTAGTTGCTGCAAACAAAGGCTTAAATATGCCTCGCTATGCTTCTTTACCTGGCATCATGAAAGCTAAAAAGAAAGTTGTGAAAGAAGTTGAGTTGTCAGCTTTAGGAATCGCAGCGACTGATGCAAAAGTAAAATATGTTTCTTACTCATTACCGGCTGAAAAACCAGCGGTAAAACTTTTATCTGGCGATGCTTCGGCGCAAGCGGCTGAATTAATCAAACTTCTTCGCGACGAAGCGAAAGTGTTATAGGAGTCGACGATGTCTAAAATTTTAGTTTTTGCTGAATTCCAAAATGGTAAACTTAAAAGAAGCTCTCAAGAGCTTTTACAATTCGCAGCTAAATCTGGTCACACAGTTTTAGGTTTTGCATTAGGCACGCAAGCAGGCACTGCAAACGCTGAACTTGCTCATCACGGCGCTCAAGAAATTCACTTTTCTAAAGATGCTTCGTTTGACATGTACAACCCAGAATTATTCACAGCTGCGGTTTCTGAGGCGATCACAAAAACAGGAGCAACAATTGTTTTAGCTTCTGCTTCATCTACGGCTAAAGATTTATTTCCGCGCGTCGCTGCAAAATTAAATGCAGGTGTTATCTCTGACGGAACTGAAATCACAATTTCTGGTGACGATGTAAAAGTTAAAAAACCCCTTTACGCAGGTAAATGTTTTGCAACTGGCACATTTGAAAATGCACCAGTAAAAATCGTTTTAATGCGTGCGAATCAATTACCTGTTGCTGCAGCTGATACTGCAAAAACAGCTCCTGCAACTGAGCACGCATTTGCGGCTCCTTCTTTAAAAACAATCATCAAAAATATCGTTAAAGGCACTTCAGAAAAATTAGATTTAACTGAAGCTAACATTATCGTTTCTGGTGGTCGTGGCCTTAAAGAAGCTGGTAACTTCAAGCTTTTACAAGATCTAGCAGACGTATTAGGCGCCACAGTTGGTGCTTCTCGTGCGGTTGTTGATGCTGGCTGGGTTCCACACAGCATGCAAGTTGGTCAAACTGGTAAAACAGTGGCTCCATCGCTTTACATTGCAGCTGGTGTTTCTGGAGCGATCCAACACTTAGCGGGTATGAGTGGTTCAAAAGTTATCGTTGCGATTAACAATGATCCAAATGCTCCGATTTTTCAAAAAGCAACTTACGGTATCGTGGGTGACGCTTTAGAAATCTTACCTAAATTAACTGAAGAATTTAAAAAAGCTCTTCACCACTAATTACTGGTTAATTTTTAAAGTGCATAAAATTCGCGGGCTTTTTTTAGGATTTATTGTCTGGGTCATTTACAAGTTATTGTCGATGACCTGGAAAGTTAAAATTCAAGAGCCCGACGACATGAAAACGTTGATGAAAGAAAAAAAGCCCATGATCTTGGCGCACTTTCACGGCGATGAAATCCCACTTATTTCTTTAGTTTCCCGTTATAAAATTGCCACTATGACCTCGACATCAAAAGACGGTGAGATGATGAACACTGTTTTATTACTGTTGGGCGCAAAAACTTCGCGTGGCTCGGCGACTCGCGGAGCTGTTACTGCGCTTAAGGGTTTACTTAAATATTGCAAAGACGGATCAAACTGCAGCATGGCGGTTGATGGTCCCAAAGGTCCCATTTATGAAGTAAAACCCGGTGTGTTTGAAATTGCACGTCTAGCCAAAGCTCCGATTTATGCTGGCGGAATTTCTTGTGATCGTGCTTGGCATTTTCCAAGATCGTGGAATAAGGCTTATCTTCCCAAGCCTTTCGCCCAGTTAAATATTCTGTGGTTACCTTTTAATTTTACGATCGATAAAAACACTGACCCAAGGTCGCCAGAATTAGCAAATTCCCTTAAAAATCAGCTTTTTGATGCGCGCAGCCAATCGGCCAAATTAACTTAAAATCATTGTCGAGCAAACGCCTAAGCCTTAGCATTTTATATAGGACTATATTGTCAAAAAGGAATTACTACATGAAATGGATTTTATCATTAGGCCTAGCTTTTTCTTTGTCAGCTTTTGCGCAAAAAGACTCTGACGTTGTTGCCACTGTTGGCAACAAAAAAATCACTTTAGGTGAGTTTAATAAAAAATATAAAGAAGTGACTTCTCAAGTAATCACGAACATGCCAAGCAGAAAAGTTTTCTTAGAAGACTTAATACGTTACGAAATGGGCTTACAAGAAGCTAAAAAGCGTAACCTTGAACGCGACCCAATGGTTCAAGATCGTTTAAACCAAGAGCTTTACAAAGGTTTACTTGAAAAAGAATTAGGTCAAAAAGTTCAAGAGAACAAAGTGACTGAAGCCGAAATGAAAGCTTACTACGCGAAGAACCCACAAATCCGCGTATCTGATATCTTAATCGAAGTAAAGCCGGGCGCTACAGAACAACAACGTGCCGAAGCTAAAAAGCGCGCGACTGAAATCTTAGGCGAAGTTTTAAAATCAAAACGTCCGTTTGAAGAGTTAGTTCGTTTATACTCAGACGATTTAACAACTAAAAACTTAGGTGGCGATATCGGTTGGCAATCTCGTTTAACTTTAATCCCATCTTATTACGATGCGGCTTTAAGAATGAAACTTAACGAAGTGACTTCTAACTTAGTTGAAACTCCGTTTGGATACCATATCTTCAAATTAACAGGTAAGCGTTCATACGAAGAAGCCACTAAACGTGAAATCCGCATGGCTGTATTCGATGAAAAACGTAAAGTTTTATTCGATGAATTTTTTAACAAACTAAAAAAGCAATATCCAGTAAATGTTAACTCTAAGTTGGTTGAATAATAAAAATTCAAATAGTTTATTTGGAAAAAGCCCCGCTCGCTCAGCGGGGTTTTTTGTATGTCTGACACTTGTGCTGTCGGGCTGTGATCTTTTTTCTTTCGGCACAAAATCTAAAATTGTTCTTCAGGTTGAAAACCGCACGATGACGTTAAGCCAATTTTCTATGGCTTTAGCAAACCGTTTAAAAGAGCTTGATCCCTTATCTGCGAAAGATCCTTCGGTTTTAAAAACTTTCAAAACTAAAGTAACTACAGATTTTTTAGTCGATGCTTTAATTGAACAGTGGTTTGCCGATCAAAAATTAAATTTGGATGCAAAAACTTTAGAAGCGGAACTGGCAAAAACGATTTCGCAATTTCCAAGCGATAAAGAGTTTCGTGATGAATTGGCTTCGCAAAATAAGTCTTACCAAGATTGGCGTAAAGCGGTCGAGATCGGTTTAAAGCGTGACGTTTTGTTTACGACTCTGCGTAAAGAAATGACGCCGCCAACTGATGAAGAATTAGAAGCTCACTTTCAGGCGAACAAACTTAAGTACTTTCAAAATGAATCTGTTCAGGCTGAATCAATCTTACTTCAAGATGAAAACCAAGCTGATGTGATCAAAAAGCTTTACAGAAAAACGTCGTTTGAAAATCTATTTAAAGAATACTCTTTAGACCGCGCAACTCCAGGGGCCATGAAATATGGCTGGATTGAGCGCGCTCCAGGATCACCCTTAGAGCCGTTATTTATCTCTAGAAAATCAGAACTAATTGGCCCTATTCAAGTCGCCGAGGGTTATCGACTTTACAAGGTTACTCAGCGCAAGCAGTCTTTCCAACGTACCTTTGTTGAAGTCAAGCCACAGATCAAAGCTGAAGTGGTGGCTTTACGCGAATCTGCGCGCTTTTCGGCCTGGTTAGACGAGCAAATTAAACGCCATAAAATTTTTCGAAATACCGCTGCTATTGACGCTTTGGTCGTTGAAACCCGCGAAGAATAAAGCGATATTCTTAGAATGAAAAAGTACTTCATTCTATTTGCTTTATTAATGTCTTCGGTAGCTCTTGCAGCCCCAGCTAAAGAAACTAAAAAGTCTGACAAAGCTGACTTAGTAGATAAAATTATCGCCACTGTCGGCTCGGAAGCTGTTTTACAATCTGATTTAAATGAAATTCCTGCGCGCTTAAAAAGAGACGGCTCAATTGATGAAACGATGCTTTTAGACGACAAGATCGAAGATCTAAAATCTAACCGTTCGGTTCAATTACAATATTTAATTCGTGAAAAATTAGTTGAATCAGAAATCAAACGCCAAAACCTAAGTTTTACTGAAGAGCGTGTTAATGAAGAGATGTCTGATTTGGCCAAGAAAAACGGAATGAATAAAGCGGAACTTGAGGCCTACATTAAAAAACAAGGCTTCAGCGTCACTGATTACAAAAAAACTTTAAAAGCCCGCATGGAGCGTAAAAACTTTTTTGAAACAGAAATCGTTTCGAAACTTCGCATCACTGATGATGACGCTTACAACGAATACAAAACTCGTAATCCGAAATACAAACCCAACGTAAATGAATTAAAAGTAGGAATGATTTTCTTTAATCCACGCAAAGGCACTCCAGAAGATGCTTTAAAACGCGCTGAAGTGGTTTATAAAAAATTGCAGGCTGGTGAATCGTTTGAATCATTGGCGGATAAGTACAATGAAGATCCCGATGCAAATCCAGGTGGTTTATTAGGTTCATTTAAAACGGGTGAATTAAATCCTGACATGGAAAAAGCTCTAGCGAATTTAGATGCTGGCGAAACTTCGCAAATCGTTCGCACATCACGCGGCTTTCAAATTTTAAAAGTGTTGGATAAAAAAGTAACTCAAGACCCAAATTTTTTACGCTACAAAGAACAGATCAAGGGTAGCCTTGTTGAAAAGAACTTTAAACGCCAATTAAAAAATTGGTTCGAATCTAAAAAACAAGACGCTTACATTAAAATTTATGAGTAAGTTGTTTTCTGCGGTAGCCATTACCACGGGTGACCCTGATGGTATTGGCTTTGAAGTGACCGCCAAAGCTTTAGCAAAACTTGGTCCACAGAAAAACACTTCGTTTTTTTTATTTCGTGATAAAGACCAAGAAAAGACACAAAAGCGCTATTTCAAATTAATCGATCAAAAGTTTTCTAGGCTTACCTTTAAATCGGCTAAGTCAGCATTAGCTTTTTATTATATTTTAAAAAACGCTAATGCCCTAGATGGACATTTTCTTTTTGATTTAGAGTTATCAACAACAGCCGCTGATTGGATTATTGAAGCCACAGAGCTTTGCCGTGATAAGATCATGAATTCTTTAGTCACGGCTCCGATTTCAAAAACTCTGATTAAAGAGGCTGGGTATAAGTTCGTAGGGCACACCGGAATTTTTCGCCATTACTTTCCAAAAAATCCGATGTTTATGGGTTTTATCGGAAATAAGTTTAACGTGATCATTACAACTGATCATATTGCGCTTAAAGATGTCGAAAAAGACTTATCCCCAAAGAAACTCACAGCCAGTTTTGCAGCCGCTAAAATGTTACAAGACCTGCTATCTAGTAGTAAGCCCGTAGGGCTACTGGGTTTAAATCCGCATGCGGGTGAAAAGGGTGTGGTTGGATCTTTTGAACAAAAGGTTTTACTGCCGCTAGTTAAAAAACATAAATACTTGTCAGCACCGCTTTCGCCAGATGCAGCTTTTTTCCCTGAGAATTGGTCGAAGTATTCGACGTACTTGGCTTTGTATCATGATCAGGGTTTAATCCCGTTTAAAATGATCCACGGCCAAGACAGCGGTGTTCACATTACATTAGGACTACCATTTCTGCGCACCAGCGTTGATCATGGTACGGCTAAAGATATATTTAATAAAAATAAAGCCAACGCTAATTCTATGATAGAAGCGATTGAGCTTAACTTGAAGTTACTAAAGAGGAGCTAGTGATATGATTATCAGCCCAATTATTTTTCGCGAATACGATATCCGCGGTGTTTACAACAAACAATTCGACGATGAATTTGCTTATTACCTTGGAAAAGCTTTTTGTTCTTTCGTTCATAAAAAAACGGGAAAGAAAAACTTTCGTTTATCTTTAGGCCACGACGCCAGAACTTCTTCTACTCCGCTAATCGAAAATCTTAAAAAAGGTTTCGTAGAATCTGGTGCAGAAGTTTACATGCTTGGCATGGTGACTTCACCCATCAGTTACTTTTCTACATTCGCACTAGATCTAGACGGCGGCATCATGGTGACAGGTTCTCACAACCCACCAGAGTACAACGGTTTTAAAATTTCTTTTGGTAAAACAACAATTCACGGTGCTGAAATTCAGCAGCTTTATAAAATCATTTCTGAAAATGATTACGTAACGGCTCCTGGCGGATCAGCTAAACAGTACGATATCTTTCCTGAATACTTAGAGCGTTACAAAAAAGAATTCGGCCAATTAAAACCAATCAAAGTGGTTCTTGATTGTGGTAATGGTGCCGGTGGCGTAATCGTAAAACGTCTATTTGAAACTGTGGGTTTAACGCCAGAAATTTTATTTGAAAAGCCAGATGGAACATTCCCGAATCACCATCCAGATCCAACTGTAGAAGAAAACTTAGTTGATCTTGCTAAAAAAGTTAAAGAAACAGGTGCTGTAGTGGGTATCGGTTTTGACGGCGATGCGGATCGTATTGGTATCGTTGATCACACGGGAAAAATGATTTACGGCGATGAATTAATGACGATCTACGCTCGCTCTGTATTAGCGACTAAAAAAGGTGAAAAAATCGTTGGTGATGTGAAATGTTCTGATCGTATGTACAACGACATCGCTAAACACGGTGGCGTTCCGGTGTTATGGAAAACAGGCCACAGCTTAGTAAAAGAAAAAGTTAAATCAGAAAAAGCACCCTTCGGTGGTGAAATGTCTGGTCACGTATTCTTCGCTGATCGCAACTACGGTTACGACGATGCTCCCTACGCCGGTCTTCGTTTGTGCGAAATCTTATCTCAAACTGGAAAAAACATTCCACAGTTATTAGAAGGTTTACCTCCGGCATTTAACACGCCAGAAATTCGTATTGATACCACTGAAGAGAAAAAAGTTTTAATCGTAGAAAAAGTAAAAGAAGCGTTTTCAAAACCTTCAGACGATTTCAAAGTAAACTTAATCGACGGAATCAGAATCAGCTTTAATGATGGTTGGGCTTTGGCTCGTGCTTCGAATACACAACCGGTATTAGTTGTACGTTTCGAGTCATCAACTGAAGCAGGTCTTAAAAAGATCCAAGATTCAGTAATGTCTGTAGTGAATAAATACTTATAATTTAGATTTTAACATTTAGAATCTTTGTTGAAACCCATGCAGAAATGCGTGGGTTTTTTATTTGATACGCCGCTTTCCAAAAAGGTACGGCCTACCTTTTCGGGCAAAAAAAAGAGCCGGTATTAAACCGACTCTTTTTAGTTTTAATTTTTCTGTAAAGAAAAAATTAGAAACCGAAACCAGCTGCTGGTAATTTTACGAAAGCAACTAGGAACGCTAAGATAACTAAAGACTCGATAAGAGCTAAAGCTAAGATAAGCGGTGTGAATAATTTGTCAGATGCAGCTGGATTACGAGCCATACCTTCTAAAGCAGCAGAAGCAGCTTTACCTTGAGCAGCTGTACCACCGAATACTGCTAAACCGATAGCGATTGCAGCAGATAAAGCGATTAAACCACTGTTTGAACCAGTAGTTGCAGTTGCAGCAGCTTCTTGTGCGAAAACGCTAACAGAAGCTAATAATGTTGTAGCAAATACGATTGCCTTTTTCATGTGTTTCTCCTTGATACCTAAGTACCAGTTAATTAGTGGTCGTGGGCTGTAGCAAGAGCCACGTAGACCATTGATAATAAAGTGAATACGAACGCTTGAATTACGCAAACAAGCATTCCCATTAAGTAGAACGGAATTGCAGGACCGATCGGGAATAAGTTTAAGAAAACTGTTAATACCGCGTGGTCACCTGTCATTACATTCGCTAAACGTAAACCTAAAGTTAATGGACGGATAAAGTGAGAGATTAACTCGATGATTAACATTAACGGAGCTAATGCTAACACTGGGCCTAAGAAATGTTTAAGGTAACCTAAACCACCTTCTTTTAAACCAATCACGTTATACGCTAAGAAAGAAAACACACCGAATGCAAACGTTGTGTTGAAGTTGTCAGTCGCTGGAGTCATACCAGGAATTAAACCTAAGAAGTTGTTGATTAAAACGAAAGTGAAGATCGCTGCAAAGTATGGAGCGAAATGACGACCGTGATGACCGATAACTTGGTTTGCTAAGTTGTAGATGTATTCAGTTAAGAATTCGAAAACACCGCGAACAGAAAATTTGTTCGTTGGGATAACAGCTGCATCGCCAGAACCTAAAGTTACGCGAGCTACAACACCTAAAAGAATTGTGATTGCTGCTGCTAATAATAAAGTTGCAACGTGAATGTAGTGGTGACCTACTCCAGGGATTAATTGCGTCCAGTTAAAATGCATATTACGTCCTTACGGTTTAATTTCTTTAGCTTTATTTTCTGCTTCCACAGTTTTCTGCTTATACAGAGCTACGAGAACAATCGAAAATACAAACGATAAAAATCCGATTAATAAGCCAATAGAATCAAACCAACTCTGGCGGCTCATCTGTATTACGATATATCCAAGTAACGGGTATTTTAATATAATGACGACGACCCCTAGGGCAACGGATTTTTTCTCGAAAACCACTCTCCAAATAAGCCAAATTCCTAGCAAATTCAGAATCAAGAGCAGATGACAAATCACTGCGGTTCCGGCCATCGTTGGTTTTCCAAAAAACCAGGTTGCTAAACCAGTCACAACGGCTGTTAGCAGAGAAATAATTGCGATTTTTTTAATCATTTAAAGGTTCTTTCTACTGATCTTTATTTTTTTCGATCGCGCGTAACTTGGTGATAAGACTGATAAACCACACAACAAAGGCCAAGACAATCAATAAAGCCTTAAGATAGTTAGGGTAGCCCTGCTTGACCGCATACTCGCCACCATAGATTGCAAATAAAATGAGCGATATCAATTCAAAGCCGATCGCCCCAAACATTAAGTACTTATTTTGCTTCGGTGGTTTGGAATTTGGTGTACTCATTTGCGGACCCCTTTTGTGAAAGGTTTATTCACCAACTTTTCATTTAGACGCTTAATTCTTAGATCGTAGTAAGACTGATCTTTAATTTTATCTTTGTTGTGGGTCAGGTAAGCGATGGCCGCCTTATAATCCTGTTTTTCTTCGTAAGTCATGGCGACCACTACATATAGATTTTCATCGGCAAAATATTTCGCGTCGTTGGCCAAAATAAGGTGATAGTTTTTAACCGCCTCATCATATTGACCAAGTGAGGTAAAGGTCTGCGCCTTTAATTTTAAAAACGCATTTTTTTCATATTTTGCAGGTCCCAAAAACACGTCGATATATTCTAAAGCGGTTTTAAAACTTCCGGTATAACGATAACACTGGGCAATTTTAAGTCTGATTTGTTCTAGTTTTTCTGGATCTTTAATAAGTGATTCTAACAAAAGATATTCTTTGACCGCTGTTGTGTAGTCTTGAATATTTTCAAAATAAACTTCGGCAATAGCCTCTTGTGATAACAACCGAATCGAAGCGTCTTCAGATTTTAAAATAAGTTCACGGTACACAAGCAAAGCTTTATTATAGTCATGAATTTCAAAACGTAAAATACGAGCGATCTCGAATTCGGTTTTTGACCAAAGACGATTGTTTTTTTCTAATTCTGCAGAGTTTTCTAATAGATCAACAGCGTCTAAGAATTGACGCTGTTCGATTTTTTCTTGAGCCAAATGAAAGAACTTTTCGGCTCTTGATTGGCAAGCGCAAATCGCGCCTGCCATCAATAGAAGTGTGAATAACTTAGTGGATTTCTTCGCCAGCTTTATCTTCATCATCGACAACAGCTAAACCTGAAACGAACTCTTGCTTCTCATCTAAGTTAATTAATCTTACACCTTGAGTGTTACGTCCAAGAACTGAGATATCAGAGATTTTCATTCTGATTACTTGGCCTTGATCCGTAGATAAAATTAACTCTTGAGCCGCATTTACTTTTAATGTTCCTACTACGTTACCAACTTTATCAGTTGTTTTTTGTGTGATGATACCAACACCACCACGGCTTTGTACGCGGTATTCAATGACTTCTGAACGTTTACCGTAACCTTTAGACGTTACCATTAATAAAGTATCTTTCGTGTCTTTTTCGATCACTTGCATACCTACAACGATATCATCTTTAGCTAAAGTAATACCTTTTACGCCGCGGGCAGAACGGCCCATGCCACGCACGTCATCTTCGTTAAAACGAATCGACATACCTTCTTTAGTTGCGATGAAAATATCAGATTGGCCATCAGAAATTTTTGCAGCTACTAGTTGATCTTCAAGATCAGTTGTAAGAGCGATAATGCCTGCTTGGCGTGGATTAGCGAAAGCATCTAGCGATGTTTTCTTAATAATCCCTTTTTCAGTTAACATCACAACGTATTTGTTTTCGCTGAATTCATTCACTGGTAAAATCGCTTTTACTTTTTCGCCGGCAGCAAGCTGAACAACGTTCGCAATCGCTTTACCTTTAGAAGTTCTGTTACCTAATGGTAATTTATGAACTTTACACCAGTAAACTTTACCTTTGTCAGTGAATACTAATAACTGAGTTTTAGTCGAAGCCGTGAAAAGATCTGTTACGTAATCCTCTTCACGAGTTTCCATACCCTTAAGACCTTTACCACCACGTTTTTGAACGCGGTATTCTTCTGTGTTGATACGCTTGATGTAGCCCGTGTTTGTGATTGTCACAACCATTGGTTCGTCAGCAATTAGATCTTCATCTTCAAGATCATCCATATCGCCAGTGATTTCTGAACGACGTTTATCAGCGTATTTTTTCTTAATATCTTCTAATTCACCAACGATAATTTTGTAGATCTCTTTAACATCAGCTAAAACGAATTTTAACCAATTAACTTGTTTCATGATCTCGTCTAATTCGTCGATGATTTTTTGAATCTCTAAGCCAGTTAAACGTTGTAAACGCATTTCTAGGATCGCAACAGCTTGGCGTTCAGAGAATTGGAATTTATCCATTAACGCTTCACGAGCTTGGTTGGCTTCTTTAGAAGCTTTGATCGTAGCAATTACTGCGTCGATATTATCTAAAGCTTTTTTCAAGCCTTCTAAAATATGTGCGCGTTCTTGGGCTTTTTTAAGTTCGTAAATACAACGTTTAGTTACAACGTCACGGCGGTGATCAACGAATGCTTCTAACATTGATTTTAAATCAAATGTTACCGGCTGATTCGATTTATCAATCGCAAGCATAATGATACCAAAGCTTACTTGTAACTGAGTAAATTTAAATAAACGATTTAAAACGACTGAAGCGTTTTCACCGCGTTTTAAAATAATAACTACGCGCATGCCTTCGCGAGAAGATTCGTCGCGGATATCAGAGATACCTTCAACAGTTTTTTCTTTCACAAGGTCAGCGATAGATTCGATTAATTTAGCTTTATTTACCTGGTACGGAAGCTCGGTCACGATAATTTCTTCGTGATCTTTTTTAGTTTCGATTTCAGTACGTGCTTTTAACGTAATGATACCGCGACCTTTTTTGTAAGCTTGTAAAATACCAGCGCGACCAGCGATTAAACCTGCCGTTGGAAAATCTGGTCCCGGGATTCTTTCGATTAATTCATCGATTGAACACTCAGGATTGTTAATTAAATGAATAGCTCCATCACAAACTTCGCCTAAGTTGTGCGGCGGAATATTTGTCGCCATACCTACGGCGATACCAGATGAACCGTTCACTAATAAATTTGGAAATTTAGAAGGTAAAACTAACGGGATCTCTAAAGAGTCATCGTAGTTCGGACCATGAGCTACAGTTTCTTTTTCAATATCAGCTAATAATTCTTCAGCTAATCTCGTCATACGAACTTCCGTATAACGAGAAGCGGCCGCGCTATCACCATCAATAGAACCGAAGTTACCTTGACCATCAATTAGCGGGTAGCGAAGAGAGAAATCCTGCGCCATACGAACCATAGTATCGTAAGCAGCGTTATCGCCATGCGGATGGTATTTACCGATCACGTCACCGACAACACGGGCAGATTTTTTATAAGGTTTATCGTGAGTATTTGATAATTCGTGCTGAGCGAATAAAACACGGCGGTGAACCGGTTTTAAACCATCGCGCACATCTGGAAGAGCACGGCCCACGATGACAGACATTGAGTACTGTAAGTAAGCTTCGCGCATTTCTTTGTTAATATCTACGTTAGTTACGCCTTTTACTGGCACGTTGTTATTTGAATCCATTTAACATTTCCCTCTATACATCTAACGAGCGCACTAATAACGCATTATCTTGGATAAACTTACGACGAGGCTCAACTTGCTCACCCATAAGAACTGAGAATGTCTCATCGGCTGCAACAGCATCATCAATTGTTACTTTTAATAAATTACGATTTTCTGGATTTAGAGTTGTATCCCATAATTGCTCTGGGTTCATCTCTCCTAATCCTTTGTAACGTTGGATGTAGATTCCTTTTTTCGAATTTTCCATGATGTCTTCATAGAACTCGTTATAGTTTTCAAACGATTGTTCTTCGCTACCTTTAACAATTGTCATAGGTAATTTTGAAATCGATTGCATGTGATTCCAGATGCTTCTGATTTCAACGATTTCAGAGAAGTTGATCATGTCAGATGATAAAACTGTTTTCATGCGGTCAGCATAACGAGTTGTTTCAACGACTGCTTCAACTTTTCCGTCAGTTGTTTGAACTGTGAAATCAACTTCAGTCACACCAAGAGTTGGTTGTGCTGCAATCCAAGATTTTAATTCTGTTAAGGCTTTAGTTAATTTAGCTTCGTCTTTTAACGTCGACTCTAAATCAGTTACTTTACTTAATAAGAAATATAATACGTCTCTGTCATACTTGCGTGATGAAGAGTGTAGTAATGAGTTGAATTTTTGGATGCCTAATACGAATTTACGTAATTCAGCAGTTTCAACTTTTTTACCTTTTACTTCGAAAGAATCTAAACCAGTTTTTAATAGATGTTCTGTAAGTGCAGCTTCATCTTTTAAGTAAGTCTCAGATTGACCTTTTTTAGCACGGTATAAAGGTGGTTGAGCGATGTAGATATAACCTTTTTCTAAAACTTCAGGCATCTGACGGTAGAAGAAAGTTAATAAAAGTGTACGGATATGCGATCCATCCACGTCGGCATCGGTCATAATAATGATTTTGTGATAACGGATTTTATCGGCAGAAACATTTTCTTTACCGATTCCAGTTCCTAAAGCCGAAATCATCATTTTGATCTCGTCGTTTGATAACATTTTATCAAAACGCGCTTTTTCTACGTTTAGGATTTTACCTTTTAACGGTAAAACAGCTTGCGTCTTACGATCACGCGCCATTTTTGCAGATCCACCGGCCGAGTCTCCCTCCACCAGGTATAATTCACATTTTGCTGGATCGCGCTCTTGGCAATCTGCCATTTTTCCAGGTAATGATCCGCCATCTAATGCTGTTTTACGACGAGTTAAATCACGGGCTTTTCTGGCAGCATCACGCGCACGCGCAGCTTCCACACACTTAGTTACGATAGTTTTGGCAGTTCCAGGATTTCTATCTAACCAGTCAGCTAATTTATCATTTACTAAAGACTCAACGATACCTTTTACTTCGGCATTACCAAGTTTAGTTTTTGTTTGTCCTTCGAATTGTGGTTCGCGAACTTTTACAGAAATAATTGCCGCTAAACCTTCGCGGATATCTTCACCTTCGATTGATTCTTTAAAATCTTTTAAAAGATTTTTTTGTGAAGCGTATGAATTTGTCGTACGAGTTAAAGCGCCACGGAAACCCACTAAATGCGTTCCACCTTCGTGCGTGTTGATGTTATTTGCGTAACAGTAGATCGATTCAGAGTACGAATCATTCCATTGCATTGCGATTTCAACTTCAACTTGGTCTTTTTCACCTTTGAAGTAAATCACTTCATTGTGAATAGCTTTTTTAGATTGATTTAAGAATGAAACGAATTCAGCAACACCGTTTGCGTATTGGAAATCAGCTTTCTTACCAGTAGCTTCATCAGTTAAACAAATATGTAAACCCGCATTTAAGAAAGCGATCTCACGGAAGCGGTTTGATAACGTGTTGAAGTCAAAAGCCATTCCTGGCTCTTTGAAAATTTCTAAATCAGGTTTGAAAGTTACAATTGTACCGGTACGAGTTGTGGGACCAACTTTTTCTACTGGGCCATCTGGAATACCTTTGTGGTAAACTTGACGGTAGTGAGTTCCGTTTTTATGAGATTCAGCTTGGCAACGAGAAGAAAGCGCATTTACAACCGAAGCACCTACGCCATGTAGACCGCCGGAAACTTTGTACGCGCCACCATCGAATTTACCACCGGCATGTAATACCGTGTAAACAACTTCCATCGCATCTTTGCCAGATTTGTGTGGACCAACAGGAACACCACGGCCGTTATCGTCTACCGATAAAGAACCATCTGTGTGAATTGTTACGTAAATATTTTTACAAAAACCAGCTAAGTGTTCATCGACAGCATTATCTGCAATTTCGTACACAAGATGGTGATAACCACGAATCGTTGTATCACCGATGTACATTCCCGGTCTTTTACGAACGGCTTCAAGTCCTTCTAAGACTTGAATATCATCTGCGCCGTATTGTTTATCTGCAGATACGGCAGTTGTTGAAACTTGTTCAGACATGAGCACCTCTCACACATTAAAAAAGAAAAAATATTTAAATTTATTTCTTTAACCGCTGAAGTTAATCAGCAGTTTGTACAAATCCATTTTGCACATTGAAAACGGTACTACGATCGATGTTCAGTTTTTTTAAAACTTCGATATCTGTTGAGGTTAAAAAGGTCTGAGTTTGAATTTCATTCAAGGCCAAAACAAGCGAACTTTGCTTAGTTTGATCGAGCTCTGACAACACATCATCCAATAACAAAACAGGGTAGAATCCGTTAACCCTGTAATGATACACGATTTGAGCCATTTTGAAAGCTAATATGATAGATCTTTGCTGCCCCTGCGAAGAGAAAAAACGTGAGTCATTTCCGCTATATAGAAATATGACATCATGCTTCTGAGGACCCACCAAACTAATGCCCGCGGAAAGCTCAGCTGGGAGCAGTTCTTGAGCTCTTTTTTTCATTAAATTTATCAACATTTCCTCAGAATTTTCCACAATTTTTTGGTCGGAAATTTCATAAGAAAAGTCAAAAGTCACATTTGGATTTTTAGTTTCAATTTTTACGAGCGCTTCTTGCACAAAAGGTTTGATATCAGCCAAGCATTTAATGCGTAAATACGTCAGTTTACCTGCTAAATTGAAATAAATCTGATTAATACTCTCTAAAGTTTGTAGTCCCATATCGCGGGAAATTTTATCTTCAGAAATGTCTTTTAAAATTTTATTGCGCGTTCTTAAGGCTTTTTTAAATTCGACTAAAAGCTGTTTGCCATTTTTGACGCTGGTTTCGATTAAGCTATCTAAAAGCTTTCTACGCTCATCAGCGCTTTCTTTGATCACTGACAAGCTTTCAGGTGAAAAAAGCACAACAGGCGGCAAATACTGCTCAATCTTGGTGGTTTTTTTATCATTCACCAAAACTTCTTTTTTGTTTCCTAAAAGTTTAACCAGGATTTGGTATTCAAGATCGTTATTTTGCACGGAAGCTTTAATAAAAGCGTTGGGTTGGCCAAATTGAATTAAAGTTGAATAGTCAGAATATCTAAAGCTTTCGCCTTCGATTAATAAATGGATACTCTCGATAAAATTAGTTTTTCCCTGACCATTATCGCCAATAAAAATATTTAAGCGTGGAGAAAGTCGTAGAAAAGCCTCAGAAATATTTCTAAAGCTTTTTAAGCCAAGGGTATTTAATTGCATCAAATTCTCATAGGCATAACTACGTTGACGTAGTCATTTTTTCCAAACGCTTTTAAAACGCCTGGAGACACTTGATCGTTTAATTCAATTTCAACACTGTCTTGTTCGATATTTTTTAAAACATCTTCAATGTATCTAGCGTTAAAACCGATTTTTAATTCTGGCCCAGCGTAATCAATTTCTAATTCATCTTTAGCATCACCTAATTCAGGGTTGCTTGAAGTGATTTCTAGTTTATTAGAACTGAACGATAATAAAATCGCTTTAGATTTTGCATTCGCTAATAAAGAAACTTTTTTTAATGAAGATAAGATTGATTCACGCGGAATTTTAATTTTATGAGATAACTTCTGTGGAATAAACTGTTGATAATTCGGATATTTACCTTCGATCAATCTGATCATTAATACGCAAGTGCCGCATTTAACGATAAATTGAGAACCTTCTACTGCTACATAAACATCTTCAACAGTGTTCTCGATTAATTTTTTAATTTCGAATAAACCTTTTTTAGGAATAATCACGCCTACTTTTTCATTGAATGTTAAATTAGAAAAAGATTTTTTAATTAAACTTAAACGGTGACCATCAGTTGCAACCATCGTTACGTTATTTTTATCTGAAGCTTCAAAGAACACTCCATTTAAGTGATAACGTGTTTCATCGTTAGAAACGCTGTAAATAGTTTTATCGATCATCTGCTTAAATTCTGCCGCATCGATCTTAGAAAAGTTTTCTGATTTATAAGTTGGGAATACTGGATACTCTTCAGCAGCCACACCAACAATCTTTGATAAAAACTTACCCTGTCTAATTTCTAGGTAGTTATTATCTTTTTTAGTTAATTGGATTGGGCCTTCTAATAATTCTTTAGTTAAATCAAATAGGCTTTTAGCGCTCACTGCAACCTTACCATCTTCTTTAATTACGGCAGGGCTACTGTCAGTAAGGCTTACTTCTAAATCTGTAGCATAGGCTTTTAATTGATTATTAGCGGTTTCTAAAAGAACGTTCACTAAAACAGGCATTGTGTTTCTTTTTTCAACGATGTTTTGTGTTCTGCCAATTAATCCTAATAAATCTTTTTTCTGAATTTCGATTTTCATATAAAGCCTTTTGTTCTTAAATTTTTGGATCCCAGTTTACCTAATAATATATATATAAATAAGTAGTAGTATTAGTAGGGGCTGTAGTTATCCGTAAAACTCAATTAAATTATTGAAACTTCTATCTTTTTTACGTGGAAAACTCAACCCTTAGCTCAATGTTTTCATGGTTCAATTTTGGGGGAAACTTTACCCACAAAGTTATCCCATTACTAATCCACATTTGTTTCCACAATCCACATGCTATAAACCTGTGATATTGTGGATTTGGTTCACTAAATCGTCGATATCACTCTTAAATTGCAAATCTTTAGCCTGTGAAGATTCGACTTTTTCCAGTGAATTGATCACAGTTGTGTGGTCGCGGCCGCCAAAAGTTTTACCAATTTCAACTAATGACTTATCTAAAAACTTTTTGATCAACCACATTGCAATTTGTCTAGGCACAACGATTGGTTTCGCACGACTGCTCGATTTTAAATCAGTAATTCTAATTTTGTAGTGTTCAGCAACAATTCTTAAAATTTCATCAACACTAATAGTCGCTGTGTTTTCGTGATGTGATAAAATTTTACGCGCTAATTCTAAATTCACTGTTACACCTTGAAGTTCAGAGAACATTTTAATTTTGTTCAAATTTCCTTCAAGTTCACGGATCGAACGTTTTGAAATGCGTGCTAAATAAGAGATCGCATCTTCAGGGATACGCAAATTTTTCTTTTCAGCTTTGTAACGTAATATGGCTATTCGCGTTTCCAAATCAGGCATTGTGATATCCGCGATTA
Source organism: Pseudobdellovibrio sp. HCB154 (assembly GCF_046267985.1). Classification (GTDB taxonomy): domain Bacteria; phylum Bdellovibrionota; class Bdellovibrionia; order Bdellovibrionales; family Bdellovibrionaceae; genus Pseudobdellovibrio. The sequence continues at coordinate 877 of NZ_CP176530.1, read as the reverse complement.
AACCACGCTCAAGTCTTGTGCGCGAACGATCTTCTAAATTTAAAATATCTTTCGGCATGCGGTCGCTGGCTAAGATCACCTGTCTTCTGCGTTCAATAAAAGCATTGATCGTGTGGAAGAATTCTTCCTGCACCGCTTGACCACGCTCTATATATTGTACGTCATCGACAACTAAAACATCACAGTTCTCTCTATATTTAAGACGGAACTTATCCATCTCTTGTCTGCGAATAGATTGAACACATTCATTTAAGAATTTTTCGGCACTAGTATATAGTACACGATAGTGTGGATAGTTTTGGTGAATCTGGTGGATAGCCGCTTTGAGTAAGTGAGTTTTACCCATTCCAGAAGGTCCATATATAAAGAGAGGATTGTAATCTCCTTCACCCGGGCTTTGTGAAACATTATATGTCGCTGCGTGTGCGAACTCAGAGTTTTTACCCACAACGAATGTAGAAAAGGTAAACTCTTCACCTAATAGTTCCATGTTCACTACGGGTAGTGGACGTGCTTGATTTAATTTATTCTGAACTTGCAGCAATTCATCTGAATTTTGCAATACATCTTGTAATGATGAATTGTAATCAACAGACGTTTTCTCTGAAACAATAAGATTAATCTCGAAATCTTCAGTAATAAGTGATTTGATTTCAGAGACGATTTTATCTTTTAAATTTTCGCTGACATAGAAATGAATAAATTTGTTAGGCACAGATAATGTGAAGTGAAATTTTTCATCTCTTTTTTCAGTACTAATGAATTCAACGGGTTCTAAATAGGATTCTAAAATGCGGTTTGACCCACTTTTTTGCTTAATCGAAGTCTTTACCTGACTCCAGAATGATGAATCCAGATTTGCTGAATTTAACTGCAT